>CANJQU010000126.1 GCA_947476485.1 Chitinophagaceae bacterium
GTTCGACATTTCCCCTGTCGAGCCTACCAACCGAAAAGTCAACCATTAAATGGTTGACTTTTTTTGTATTTTGCAGTTGCTCTATTTTTGTTAACATACAAGAAAGAAAATGGTACATTCATTTATTGAAAACAAGCTACCCGAATTAAGCTTCATTTTCAAAAAACATAAAATTAAAAAAGCGTACGTATTTGGTTCTGCCTGTACGGATGCATTTGATGATGCCAGCGATGTTGACTTCCTGATTGAGCCTGACGATGAGGCAGACCCGATTATAAAGGGTGAAAATCTTTGGGATTTGTATTACGATTTAAAGGGACTTCTTGGCAGGGATGTAGACATGATCACCCGGGATAGCCTGACCAATAAGTACTTTATTTCGGAGATTAACCGCACTTCAGTTCCAATTTATGGATGAACGCCAGAAAAAATTCCTTACAGACATATTAGTTTCCATAGAAGCTATAGATAGCTATTTACAAGGCAAACGCGACTTCAACTATTATCTCCAAAATAAAATGGTACGTCGATCCGTTGAAAGAGAAATTGAGATCATAGGAGAAGCAACCAACAGATTATTAAAACTTCGTCCAGACATCCGGATTACATCTGGAAGTAAAATCGTTGACCAGCGAAACCTGATCATCCACGCCTACGACGCAGTGAATAGTGAAATGATTTGGGCAGTTATAACAAGACACCTGCCCACCTTAAAAAATGAGGTTGAACAACTGTTGACAGAATAGATGCTCTTATTATTTTCTACAACTGCAGTCTCATCGCTACCTTAAATATTTCCATCAAATCTTCAAAGATTTGGTTCGATATTTCCCCTGTCGAGCCTACTTGACTTGCAGCATGCGTTCACAGATAAAAAGCACCACAATCCATTCCTCAATTCCAATTATCTTTACCCCGATCTATGTCCACAAGTTATCCCAAGAGTAAATTGAAGGTCCTGCTGCTGGAAAATGTAAGCGATGAGGCTGTCCAGGAGTTCAGGCAAAACGGCTATGAAAACATCACTCATCTGAAAACCGCACTGACGGAAGAGGAGCTGGTGAGCCGCATAGGCAATGTGCATATACTGGGGATCAGGTCTAAAACAAATGTTACGGCCAGGGTGCTTGAGGCAGCGGAAAAACTGCTGGCAGTGGGCTGCTTCTGTATCGGCACAGACCAGGTAGATATGGTTGCCGCCATGCGGAAGGGTGTGGTGATATTCAATGCGCCCTATTCAAATACCCGGTCGGTGGCGGAACTGGTGATCGGCACCGCTATCATGCTGATACGCCGCATACCGGAGAAGAACAAGCTGATGCACGATGGTGTATGGATGAAGGAAGCCCGCAACAGTCATGAGCTGCGCGGGAAGACAATGGGCGTGGTAGGTTATGGCAACATAGGCAGCCAGGTAAGTATTATGGCCGAGTCGCTTGGCATGAAGGTGATCTTTTACGATACGGTTAAAAAACTGCCCCTTGGCAACGCAGCCCAGGCAGGCAGCTTAAGTGACCTGTTGAAGGTGGCGGATGTTATTTCCATACATACACCCGCAGGCGCCGGCACCCACAATATGATCAATAAGAAGACGCTTGCACAGTGCAAGAAGGGCGCTATTCTTATCAATTTTGCGCGGGGTGAAGTGGTGGATCTGAATGCTATGAGCGGCGCACTGCAAACAGGCGCATTATCGGGAGCGGCAGTTGATGTTTATCCTGATGAACCCGGCGAGAATGGCGCGGCATTCAGTTGTCCGTTGCAGCAAATGCCGAATGTATTGCTGACCCCACATATTGGCGGCAGCACGGAAGAGGCGCAGGTGAACATAGGCCGGGACGTGAGCTCTAAGTTAGTTGCCTTCGTGGATACGGGCGTTACAACGGGGTCGCTATCTGTGCCGGAGCTTAGCCTCCCTGTGCAGGAGAATACACACCGGATACTGCATATCCATAAGAATGTGCCGGGGGTACTCTCGGCCATCAACTCTGAGTTGTCGCTGCATAATATTAATATCCTGGGGCAGTACCTTAAAACAAGGGACGACATCGGGTATGTGGTTCTGGATATAGACAAGAAGGCATCCCGCGTGGTCGCGGAGCTTCTTGGTAACGTGAAGGGAACCATTAAAGTGCGTTCGCTTTACTAACCGGCACGAATTGAAAACCATAAAATAAATCATTAATTGAATTGTCATGATTACTGTTTTTTTTCATAGTGAGGGCGATGTTAAAGAAGCCAACGGAATTGATGAATTCCGGCATATTCCTGTGGAGAAAATATTCTGGATCGATCTGCTATTTCCTACTGATGGTGAAAGGAAAAACGTAGAAACCGTTTTTAAGGTAGATTTTGAACAACTGAAGGCAGAAAATAAACTGGAAAGCAATACTCAATACTACGAATCAGAAGAGTTGATCTTTATCAGCTCGAATTTCATAGCCTTCCAGGACGGCCACTTTGAAAGCACTCCTGTTTATTTTTATCTGCTGAAAAATATGCTCATAACTGAGCGGAATTCAACTTTTGCCACGTTTGACGAAACGATAAAAAAAATGAAGCGCAACCGTAAGGGCTTCAAATATGGCAGTGATATCCTTGAAGGAATTCTTGAAACAAAGTTTGACCTGGACACTGACTATATTGAGCAAATGGCCAAAGACATCGCATCTATGAGCCGGAGCCTGTCGTTAAGAAAAGACATTGTTATCGAAGAAATGTTACTGAAGATCAGCGATTACCAGGAGTCCGCAACACTCTCCCGCGATAGCTTTGTAGACAAGCAACGTGTTACATCCGCCCTTTTGAAAAGTAATGCTTTTAAAAACAAGAACAGGCTAAGCATTCTCATAAAAGATATTACAGCCATGCTCGATTATACTTCTTTCATTTTCGTTCGGCTGGAATATTTACAGAACACGCTCATTGGCTTAATAAACATTCAGCAGAATAAGACGATCAAGATCTTCACGATAGTTTCTGTTGTGTTCATGCCCCCTACCCTTATCGCCAGCATTTATGGTATGAATTTCAAAATGATGCCGGAACTAAGCTGGCGCTTTGGATATCCCTTAGCCATATTGCTGATCATCGGCTCTTCGGCGGCAACCTTATTACTGTTTAAAATGAAAAAGTGGTTGTAGATAAACCGTATCTCCCCTTTTCTTCACAACCAACTTCGATCCGCAATTTCTGAAGAGATCACTTTTTTGTGAAAAATAATTGCGTAGTCAAATAACTACACTTATATTTGTAGTCAAATAGCTACGCAATGAATTTAAGACGAGACGTATTTCAAGCCATAGCAGACCCTACAAGACGGGCCATACTGCTGCTGGTTGCTTCGCAAGCCATGACCGCGGGAGCAATTGCCGCCAACTTCGACACTGCAAGACCTACAGTTTCAAAACACCTGCAGATACTCACAGAATGCGAACTACTGGAGCAACAACAAAACGGCAGGGAAATTTACTACCAATTAAATCCAAATAAAATGAAAGAAATAGCGGCATTCATTGAGCCATTCCGCAAAATGTGGGACGACAGGTTCAACAAATTAGAATCAATAATGAAAAAACATAAAAGCGCTTAACGATGGAACAGAAAACAAAGATCAACGCCGAAGACGGCAAGCAGGAACTTGTGATAACAAGGGAATTTGACCTGCCTGTAGCATTATTATTTAAGGCATATGCAGAGCGCGACATCATAGAGCAATGGATGTCGAACCCAAATACCACAGCGAAATTGCTGAAATTTGAAGGAAGGAAACATGGTAGCTATGAGTTGCAGTCAGCGGATGCGCAGGGGAAGGTACTTTTCCGTGCAAATGGAGTGATCCATGAATTTATCCCGGACCAGAAGATCACGCGGACATTTGAAATGGAGGGGGCTCCGTTTGGGGTTCAGCTTGAAGTATATGAGTTTGAAAAGCTAACAGAGGATACCAGCAAACTGAGCATGCATGTGATCTATGAATCGGCAGCGCAGAGAGACCAGGTGCTGAGGTTGCCATTTGCGCAGGGCCTTAACATGGCGCATGACCGGATACAGGAAATTGTAAGAAAATCAATATAGTACACCATGGCAAAAAGAAATAGAATAATCTATTGGATAGCTACCATCTGGCTGGCCTTAGGGATGCTGGCGACCGGGATACAGCAATTATTAAAAATGCAAGTTGACGGGGCACTGGCGCCTCCCGGGGTATATGGCATTCAGCATCTGGGCTATCCTGTCTATTTCCTGACATTAATTGGAGTGTGGAAAATTCCGGGAGTTGCAGCATTGCTTGTACCTAAATTTCCTTTACTGAAGGAATGGGCTTATGCGGGCTTTTTCTTTCTGCTGTCCGGAGCAATATTTTCGCATGTTGCTGTGGGGCACCCTGTGAGCGAGCTATTTCCCTCGGCACTGTTGCTTATCCTGACATTGATATCGTGGTACCTCAGGCCGGCAGATAGAAAGATCATTTCCGTTAGTCAGTAACCATTCATAACTTTATTTCAAAGCAGGTACAAATGGATGATAGAAAGAACCCTAAAGTTGATTGGTTTTTTGATAAGGCCTCTGCGTGGCAGGAGGAGTATGGACAGTTGAGAGAAATTGTCCTTGATTCGGGGCTGGACGAAGAGTTAAAATGGGGCTGCCCCTGTTACAGCTTGCAGAAAAAGAACGTAGTGCTGATACATGGATTTAAGGAATATTGTGCGCTGCTGTTTATGAAAGGGGCATTGTTCAAGGATACTAAAGGCATCCTTATACAACAAACCGAAAATGTGCAGTCTGCCCGCCAGATCCGGTTCACTAACGTCAAAGAAATTACGAAGCTGAAAACCACACTGAAAGCCTACATCAAAGACGCGATGGAGGTGGAAAAAGCAGGGCTGAAAGTGGAATTGAAGAAGACAGAAGAATACCAGGTGCCGGAAGAGTTTCAGAAAAAACTGGACAAGGATGCTGATCTGAAAAAGGCGTTTAAAGCACTGACACCGGGTAGGCAACGAGCATACTTGTTTCTTATTTCACAGGCTAAATTAGCCAAGACAAGAGAAGCGAGGGTCGAGAAGTATATACCACAGATACTGGATGGGAAGGGGCCGGATGATTAGCAATGTTCCTTGTATAAATTGTATCACATCAAATATCGATGTACGAAATTAATCGTACATTTGTTTCTGTGGTTCATTATTTAGTTAAATAAAGGAACAGCGCTACTGAAACAAATAAAAAAACAATGAGGCATACCGCATTAATATTCGGCATAATGATAACATTTGCGTCGTGCAGCGGACAAGGCACCCGGCAGGTGGCTGGAAGTAGGAGTTCTGCAATTGCAGGCCATGCCGTTTCTGCCATAGACACAAGCATATGGTATATTTTCCAGGACAGGAAAGACAACTATTGGTTCGGAAGCAACGGGAAAGGCGTGTATCGTTATGATGGTAAAAACTTAACTCACTTTAGTACTAAGGACGGTTTGTGCCACGATCAGATCCGGGGTATACAGGAAGACAGCACAGGAAATATTTACTTCAATACAGTTGATGGAATAAGTAAATTCGACGGAACGTTTA
Source organism: Chitinophagaceae bacterium (assembly GCA_947476485.1). GTDB lineage: Bacteria > Bacteroidota > Bacteroidia > Chitinophagales > Chitinophagaceae > Nemorincola. The sequence goes on from CANJQU010000126.1 coordinate 5,577, forward strand.
CCACGCTGAAGAGCACGAGGAGCAACGGCCCAGGTGATGACTGGAGATCACAGCCCGGTGATCTGTGGTTTGCGGGAGCCCAGGATTCGGGGGTGGTATATCGCTATGACGGGACCATTTTACACCGCCTGGAATTCCCGAAAACAAAAAACGGTGAGGAATTTATCAGGAACCACCCACGTTCAAAATATCCAAATGCACGTTTTAGCCCTTATGATGTTTACAGCATTTATAGGGACAGAAAAGGAAGTCTCTGGTTTGGCACTAATATTGGTTTGTGCCGCTACGATCCTGTGGCAATAGCCAGGACAGGATCAAACGCTTTTGGATGGATATCCGAAGAAGAACTGGGCATTGATGATATTGCTATTCATGTCCGCTCTACTTTTGAGGACAAAAATGGGTCCTTTTGGTTCACCAATACTATGCATCGTTTCGATATTTACCCTAATGAGCCTTCCGGAAATGAAAACGGATCAATTAGTTTCAGGAAGGAAAAGGGAATTGTGGGCTCCAAAGACCACGGCGCTGCTTACTTCATGTCGAGCGTAGAAGATAACAATGGTGATATGTGGATGGTAACGTTTCGTAATGGAGCCTGGCGATACGATGGAAAGAAGCTGACCCAGTACGTGGTAAAGGCCGGGAATGAAAGCATTATGCTATTCTCAATTTATAAAGACAGGCAGGGCGGCCTTTGGCTGGCAACACCTACGGCGGGTGCGTATAAATTTAATGGCAAAACTTTTGAGAAATTCAGATTTTAACCCATAAACAAATAGTATGAAAAAGAAATTGTCCACAAAAGAAAGCGAAGAGCTGCTGAACACATTAAAAGCCCGTTTCGAGAAAAACGCAAAACGACATAAAGGCATGGAATGGGCTACGGTACAAGCCAGACTGGACGCTGACAGCGGAAAATTGTGGTCGCTCTATGAAATGGAAAGAACCGGCGGTGAGCCCGATGTAGTTGGTCATGATAAAAAGACCGGTGAAATCATTTTTTATGATTGTGCTGCGGAAAGCCCTAAGGGACGGAGAAGCTTTTGCTATGACCACACGGCACTCGACTCAAGAAAAGAGAATAAACCGGAGAACAGCGCTGTTGAGGCGGCAACCGACATGGGTATTGAACTACTAACGGAAGAACAATACCGGGAACTGCAGCAACTAGGGGATTTTGACACAAAAACATCGAGCTGGGTAAAAACACCCGCTGATATCAGAAAACTGGGAGGAGCGCTCTTTTGCGATCATCGTTACAACACTGTCTTTCTTTATCACAACGGGGCAGAGTCTTTTTATGCGGCCCGGGGGTTCCGTGGGCGGCTAAGCGTATGAAGCTGCAACGCGCCACTCAGCACGGCACGATTATTAGGCAATTAGCAAAAACAAACAGCAATTATGGTCATTCAGCTTAATACAGATCACAATATTACCGGCAGCGAAAAGTTCAAATCGGCTTTAGAAGGGCAGATAACGGATGGGTTAAAGCGGTTTAGTGAACACATAACCCGGCTTGAAGTACATCTTGCCGATGAAAATGGCCATAAGAGAGGCCTTCCTGATAAGCGATGTATTATAGAGGCCCGCATTGAAGGCCGGCCAGCGTTAGCAGTTACCAATCACGGAAATACCCACGAGCACGCAGTAAGTGGAGCCGTAGACAAACTCAAATCATCCCTTGACAAAGTTCTGGGGCGTCTAAAGGATCATTAAAAATGAGGGCGATGCAGATGTTTTCGCATTTTGACCGGCTGGGGTGACATTTAAAATTCCGGTATGGAATGAAAGCGCTGTTATTTGCTACAAAACGTAATACATATTCAGCGCGCCTTTGTTCTTTACATGTATCTGGCCCCGGTACTCGCAGGCAAAAGTATCTTTTACACGCTCGTAAGTAGACTGGGAAATATTGATCTTATTGGCAGCGCTGCTTTGCTCCATACGGGTTGCCGTGTTTACCGTATCGCCCCAAATATCGTAAGCAAACTTTTTCACCCCAACGATACCGGCTACGACCGGTCCGGAGTTTATGCCAATACGTATTTTGAACAAATGGTTTTGTTTTTGGTTTTCTTCCATAAATGCCCGGATCTCCATAGCAGCACGCACTGTCTTCCGGGCATGGTCGGGATCGGTTACAGGAAGGCCGCATACGGCCATATAGGCATCGCCAATGGTTTTTATCCGCTCCAATCCGTTTCTTTCAATTATGGCATCAAATACTGTGAACCGTTCATCAAGTTCCTTCACCAGTTGCTGCGGCGACAGTTTTTCTGATGTACCCGTGAAGTCGATAAAGTCGGTAAAGAGCACACTCACTTCATCAAATTGCTTTGCCACTGCGGAACCCTTTTCTTTAAGTTCATCAGCCACCTCGCTTGGGAGGATATTCAGCAACAGGTCATCGCTACGCTTTTTCTCTCTCGATAGCAGCACATTGCCTTTCTGCTGCGCTCTGTAGTTGCGGAAAATGATGCTCATAATTATCAGCAGCAGCACGATGCCGCCAATGAATGCCAAACGTTCATGCTGCCGCTTAGCAATTGCCAGTTTGGCGATCTGTATATCCTTATCCTTCAATTCCAGTGCGCGGCGTGTTTCCAGGCTGGCGATCTTTTCACTTTTCGCGATCGAGAACATAGAATCCTTAGCATCCGAATATTGCATGTAGGCGCCAAGGGCTGCTTTGTAGTCGCCTTGCCGTATATACGCTTTAGCCAGGAAATCTGAAAATTCTGATATTCCCTGGTGAAAATTAATTGCTTTAGATGCCTGCACGCTTTTATACAAATATTCCACGGCCCTGGCCAGGTTCGCCGTCTTGCCTTCCGGCACAAGGCTATCGGCATGTATTACAACGCTATCCTGCGCAATGGCCAGGTATATCTCACCAATGTTGCCGAGATTGATCGCTGTAAATTGCCGGTCGCCAACAGATTCAGCTATTCTCAAAGAAAGGAATTGATAATGAAGCGCCTGTGAATACTGGCCAAGGTCTTTGTATTCAGTGCCTATGTTACATGACTGTATGATAATACCACTCTTATCATCGAGTTCCCCGGCAATTTTCAGGGATCTTAATCCGAACTCCAGCGCTTTTGCCAGGTTGCCTGTGTCGGCATAAACGGCGCCCATATTACCCAGCGATAATTGCGCCCCACGTTTATTCCCAACCTGCTCGGCTATGGATACCGACCTGGTCATATAGTCGAGCGCCTGTGCATAGGCATGCTGGCGCCAGTAAACCATACCTATGTTTCCCAGCGCCACGCCAGTGAGCTTCATATTTTTCAGCGTCTCATCTATCTGCAGCGACTTGAAAAAATAATCGAGCGCCTGCGGATACTGGGACTTATTGAGATAGTTATTGCCCAGGTCATTGTAAGCTGAAGCCTCGCCCGGTTGCCAGGCCAATTGTTGCGCCAGGTCCAATTCGCGTGTTGCGAAGGATATTCCGGAATCGGGATTAATGACACGATACCCGTACGCGATCTGATTGAGCAGTTTTACCCCGTTAGTGTCACGTTGCATCTTTGGCAATTCGGCAAGCAATGAGTCTACCAGCAGCTGCCCCTGGCGCGACTGAGCGATCAAATCACAAGAGAATAATAAAAGCAAACAGATAATTACTCCGCGAAAACGCATATTATGAAGCAAAATACTGCTTTAGCTTAAGTTTCATAGAATTTTTTATTCGGCTTATTTTATCCGATAATATTTGGGAGAGAGGTGAATGTTTATCCGTTGTAAATTGGGAGCGCGATTTTTATAAAATAGTTGGGCTCAAAATTCCTTTTCACATTTAAGAGCCTGTCGGTAAAACCTGTAATGCACTTTTATTTAACAGCGAGGTTTAACAATACCCAATCAAAATGAAATTAACTGCCCCAGCCGTCAAACTCTAAATAATGATATACCGTTAAATTTACATTGATCGCAAAATGCGGTTAAATTAAGCGCTTTCAAGGGACATGTGAATGAACCTTTAACATTTCATTAAAATTAAACTAATAGACTGATTTTCATTAAAATAACTATGCTTATTTAATGTCTAGTTTACATTTAGAATGCCCCCAAAGGCTGCCTTTTCTTGCCCTTTAGACCGATAAAGATTATCTTCGCAGCATTATCATTGATACTCAATGCGGATACATATACGCTCATTTACTGTAATATGCTTTCTACTGGGTACACTCCTCACTAGTTGCCACACCCATCACCAGGCTGTCTCGCACAAGACCAGCCACCAGCCGAAATTCATTGATGATGTGTATATTAATGCTCACGCCAAGAGCAGCGCTACCGCAAACGCTATAGACCCGGCTAAACCTAAACCAAAAACCAAAGCTCCTGAGAAGCCAAAAGTTGTAGTCGTAGAAGAGACGGACCAATCTGAAGTTTCCGTGCCGCTGGAGAAATGTGCTATTGAGCCGATCTTCAGAAAAGACGCCTACACTTCTAAACAAGATAAGGAGATAAGGAAAAAGTATGCCGACATGCTGGGCATAAAAGCTAAAGAGATCAACAGTAACAGTTTATACGAGTTTATTGAAGCATGGTATGGCACCAACTACCACCTGGGCGGCTGTAGCAGGGATGGCATTGATTGCTCAGGTTTCGCACAGAAACTCTATGGAGAGGTATACGGAGTTGACCTGCTGCGCACAGCAATGGAACAGTTCAAAAGGTGCAAACGCATAAAACACTCCCGGGACGCAGAAGAAGGAGATCTGGTATTTTTTCACATACATAGTCGGCGCATTACACATGTCGGCATCTACCTTGCTAATAACTACTTTGTTCACGCCTCTACTTCGGGTGGCGTTATGATCAGCAATCTCAACGAGGATTACTGGCACAAATATTTTGCCGGCGCAGGTCGCTTACCGAAAGGAAGCTAGCAAGCACATGCGCATAAATGGCTAATAAACAAAGACTTAGGATTTTATTTTTCATTTTACTTAGACGGCCAAGTTTCGCTTTATCAACGGCTCCTTCCGAACGCACGTTTTAACCAAGATGCGACACTAGTCTACATGGCATGATTTTGCCCGTGGTAAACGCATGTTGGCATCCCGAACCCGAACGTTTTTACGTATTACGACCACCGTGGTTGCACTGTTGCTTGTAAGCCTGGGTGGCACGGCGTGGTGGTTGTCCAAACATTACAAGCAGCTTATCAGATCACGCCTGCCCAAAATGGTAGCCCAGTCTACTGATAGCATATACCACATTTCCATAGACGACATCAGTATCAGTATCCGTCATCATCA
>CANJQU010000127.1 GCA_947476485.1 Chitinophagaceae bacterium
AAAAAACTTTGCATCTTTGTGTATGGATCGGTTGAAAAGTATGCAGATTATAATAGGCATCCTGAAACCTGCCTGCCGATAGGTTGGTCCTTTCATCCTAAAAATCTTAGTCCCTGAACTCAAAAAGAATCCCTGGCCTCGACATTGTCAGATCCATCGCCATACTGGCCGTGGTCTCCGGACATTCGTGGGAGTATCTTATGCGGGTAAGTAATGTCCCCTATATCGGTACGCCGGTTAAGTTCTTTTTTGATTATTTGCATTATCCACTGGCATTGGGCGGTGTAGAGCTCTTCTTTGTTTTAAGCGGGTTCCTCATCGGTAACATTCTCATCAGAACGTTTGTAAGTTCAGCTACCTTTTCCTTCTCGGAGGTACGCAATTTCTGGGTAAGGCGATGGTTTCGCACCCTGCCGCTGTTCTGGCTGATACTGACTACGGAGATCATCCTTTACAAGCTGATGGACCTTCGCAGCCACGAAATGCCAAAATCCTTATTTTACGTATTCCTCCAAAATATTTGGTATCCGCATCCGCAGTACTTCTTCGGCGAGGCCTGGAGTCTGTCCGTAGAGGAGTGGTTTTACCTTACGCTGCCTGTGGCTATGTGCTTGGCGGCAGTAATATTCAAACCAAAGAATAAGCAGGCATTTTTACTGAAGGTGTTTGCGGGGTACGTCCTAACGTTCGTGGCGATACGGTTTATAAATGCATTCCATCCCATCAACGGACCCGACCAGGATTCCGGGATACGAAAGGTGGTGCTCTTCCGGCTGGATGCGGTAATGTATGGAGTATTGATGGCGTACTTTAATTATTATTACCCCGCGGCATTACACAAACTAAAGAATTACCTGCTTGCAGTCGGGCTCGCGGGGATCGTTGTCCTTAGCTGGCTGGTTATCAGCGATAAGATCCATATTATGAATGCGGCCAACCCCGCTCTGCGTTTTGCAAGCGATGCTTTTCTATATTTATTGTTGCCGCTGTTTTTCTCTTTCTGGCTTCCTTATGCAAATAGCGTCACACAGCTACGCAACAAATACGCGCTGGGTTTCTTCACCCATATCAGCAAGATATCTTACTCCATGTACCTGGTGCACTTTTCCCTGATCTTTATCCCCTTCTTTATATATATGAAGCAGGTTCCTCCGCATACAGCAGCACTGCTGTACCTGCTCTACTGGGCCATCGTCATCGGATTATCCACAACACTGTACAAGTACTTTGAGTATCCTGTTATGCGCCTGCGGGAGCGGTTTTCGAAGAAGGAAAGGTAAGAAGGATGGGTTACTGGCACATGGCCCTTATCAAATCCGTCATCTTTACTGCCAGGTCCAGCCCATGGTTGAATGCAGCGGCGAAATACTCTTTTAACTTAAAACCTTGTATCATGAATTATACACTTTGCAGTGTTGCATTTTTTGCGGGCAGCTTATCACCTGCATGTTTTCTCATTATCATTTCAATGATCTCGCCGGTGATATCCGGATAGTTCACCGTTATCTTTTTGCCATTCTCAAGCCAGTCATTTATGACTCCGTAATATTTTTCGCTTAGTGTTTTTATCACGGTTGCGCCCATCACCTTTGCCCCCGCAGCGTTGCAGTGCTGTTCGTACTGTATCAGCATGGGTATCACCAGCACCTTCTTATTAAGGTACATAGCCTCCGCAGGCCCTTCAAAGCCCGCTCCGCAGAGCACGCCTGTGCTGGCCGCCATACTTTTTATGAAGGCTTTGTTATCTATCTTCTGTACGGCTACATTGCCAGCAACAAAGGGCTCTTTATTGTGTTTCGAAAATACCTGCCACTTTACGTTTTTAAATTGCGATAGGTGCTTTACGATCGTGGCATCATCGTAGGAGGGCAGGTAAACGGTATAATGCCCCTCATCTGTAGGCGTAAGCTGGCGTATCTCTCTGCGTATCACCGGTGTGAATATATTCTCTGCAAAAGCCTTGAAATGAAAGCCGTATTCGGCGGTAACGGGGGCATAGTGCATCAGCACGAATTTCCCCATAGGGTCGCCGGATTCGGGGGGCGGTGAATTCTTATTAGCTACAGCGCATTGATGACTAACTGAAATGCAGGGAAGCTTTTTGCGTTTGCAGGCCCATGCCGAGATCGGCTCAAAATCGTTGATAACAATATCGTATTGCTCAACCGGGAAGTTCCGGATATCATTGAATAATTTGAGAAGTTTCAGCGTCTTCGCTGTGGCCCAGAGGTCAACGCCGCCTTTCTTGCCAAACACGAAGCTCATGCCATACATCTTGTATTTCACCGGGAAAGGAACATCTACATCGGCCTGTATGCCACTGATCAGCACATCAACTTCCCCATACTTTGCAAGCTCCGGATAAACATCCCGCGCGCGGCTCAGATGGCCATTACCAGTGCCCTGTATCGCAAATAATATCTTCATAACAAAGTCAAAAATACAACTTCAAAGTTTCTCCCACAGCTAAACCGAAGTACCCCATTCCCTTCCTGGAGAACGATCCTGATTACAACTTCCCAATTCCAATGTTATGCTGCTTCTTCTGTTTCTTCTTCTTCACTGTCTTCGCCCAGGCCCACCATCTCGCTCACCTGGTTCGGCTTCATATTCATTTCCAGCATCAGGCTGGCCATAAGCGCTTTTGCGGTCTCTTTTCCTTGTTTCTTTTTGTTGATGTCTATAGTCCTGGCCACAGGGTCCTCGTTGAAATTATAGATGCGCCATTTGGAGTCGCTGTATTCAAGCGAGGTAAGGTTTTCTATCCAGTCGCCGGAGTTCATGTACGTAACATGGCCGTGCTTTGTATCTACGCCCTTTATCTCGGGATGGTGTATATGGCCGCAGATCACATAGTCATAATTGTTTTCGGCGGCTATATCGCAAACGGTATCTTCAAAATTGTTGATGAACTTCACCGCTCCCTTTACACTGTTCTTTACTTTTTTGGACAGTGATATTTTGCCGCGGCCCATCTTCATCGATACATAATTTACCATCCGGTTTATGAGGATAAGTGTATCATAGCCCACCGCACCCAGCTTGGCAAGCCAGCGGCTGTGCTGCATCACCACATCAAATACATCACCATGAAATATCCATACACGTGCATTGTCTATCTTCAGCGAGAGCTTGTTGGTGATCTTCAGTGATCCCATACGGAAGCCTTTGAACTTGCGCAGCATTTCATCGTGATTGCCCGGTATGTAGTAAACAGGAATGTCTTTGGCTATGAGGCCTATGAGGTGCTTTACCACCATCATATGTGTTGCGGGCCAGTACCTTTTGCTGAATTGCCAGACGTCGATTATATCGCCGTTTAGGACTACCGCCTTGGGTTTTATACTTTTCAAGTACTGCAGGAGCTCGGTTGCGTGGCATCCGTAGGTGCCGAGATGCAGGTCCGACAATACCACGATGTCCACTTCTCTCTTAGCCATTATTCCCTTCGATGAAGCATTTGGTTATACAAAGTGACTTCTTTAGTATGACCGCAATGTTATGCGCTTGTTAAATAAAAGTTAGAAATAATATTATGCGTAGATCGTCGTAGACAATCAATCCGGATCCTAAAACATGGAAAAGAATATGATCGTGAAATAATATTCGGCTGTTCACCGTTTACCAGGTTCAAACTCAGTTTTTCTAACCCTGAATAATCAAAAAATGAAAAGAAGCCTGTATGCTGCTATTATCGCTATTTTCCTGATCACTGTTGCTGCCCGGCCCTGTTACGCCGGTTTTGTGACACCTAAGAACAGCGCTGTGACTACAGTAATTGATCTGCCTGCAGCCAAACCAGCGGTTCACGAAAAAAAGGTGGCAGTCATCTCATCCGTCAAATCCCACATTAAAAGTATTTTTTCGTTCGATCATAAGACGGAGATCAAAGGCAAAAAGCCCGCCTGGCAAAGCATAGCATCGATTTGCTGTTCTTCGCTCGGTTTTTTTTCAACGTTCATAGGTTTTGCTGCTGTCATCTCGGCCCAGGGCCTGAGCACATTGGCGCTCGCTACAATTCTTTTTGGTGTGCTGTGCGGCATCGGTGGCATTGTGTTGGGTGTAATGGGGTTGAGAAAGAAAAAGCACAAGCTCAGGGGGTTTGCTCTGGCAGGGCTGATCCTTGGCTGTGTTGATATCTTCATTTTGTCTGTCGTGACCTTATTTGCTGCTCTCTTATCTATCTGATTATGCAGGCAGGGTGCCGCAATACCGGGCCTTCGGCCCGCTTTTTGTATCTTTGTATGAGTTTGTAATCCGCCTGAAAAGGCCCCGATAAGTTATTCACAGTTGTGCATTACTTATTGCCGCAGGATTGATCAGGTGACCTAATTTCGGTAGTGAAAAAGAAAAAGAGAATAGCATGGATATCGAACAATTAATGCCACACGTAGAGGCGCTCATATTTGCAAGTGAGCGGCCATTGACACAAATGGAAATTACTGAAACGCTCAGCCAGGCAATGGAAACAACCGTTGAAGCTGACCGCATAGCCACTTGTATAGATGCCATACGCGAAAAGTATGATGTGGACTACTATCCCTTCCAGTTAAAGGAAATAGGCGGTGGCTTCCAGTTCCTTACCAAAAAGGCTTTTCATAAGACCGTATTGCAGCTCAACAGCGATAAGCATATCAAGAAGTTGTCCACTGCAGCCATGGAGACATTGTCTATCATAGCCTACAAGCAACCGATCACCAAGAGCGATATAGAATATATACGCGGTGTGAGCGCTGACTACAGCATACAGAAATTGCTGGACAAGGAACTGATCGTAATTGCCGGCCGCAACGAAGAAATGGCGGGTAAGCCATTGATCTATGCTACTTCCAAAAATTTTATGGACTACCTCGGTATTAATTCGCCATCGCAGTTGCCGCAACTGAAGGATATCACCGATGTGCAACTGGTGACACCAACCAATGCAGCAGAAGCGATACCGGAAGATGCGCAGCATTTAACACTCGTACCGGAGCACACAGTGCTGAAGCAGGCTTCCTAAGAAAATAAGTAATAGTAATATTGCATATTCACAACTTCCGCCTCCTCCCGAGGCGGTTTTTTTGTGCCCCGGTACAGAATACCTCGTTTTGTGCTGCGCTTAAAAATTTATTTTTCACTGTAAATATTTGGCATGATTGTTATATCAGCTAAGCCATGATCTCAATGATGAATTATGTAAGCATTGTTTTAGGTTTTTTTTGATAGCTATTCTTATACATTAAAATATGATAAAGTGTCTGATAATTGACGATGATCTGGATGATCAGGAAATATTCCTGATGTGCCTGAAAAAGGTGAACACCGACATAAATTGCTTAACGATGAGCAATGGCGTTGAAGCTGTTGCCTTGCTCATGTCAAACACAGACTATATCCCCGACTATGTTTTTATTGATGTCAATATGCCTAAAATGAATGGGATTGACTGCCTGAAGATCCTGAAAAATATGGCGCGCCTGAAATATGCCAAATTTTTTATGTATTCCACTACAGCCGAAGGAGCTGCTGTTACGGAGAGCAAGAAACTGGGAGCAGATGATTTTATAGTAAAACCCGCAAGAACCGCAGAATTAAAAGAAAAATTGACGACCATATTCAAGATAGTTTCAGAAATAGCTTAACCAGATCAGCATGACGGGCAGGGAGCAGAGCGCGACGGCGAACATAAGTGCGAGCAATATTTACAAACGCATGATCGAAGAAATTCAGGATTATGCGATCATACTCCTGGACAGGGACGGGATCATTAGAAATTGGAATATTGGAGCGGAAAAGATCAAATTATATACCGAAAAGGAAATTATCGGTAAGCATTTCAGCATCTTTTACCGGGCTGAGGATATTGAGATCAATTTGCCTCAGACGCTCTTAAATGAAGCGTTTACAAACGGCAGGGCATCGCACGAAGGCTGGCGGAAAAGAAAAGATGGCACTGCCTTCTGGGGAAATATCACCATTACAGCGATCCATGACGAGGATAGTACTGTTATAGGTTATTGCAAAGTGACACGCGATCTTACGGAGAAAAAGATAGCAGAGGATCAGTTAAGGCGCAGCGAGGAACGATACCACCAGATGGTTGCAGAGGTCCAGGATTATGCGATCATTCTTTTAAGTCCTGCCGGTATCATTGAAAACTGGAACATTGGCGCTCAGAAAATAAAAGGATATACCGAAGCCGAGATTGTCGGAAAGCATTTCGAAGTATTCTACACCGAGGAAGACCGTAAGATAGGCCTGCCCGGCAAGCTGCTGAAGATCGCACGCGACAAAGGCCGGGCTGCACAGGAAGGGTGGCGCGTCCGCAAGAATGGCACAAAGTTCTGGGGAGCAATAGTAATTACCGCCCTGCACAATAAGGATGGAGCGATCGTAGGATATACAAAGGTAACCCGCGACCTCAGCCAGAAGAAAATAGATGAAGATAAACTGGCCGTTTATATGGCTGAGCTCGAAATCCAGAATAGCGAGCTGGAGGAATTTGCTTATGTAGCCTCGCATGACCTGCAGGAGCCCCTGCGGAAGATCCGGACATTCTCAGAGCTGATCAGGGAAAATTATGACGATAAAGAATTTGTGATCAAATACTTTGACAAACTCGACACATCGGCAAAGCGATTGTCGGAACTTGTAAAGTCATTGCTTAATTATAGTCGCCTCAGTGTAGACAGTAAGACGGCTGCCTGGACATATGTGAATCTAAATGACGTATTGAAAGAAGTTGAGGAGGATCTTGAATTACTGATCGCTGATAAAAAGGCCACCATAATTGGCGGCATGCTGCCGGCTGTAACCGGCAGCCATATCCAGCTTGGTCAGTTATTCTCAAATATCATCGGCAATTCGTTGAAGTTCTCAAAAACAGAACCCATAATACATATATCCTCCCGCATCGTCGAAAAACAGGAGATACCCGATGTGCCGAAAAATCTGATTGCTGAAAGATACCACCTGGTCGAATTCAAAGACAATGGCATCGGGTTTGATGATGAATACAACAGGATAATTTTTTCTCTGTTCAAGCGGCTTCATGGAAAACAGGAATATTCAGGGACAGGGATCGGATTGGCGCTATGCAAAAAAATTGTTGAGAACCACAAAGGTCACATATCAGCGAGCAGCGGTCATGGCCATGGGGCAGTATTCAATGTTTATCTCCCCTTTGCATCAGAATGATCTCCCCGCTTCATAAAAAGCGGCTGCTGAACTTTTCCTAAGCAACACTCCAGACAATCGAAAAATGCCAGGCTCTTTAGCGGTGCAAGTGTGTGGGTAGTCAATCTATCTCTCCGTATATTTGCACAAATGCCTTTATGATCACCCGTATTTTTACTTTGTTCCTGAGCCTCATTGTTTTCACGCCCGCTTTTGCAAAAAAGAAGGCCGACCGCAAAGTCATAAAGCAACTGCAGGCAGATGTCACTTTCCTGGCGTCTGATGGCCTGGAAGGGCGCAGAACAGGTACTGACGGTGAGCATAAGGCCGCAGACTATATCGAAAAACGATACAAAGAGGAAAATATCGCCGGTTATAAAGGGCAGTACCGTTATCCTTTTCACTTTATTTATGGAAAAGAAGTAGGCGCCGGTACACAGGTACTGATAAACAGTGTTGCCGTGAAGATCGGGGATGATGCTTTTCCGCTGCCTTTCAGCGCCGGTAAGCATGTATCCGGAGATGTGCTGCCGGAGGTAATGGAGCAGGGCAACATCTGGCTCATCTCCCTGTATGCCGACCAGGACCAGGCCAGTAACCCGCATTTTGAATGGGAGAAATCAGCCTTTGAACGCAGTAGGGAAGCGCAGAAGCAGGGCGCATCGGGCGTTATTTTCTTTGATAGCTATGGCAGCAAGGTGCCACCCGATTTTAATAAGCATTCCGAACTGGAACAACTGGATATCCCGGTAGTATTGCTTACCAACAAATGTTACCAGGAATATGTGAAGCAGCCCGAAAGTGGCTCTCAGAAAGGGTTTTCGATGGATGTGAATGTAGTGGTAAATAAGGTTGAGCGCACAGGCACCAACCTTGCTGCTTATGTAGACAATCATGCCCCCTATACAGTGATACTCGGCGCTCATTACGATCACCTGGGCTATGGCGAAGATGGTAACAGCCTGTTTGCCAACGCCGGAAAGGAGCACCAGGTGCACCACGGGGCCGATGACAATGCCAGCGGCACGGCAGCAGTGCTGCAATTGGCGCAGTGGGTAAAGAAGACCGGTAAGAAGCTGGGCCACTACAACTATCTTTTTCTCAATTTCTCGGGTGAGGAGCTGGGCCTTTACGGATCAAAGAATTTTGTAAAGGAGCAGGGCATTGATAGTGCGCACATAGCCTACATGATCAATATGGACATGGTGGGCAGGCTCAATGACACCACACGCTTCCTGGAGCTGGGTGGGGTAGGCACCTCGCCGGCATGGGGCGATGTAGTGGCCATGGGCGCTGATTTCAAATTGAAGCTGGACAGCTCAGGAGTTGGGCCATCAGATCATACCAGCTTTTATAATGTGGGCATACCGGTGCTGTTCTTTTTCACCGGCCAGCATATGGACTACCACAAGCCGAGCGACAAAGCAGAGCAGGTGAACTATGCCGGGGAATCGGAAGTGCTGAACTATGTAAAAGAAGTGGTGAGCACCATGGATAAGGCAAATGTCAAACCCCGCTTCACTGCCACTAAGCAAACGGCTACAGGCGGCAAAAGGAGCTACAAGGTATCGCTGGGCATTATGCCCGATTACTCATTCCAGGATGGCGGTGTGCGTGTGGATGGCGTGACGGACAACAAGCCGGCCATGAAGGCAGGCATTCAAAAGGGCGACATCATTACCAGTCTCGGGGAGATCCCCGTAAAAGGTATGCAAAGCTATATGGAGGCCCTTGGCAAGCTTTCACCCGGTGATAAGACCCAGGTAACCATCATCAGGGACGGCAAGGAAATGAAGCTGCCGGTAGAGATGAATAAGTAAATCCGCACTCAGATTTTCAGGATCAAAGGATTTTAATACCATTTGCACATTAAAGCCACACCAAACGTCGCGTCATTGTATGAATAGATTTTTATTCCACCACAATCATAAAGCAAATAGACAACTTGAGCATAAGTTATAAGGGGTGGTCTCGCGCTTACGTGCCACTTCCCCTCTTGAGCGGAGCTAGGGGTGTGTTTTTTATCTCATTGCTTTTCGGTACACACAATACTTGCCATTGGCAGTTGCGAAGCAAACTCACAGAATACAGGATCATTAAAAACAACAAACCATCCACGATATGCGGATGGTTTGTCGTTTTAAAGGAAGTATAGACTTATTTAGTCTTAGTCTTTTCTACAGTCTTGGTTTTAGTAGTAGTTTCAGTTTTTTCGTCCTTCTTTTCAGCAGGAGCTTCAGCCTTAACAGTAGTATCAGCAGCTGGCTTTGCAGTAGTATCAGCAGGAGCTGGAGTAGCAGGAGCTGTAGTAGTTACTGTAGAAGTCATGGTTGCAGAAGAATCGTTGGTAGACGTAGCAGCATCGCCGCTACCGCAAGAAGCTGCAAAAAGACCCATTGTCAGAGCGAATACGCTTAATTTCACTAATTTCATAAAAGTTTTTTTTAGTTGGTTATGCTCGTTAATACCAAAAGCAAAAAAAGGTAACCCGCAGAAAGGAAAAAAATCTGAAGATTTTTTTTGAAGGGCTCAGAGCGGAGGCCGGAACAGTGTTGCCGCGCCCAGCTTATATTATTTATATAGCTGATAATCAGTTGTTTAAATTAATTCCTGAAAATAATAAAGCATCCCCTCTGGGATGCTTTATTATTTTCAGGAAAGAAAAAGAATTATTTCTTAGTTTCTTCTTTCTTCTCAGTAGTAGTTGTTGTAGTCGTAGTAGCGCTATCTGGCTTAGCTGGACCGGCAGTCATTGTTTCAGTTGTAGTTGCTGCTGGTGTAGTAGTTACAGTTGAAGTTGTAACAGAAGCAGAATCAGTAGTTGATTTAGCTGCTTCGCCGCTGCCGCAAGAAGCTGCAAAAAGACCCATTGTAAGAACGAATACGCTCAATTTTACTAGTTTCATAATTTTTGTTTTTTGAGTTAGATTTCCTGTTTATACCCAAAAGGGAAAAAGGTAACCCGCTTGTTTTAAAAGAAATGCCGGTTGAACAGCCGTTAGTCATAGATCTGAGTCCTGGGCTGGCCATTTTACATTGATAATCAGTTAGTTATGTTTCAATTCCTGGTGAAAGAAAATTCTTTGTTCCAATAAAAAAGCCGCAGGCGATGCTGCGGCTTAAGGGTTCCCATTTACTATCAGTATTTCTTTATTTAAGTGCGGCAACAGCTTCTGTGGCCTTTTCGTTCATCTGTGGCGCTACAGAGCGTGCATCGTCATAGTATGCCAGGAGTATCTTGTAGCCGGCGCATTTTTCGCCCAGCACATTTGCCTCACAGCCGGCATAGCCTACAAACTTTTCCTCCTTTGGCCCTATCTTCTCGATCACCTTTATCCTTTTCTGCAGGTAATCATTCACCATTACCGACTCCTCTATCCTCACCGTAATGGTACGGTCGGATGATTTGTTGGATATAGCACAGGCTTTTCTGTCTACAAGAACTTTAGCGTCTTTGGCTGGTACGAGTGCTGCAACCTTGGCTGCATTCTCCACGATGCGTTTCTGTGCAAAAGCGCTGCCTGCGCTGATGATGGTAATTCCGAGTATCAGGGATAATGTTTTCATATTCTTTAATAGTTTGTGAAGCGTTGACTAATGATTTGTTAATGCAAATGTATATCGACATTCTGAAATCACCAAACAAT
>CANJQU010000128.1 GCA_947476485.1 Chitinophagaceae bacterium
GAAAAAAGACACCATCCTGGTCAGCCCATATATACTTGATACATTGCTGGCGCCGATCCCCATGAACCGCGCCTACTTCCATGACAAAATAGATAAAGAACAGAAACGCGCTGATGATGCAGATGGAGAACCTGATTGGAAAGTACATTATGGAATTGACTCTGCACAGACTGTTGTAATGACCCGTGCATTGTTGCATAATGTAGACCAGGTGCAGATCATGATCGAGAACATGCCGGCCAATGGGCGGGATGAAGTAGCAGCCAACCAGCAAAAGATCCGGTATCTGCAGGCAGTTTGGGAGATGATGCGCCAATATAGCGGAGACCCAAAACCAACTCCTGACTTCTACAAAAAGCTTGTCGCAAACATGCACGACATGCTGATAGCAGCAAATGAACATAGGTTGATGGAATTCGTTGTGACAAACACCAATATTTATTCGCTGGACAACGGCCAGGTGCTGTTGAGCAACGTACCGGATATCCGCGCTTATATCTACACTAAAATGGGTAAGGCCGACCCGGTAATGATGGTGAAACGCCTGCACGAATTTGCCAACGATACCTTTGCCGCCAATATTATTAAAGCAGCCGCACGCATTTCACCCGACCTGATCTTTAACTACTCCATGTCCACCAACGAATTGCTGAAAAATGCAGTTGTCCGCACGCCGGACCCGCTGGTGCAGGCGATCGTAAAGATCACGTCTACATCAAAAGCACCGTTAAAAGTGCTGCCTATGCTTGCAGATGTGTACTACGGGCGCAAAACAGTAGAAGAGTTAGACTCTATTGCTGAGCATACGGACCGATACTTTGAGAACCTGGTGCGCCTGAAACTGGAGGATGACCCGATCGGCCGGCATATTTATACTGAAGAACTCAAGTATAGGTCGCTTACCCACTTTGTTCGCCAGTTGAATGAACTACACGAAGCAAAAGAAGAAGTCCGTTTTAAATGTCTCGACAACCTGGCACCTTCATCATTGTACTTCATTATGGTTTATGGGCAGGACGAGATATATACAAGCAGTTTCCTGGGTACGTTCAAACGCATGATGGAGCGTATGAAGCCTGCAAAGGGCGACGAATTACTCTCCTCCCTCAATCATGACCACTTCCGCACATTTATACGCATGTGTGCCGGTTACAATACCCTCGCTGAATTCCTGGGCACAATGGAAGACACAGCAAAAACTGCATTGATGACCAACTTCATCGGCGGGCTGCAAAAAGGCAAGGCCGATGACCTGGAAGATGCCGTAGATGTGGCTGACGCATTCGGAAGCATAAAAGACTCTGCACTCTCCGTATTCCTGCAAAAGAAGGTGCGCGAGAACTACGAATTATCTTACAAGGAAGCCAGCCGGAAAGGTGTTGTTGTATACAGCCTGCTTGCTATGCTTTTTGAGGGCAACAAGATATCCGGCAGTGATACAGGGGCGGCAGTAGCATCATCAAGGCTGCATCTTCCTTCTATCAACAAAGTTCAATTCAAAGATCTTGCTAATGACTCCGGCATCATTTATCAGCAGGTTTTCTTTTTTGGCGATGAGGATGGTGTCGCCTCCTATAACAGCTATATGGAGGACTTTAAAAAGAATCCAAAGTGGAAGGTAACCAACGATTCCTTCTGGACCGTCATCTCATCAACCGAGGGACGGCACATCGAGATATACGCCAACAGGCCCCTGCCGGAGCCCACTGACGAAGAAGCCACCGACAGCCTTATCAGCTACCTCGATGCAGCCAATATACACCCCACCATCATGATACACCGGGGACATAGCTATCACTTGCCTTTCACACTTTCGAAGCTGAACAAGCAGGTGCGTATCGTGATCCTCGGATCATGCGGGGGCTACCATAATCTATCCATTGTGCTCGACCATTCGCCTGATGCCCACATCGTATCATCAAAACAAACCGGTGCAATGGCCATTAACGAGCCTATCATCAAATCGCTCAACACGATGCTGCTTGACGGAGCCGATGTTAACTGGATAACGATGTGGCGCGAGCTTGACGAATATTTTCTGAAGAAGAAAGATATTAATCTCCAGGAACGCTACGATGACTATGTGCCGCCTTACAAAAACCTTGGCGCCATATTCATAAAAGCATACAGGCAAATGATGTAGCAAACGGCGCATTATCACTTACGTTCCCCGCTATCTGATTGGTCTTTATGTTTTGTACGATTGTCATAGAAGCCTACCGTTTCGTCAGCTATTTTAATAACGTCCTTCAACCGCACATCCAGGTCATTCACTGCCTTTTGCAGATGCGGCCACACTTCCTTAAAGAACTCATCATCGGTCATATATTCTTTGATAAGCATCCCGCCACTGATCCGTGTTAACGGTTCACGTAGATTGTGCGCATTGTACTGTATAAGATGCACAAGTTTATTATTTACGTTGGCAAGTTTAATATTACTTTCAGCCAGTTCACCGGTGCGTTGCTCTATCGTATGCTCCTGCTCATCAACCAGCTTAGTGATCACAATATGTTTCTGCTCAAGCTCCTCTTTCTGTTTTTCTATCACCGCCGTCCGTTCCTTAACTTTTGTTTTTAATTTCTCCCGCTCATTACGCAACACCCGCTCCCGCCATTTTATGTAGCCACGCATTGCCAGAATGAACAGTAAAATATAACTGACGTATGCCCACCACGTCCGGTACCACGGAGGCAGCACTTTGAACCGGTACAATACCGGCGCACTCCAGACTCCGTTTGGGCCCTGGGCCATTACCTTAAACGTGTAGGTACCTTCATTGATGTTACCAAATGTGGCGCTTGTTTTCCGTTCTGTCGGGCTCCACTCCTTTTCATACCCTTCCAATATATACCGGTAATTCACGAGATTCGGCTTGCCGGTTTCAATGGCTGCAAAATCGATGGTTATATTATTTTGATTGTAGGGTAAGACCAGGTGTTCCGGAATAGGATAAGACCGCGTGATTCCATCAAATCGTATACCGCTATAATGCTTTCGCATGCTATCCCTTTCTGCCTCAGACAGCACTTTACCAAGTGTCAGCGCTTCTTCGGTAATATAAGGGGGCGTAGCGTTACTTTCCGATTTACCGCCGGCGTTTTGCAGATCATACCAGCATATACGTGATTCATTCACTTCTATATTTTTAATGACCACTGTAGGTGGATGGTTATTAGTATACAATGCCGCAGGGTCAAAACGGACAAGTGCAGTTTTCTCGTTCCCGGTACCGGCCCATATCACACCTTTGCGATCCAGCAGCATGCAGTTTTGCCCCCCGTTGATGTCTTTGACCGGGAAGAACGTAAGCGAATTGTAAATTTCAAGGCCGCCAAGTGTCAGCAGATCAACTGACGGTATAAACATCGTAATACCAAGATTGGTGCCCACAGCCATTTTACCATCCGGCATTTGAAGCACCTGTGTAACGAGGTTATCCGGCAAACCATCTGCGGTCGTAAATGTCTTGAAAAATTTCTCACAGGCTGCACCACTACCCGTATATGACGCCAACTTCACGGCTGCGTCCCGGCCCATCACACTCAATCCTTCCTGCGTACCAAACCAAAGATTGCCTGCTTTATCTTCAGCTATGCTATAGACCACATTATCTGCAAGTCCCTGCGCTGTGGTAAAAGAAATGAAAGATTTCCCATCATAACGGCTCACACCGCCACCACTTGTGCCAAACCACAGGTTTCCCGATTTATCAAGAATGATGCTCAACACCGTATTGTGTGCGAGGCCCTGGTCTGTTGTAAATGTCGTGAAAGACGTACCATCGTAGCGGCTTACACCTCCTAAATTTGTACCAAACCATAAACTGCCTGCTTTATCCGCTGCAATGCTGTATACCACATTACTTCCCAGCCTTTGGGCAGTAGTATAGGTCGTAAACGATTTACCGTCATAGCGGCTCACACCACCCCCATTTGTCCCAAACCAAAGATCCCCCTTTTTATCTTCGGTTATGCTGTAAACAAATTTGTTTGGAAGTCCATGCCCGGTACTGAGTGTGCTGAAAGACTTCCCGTCATAGCGGCTCACTCCGCCACCATAGGTCCCAAACCACAGATCTCCGCTTCTGTCTTCTGCAATACAAAAGACCTGGTTATTGGCTAGTCCCTGGGCCGTTGAGAAACTAGTAAACGATCTGCCATCATAGCGGCTTAGACCTCCCCCATTCGTCCCGAGCCAAAGGTTTCCCATATTATCCTCAGTGATGCTGTACACCTTATTATTCGCCAGGCCATGATCAGTTGAAAACGTAGTGAATGGCTTAATTTCAGCGCCCGGAGCAGAGGCAGGGTCATAACAGCTTACCCCGCCCCCATCAGTACCCAACCAGAGCATTCCTGTTTTATCCACGGTCATGGACTTGACCACATTGCTCCCAAGGCCCTGGGTCGTGGTGAAATTTGTAAAAAGTTTAGCGCCAGCTACCGGCAGGCTTAAAGGATCATAACGGCTCAACCCACTATCGGTCCCGAACCAGAGATTACCGGCCTTATCCCTGGCGATGCTCCACACCTTATTGTTTGCAAGGCCCTGCACAGTAGTATATGTTGTAAATGCTTTTCCGTCATAGCTGCACACGCCACCAGATTCAGTGCCAAACCATAGATTGCCGGATTTATCTTCAGCTATACTGTAGACAACACTGTCAGACAGTCCATCAGTGGTTGTAAATGTAGTGAAAGCCTTTGCTCCGTTTTGCGCCAATAATGGGTCGTACCGGCTCACGCCAGCGCCCAAAGTGCCAAACCACAGCTTTCCCGTTTTATCCTCCGCAATGCTATATACTGCATTACCAGCCAATCCATTGCCGGTTGTAAAAGTCACAAAAGACCTGCCGTCATATCGACTGACACCGCCGCCATTAGTGCCAAACCATAGATTCCCTTTTCTATCCTCAGCAATGCTCCAGACCGTATTGTTTGCAAGACCCTGGGTGGTTGTGAAATTCGTAAACGATTTGCCATCATACCGGCTCACACCACCGCCAAGTGTTGCAAACCACAAATTGCCCATCCTGTCCACCAGCGAGTTGCTCACCGCATCCAGGGCTAACCCGTTATCCGTAGTAAATCTTGCAAAGTTCGCGACACCTCCGCCCCCAACCATTTTTACAGTCGGCGTCTTTGCACTAACCCTGACCGGCGCAGGCAAATCACTCAATACAGCCGCTTTCGGCAGTAAACTATCCGGAAGTTGCGCCAGGATGGTCAACCGGGGAGGAACAAGACTATCCTGCCGGGACGTTCCCTTTATACCAGCGACACGATCTTCCTGCCTGTTACCAGTACAGGAAAAAAGAAGTAACAGAGAAAAGAAGCTGATGATCAGTTTGTTCATACATCTTGATAAAAACTAAAAATGCTTTTTATCACGGCCTCTTCAAGTAAGAACCGGTTTCAGGATAGGACATCTAACTATACCAAATTTAATTCATTAACCGATAGGTAGCTATACTTATGAATAAATGACAAGAGTTTTTCCTGCCGCTCAAAAAAGCAAAGCAAAGTTTTGAGTTGAGACCTGGACAACAGGATATTAGTTCACGTAATACATCTTTAGCATACCTTTTCCTTTCGCACCGATTTCACCCCGGTAAGTACATGTCGTAATATTTTTAACAAGCTCGTATGTGCTCTCCGAAATATTTATCTTTCCCCCTTCGCAGTTTTGCTCCATGCGGGCAGCAGTATTTACCGTATCACCCCAGATATCATACGCAAACTTCTTCACACCCACTATTCCGGCTACAACACTGCCGCTATGTATCCCTATACGTATCTGGAAGGTCTTGTCACCCAGTTTCGTTACCCGGTCCTGCATAAATGCGCAAATATCTTTCGCTGCTAATACTGCATTCTCCGCATGGTGTGCGTCCATTAGCGGCAGGCCGGCAACAGCAAGATAAGCATCCCCGATCGTTTTTATTTTTTCTATCCGGTGCTTGCTGGTTATGTCATCAAATGCATGGAAACACGTATGCAGTTCATCGATCAGTTCCTGGGGCGTCATTCGCTCACTTGCACTGGTGAAATTGATAAAATCGGTAAACATGACCGTTACATTGTCGAAGTGTTTTGCTTTTGATTTACCCTTATCCTTCAGCTCTTCAGCTACCTCTCTTGGCAAAATATTAAACAACAATTCATCACTTCGTTTCTTCTGCTTTTCTACTTCGCCTTTTTGCTCCTCCACTACAATGTGTTTTTGCACCAGTTCTTCCTTTTGCTTCTCTATAACGGCCGTCCGTTCATCCACCTTACGTTCCAGCCGTTCATTTTCTTCCCTCAGGCTGCGTTCCTGCCATTTAAAGAATATACGGAACGCGATAAGGAACAATACCACATACACATCATAGGCCCACCAGGTCCGGTACCATGGGGGTAGTACCCGGAAGGTATAAGTTATCGGCTCGCTCCATACGCCATTTGGCCCCTGTGCCCTTACCTTAAAGGTGTAAGTACCACTGCTTATATTGCCGAAGGTGGCGCTTGTTGTTTTCTCCGCGGGCCCCCAGTCTTCATCGTAGCCTTCCAGCATATACTGGTATTGCACAAGACCGGGCTTTGCTGTTTCAATAGCATTAAAATCAATAGTTATATGGTTCTGTTTGTAGGGCAAAACAAGATGCTCCGGTATCGGGTAATGCTTCTCTATCCCGTCAAATTTTATGCGCCTATACTTCTTCCCCATACTGTCCCGCTCCTTTTCCGACAGCACTCTCCCCATCGTTGTAACCTCCTCAGCAATATAGGCAGGGGTAACATTGCTATCCGTCTTTGAATAAGCGGGTTCCCGAACACCATTCTTCAGGCGTTGCAGGTCATACCAGCAAATATGCTCTTCGTTTACTTTTATGCCTTTTATAACCAGTATTGGCGGCTTGTTATTCACAGGCAGCGCCGATGGATCAAATCTTACAAGCGCGGTCTTTTCACTTCCGGTACCTGCCCAGATAACCCCCTTCCTATCCAGCAGCATACCGTGTTGCCCCCCGTTTATGTCTTTGACCGGGTATGAGGTTACTGAGTTATAGATTTCCAACCCGGTGAGCGATGTAAGATCTGCTGACGGAACAAATATCGCGATGCCTAAATTGGTACCTGCCGCCATTTTACCATTAGGCATTTGAAATACCTGGGTTACCAGGTTGTCCGGCAAACCATCCGTGGTTGTAAACGTTTTGAAAAAGGACTTCTCGCCGGACATAACTTTTGCATAAGCAGAACCGCCCGCCACGCCGGCAGACACAGTCATAAGCTTCTTCGCTATATCCCTGCTCATTACGCTCAGCCCTTCCTGTGTACCTATCCACAGGTTGCCGTCTTTATCTTCCGAAATATTATACACCGTATTATTACCCAGCCCCTGCGCGGTAGTAAATGTGGTAAAAGACCTGCCATCATACCGGCTCACTCCGCCGCCGGTAGTGCCAAGCCAGAGTATACCCGCCTTGTCTTCATAAATATTAGATACCACATTACCGGCAAGCCCCTGGCTGGTAGTATACGTTGTGAATGACTTGCCATCGTACCGGCTCACCCCCCCATCGTTCGTGCCGAACCACATATTACCCACGTTATCCTCCGCTATACTATATACTTCATTTTTTGCCAGTCCCTGGGCAGTAGTAAACGTCGTGAAGGACCCACAGCCCGATGAAGCCGGTGAATTATACCGGCTCACTCCGCCGCCATTCGTACCGAACCAGACACTGCCAGACCGGTCTACCGCGATGCTCCATACCGTGTTATCAGGCAGGCCCTGCGCAGTAGTAAAATTGGTAAATGACTTCCCGTCAAAACTACTTACGCCACCGCCATAGGTTCCGAACCAGAGTGCCCCTGTTTTGTCTTCTGCTATGGTATAAACAATATTGTTTGCCAGGCCTTGCGAAGTGGAGAAAGTAGTAAAAGACCTACCGTCATATCTGCTTACACCACCGCCGTTCGTTCCGAACCACGGATTACCTGTTTTATCTTCTACTATGCTGTACACTACATTGTTAGCAAGTCCCTGTGCGGTAGTGAATGTTGTAAAGGGTCTTAAGCCCTTTACTGATGCCGAAGGGTCGTAGCGGCTCACGCCGCCGCCGTCCGTTCCAACCCAAAGATTTCCGGCTTTGTCCTCAGCTATGCTTCTTACAACATTATTCGCAAGTCCGTGTACAGTAGAAAAATTCGTGAACGACACTGCACCTGATTTGGAACGATCGCACCTGCTCAATCCCCCGCCCCATGTTCCGAACCAGAGGTTACCGGTTTTATCCTCCGCAATGCACCACACTACATTGTTTGCCAGCCCTTGCGCTGTGTCATATGTCGTAAAGGCCTTTGCATCCCTGCCTGATGACTGGTTATAGGCGCTTACGCCACCACCCTTCGTCCCGAACCATAGCGTACCTGTTCTATCTTCAGCTATACAGTACACTATATCATTTGCCAGTCCTTGTGTAGTTGTGTATGTTTTAAAAGACCCGGGCCCTGTAACAGGATCAAAACAGCTAACGCCGCCAAAAGTGCCGAACCAGAGTTTACCGGTTTTATCTTCTGCTATGCTGTACACCACATCATTCGCCAGCCCCTGCGCTTTGGTCAGTGTAGTAAAACATTTTCCATCATAACGGCTCACGCCACCTCCGTTTGTACCAAACCACAGGTTACCACCCTTATCTTCGGCAATGCTCCAAACCGTATTGTTGGCCAGCCCCTGCGCTACTGAGAAAGTAGTAAATGACTTACCGTCATACCGGCTTACACCGCCGCCATAAGTCCCGAACCAGAGATTACCGGTTTTATCCCTCATCGCACAGCTCACAGCATCCAGCGCAAGGCCGTTATCTGTAGTGTAGGTGGAGAAATTTGATATGCCCCCGTCTCCCATAATGAATGTTCTGCCGTCTTCATCCTTTATCGGTTCGCCTTTCGCATTCTTTAAAACAGGCAACGACACAGACACAGGCGGCCTCAATGCAGGTACTGTCTTAGGCATGTGAGAATTATCCAAAACCAGGGTCCTGGCCTGTAGACTGTCCGGCAGCAACGCAAGAACAGTAACCTTCGGCGGAACCAGCGTATCAGCTTTTGCACCCTTTTTAGCTGCAATATTTTCCCGCGTCTTATTGGTGCACGAAAAAATAAGCAGTAGAAAAAAAAACAAACTAATGGCCTTATTCATACCTTTTTAATAATAACTACCGGTTACGCGTATTGCATATGGTCAATGTAAAATTTTTGTCCCGGAAATTAAACCGATATCATCGATCCTAAATATACCTCAATATTTCTATTTTAATGAAATATAAAGAGCTACATATCCTGACGACGCCATTCGGAATTAAAAATGAGGATACCTTCAACTCGGCAGTATATTGCGATCGCAACGAAAAATCAGCAAACAACACTATTTTTACGAAGTATATTTTTTTCACTCAACAACTAATAAGAGGTGTCCTGCCTATTCGGGATATGGAGTTATGCTGAAAGATATTTCTACTAAAGCGCCCAAAGGCATAGACAAGGACAACACAAAAGAAGAACTTGATCATATCCTCAAAGATCTGGACAAGCTGCAAAATCTGCTGTATGCCGATGGCAAAAATAGCCTCCTGATAGTGATCCAGGGTATGGATGCAAGCGGAAAGGACGGCCTTACCCGCGATGTGTTTACCAGCATGAATCCACAGGGCGTAAACGTAAAATCATTCAAAGAGCCCACACCCGAGGAGCTTGCACATGATTTCCTCTGGCGCATACACCAGCATGTCCCGGCTAAAGGTATGATCCACATCTTCAACCGGTCGCACTACGAAGATGTTTTAATTACCCGTGTGCACGGCATGATCGATGACAAGACTGCCCGGCAAAAAATGAAGGCGATCAATGATTTTGAAAGGATGCTGACAGAGCAAAACGACACCCATATACTCAAGTTCTACCTCCACATCTCGCAAAAGGAACAACTGCAACGACTGGAAGAACGGCTGGAAGACCCGCAAAAAATGTGGAAGTACAACGCCAACGATTTTAAAGAATCAAAACTCTGGGACAAGTACATGAGATATTATGAAGACGTCTTCAAACATTGTAACGAAGTACCCTGGCACATTGTACCGTCCGATCAGAATTGGTATAAGTCTCATATGGTCGCCAATACCCTGCGAAAAACCATGCAAGACCTGCACATGAAGTACCCCGGCATGAAGAAGTAACTCCCCAATATCCTGTGTATATTTTTCCACATCATAACTTCTGGCTGACTTTTGAACAGTGGCGTTTTACACTGGCACGCTTTTTTAACCTGTTATCATGAGTGGAAAAGTGAAAGAATATTACCCTGCTACTATGAAATGATTCAGTTTTTTCAAATTGTGTGTGATTAAAAAGAAGAGGTACATTTTCACAACTATCCGAAACTTTTTTGCCTGAATAGCGGCCATACCTTTGGTTAAGAACGACCAAAACACAAAAATATGGGGCTATTCAAACGTAGTAAAAATAATAACAAACCGTTACTGCGCCAAATTCTGGATTTAATACCCGATTGGA
>CANJQU010000129.1 GCA_947476485.1 Chitinophagaceae bacterium
ACTATCTTTTGAACCTTTGTTTTTATTTTTTGTTAACAATTGATTTATTAATCGTTAACCTTTCGATAACAAATATACGGCACGATTTCAGAACTCCAAACTTTTTTGAAGAAATTTTCATAAAATTTATTTTTTAATGCAAAAGACGAAATTTACTATCGCAGTGTAGCAAGGAATTCACCCGCCACCTCCACAGTATAATCAATGTCCTTAATGGACAATGCAGTACTGATAAACCATGTCTCAAACGCCGATGGAGGTAGATATACACCATTCTCCAGCATAGCATGAAAAAGGTTATTGAAGAGCGTATTATTAGCAGCGGCAGCAGCAGCAAAATTATTCACCGGCTTATCACTGAAATGGACACTGATCATAGATCCGAAGCGATTGATAACGTGCGGAACATTACAGTCGTTTAGTGCCCCCGATAAGCCTTTGTGGAGATACTCCGTCTTATCATCAAGTTCTTTGTAGATGGATGGATTGTCCTTTAGAGTTTTCAGCATCGTATATCCTGCAATCATGGCTATCGGATTACCACTTAGCGTACCAGCCTGGTATACATTGCCCAGTGGCGCTATATGCCGCATGATCTCCTCCTTACCACCAAATGCACCCACCGGCATACCACCACCTATTACTTTACCATAGGTCACTAGGTCTGCATTGATGCCAAGTCGCTCCTGTGCGCCACCAGCCGCAAGGCGAAAACCCGTCATTACCTCATCAAAAATGAAGACGATACCTTCTTTATCGCAGATAGCACGCAGTCCTTCCATAAACCCGGGCTCAGGTATGATACACCCCATATTACCCGCTACGGGTTCTATGATTATTGCAGCTATCTCACCCTTGTTTTCATCCACCAGTTGCTGTACAGCGGCAAGATCATTGTATGGCGCCGTAAGCGTATCCATAGATACCCCGGCAGTTACACCCGGCACAGTCTGAATATTAAATGTCGCTACCCCACTGCCGGCCTTCACTAAGAAAGCATCTGCATGCCCATGATAGCAGCCTTCGAACTTGATGAATTTATTGCGGCCGGTGTAGCCTCTTGCCAATCTTAGCGCACTCATGCACGCCTCAGTGCCGCTGCTCACCATGCGCACCATATCCACATTCGGCGCCATACTTACTATAAGCTCCGCCATTTCTATCTCCAGTTCCGTAGGTGCACCAAAAGAAGTCGACCCTGCAGCCTTATCCTGTATCGCCTTCACCACAGGCTCATACGCATGCCCCAGCATCATCGGTCCCCACGAGTTGATATAGTCTATATATCGCTTGCCATCTGCATCATACATGTATGCACCCTTCGCACGCTCCATAAATATCGGCGTACCGCCTACACTCTTAAACGCCCGCACAGGTGAGTTCACGCCACCCGGTATGGTCTTCTTCGCCCGGTCAAATAGTTGTTCGCTTTTGGTCATAAAAAGTATAATTATGTAGTGTATTATTGTTTAGGTTAGTTTTGTATTGCGCTGCAAGTTCTGATTAAAATCCTTTTTTAATGAATTTCCTTGGTCATTTATTTGTATTTATTACAGTCGTTTCATTGTGCGGATGCCTGTCGAATAGTACGAATAAGAATACCACTATCGGGCGGGATACGACAAAGGCAGTAGTAGCGAATGCAAAGACGCTTCAATTGAACTCCAATGAGCAATTCGGAATTGATACTTCCATCTATATCATTGACTCTATCATTAAGGACGTGAACATTAAAAATGGTTCATTTGATTTTTATTTTTTATCAAATAAATACGATGAACACAACAAACTAATTCAACATAATATTGCCAGTCCTGCAATAGCGCAGATAACCGTGATCGTCAAACAAAAAAGCGAGGCGAAAATATTGTTTAAAAAAACCTTTCCTGAAAATGAATTCAGTTTATTTAAAAACACAGGAGCCACAAACCGTCCCGGCAATTTGTTTTTACTAATGACCGATTTTGGAGGCGGTTCGGGATTTTCGAGCAAAATATTTCTTATGACCGATAAAGGCGGAATTGATGCGAACGAAATACTGACATTCGGAGAACTCTCTTATTTCGCTTTTGACAAAGACGACAAAAACATCATCCTTATTGATGGCATATGGAGTTTCAATGAGAACGAAAATGAAAGTCACTTTTCAAAACACAGGTACAAAGTGTATACCTTTAAGCAGAACGGAAACAACTACATAAAAACAAAACTAGGTGAAACAAAATTCAAATATTCGAGTTGGGATGATGGAGAAAGCTTTAAGGAAATACTCAACGAAATAAGAAAAAGGGAACCCGAGCTCCTAACGGGCGTAAAAATCGAAAGCTATATTTTCAAAGAAGAACAATAGCAATCCATTATAACTGCAAGGTTCACACCTGTTTTTCAGCAAAAGAAACCTCGTTGTATATGTCACTAAGAAGTAATTGAGCTTCGATTGTACTAATAACCAACGAAGAATTCATCTCTTCAATACAAGGCATGCCTTCCCAGGAATTATCCCGGCCTCTTTTATTGACCTGCACAAAACAGCGTGTGGAATCTATTAAGATGTATTCCTGTAAGGATGGAATCTGTTTGTAATAATGAAACTTAAAAGCCATATCATAGCCTTTGGTTGAAGGACTCATGACTTCAATAATGACTGACGGATTTATGATCGTATCAAACCCGTTCTCCTGAGTTTCAACACCGTTACAGATGATACTTAAGTCGGGGTACATATAAGAATCCAAAAAAGGAGTTGTGATCCTCATGTCCGAGCCGAATGTTTTGCATGCTTTACCTTCCAGAAATATGCTCAGCTTGCTCCACAGGTTGGAAACAATGTAATTATGATTCAATCCCGCCCCTGCCATCGCATAAATCC
The DNA here is from genome assembly GCA_947476485.1 of Chitinophagaceae bacterium. Lineage (GTDB taxonomy): Bacteria > Bacteroidota > Bacteroidia > Chitinophagales > Chitinophagaceae > Nemorincola. Next base: position 2,870 of record CANJQU010000129.1, read on the forward strand.
GTCCATCAAAATATTCATGCTTTTGACTTCCACGAACTTCTATTTCAAGATATTCGTTTGGAGTAATATTTTCGAAAGCGGGATATGCCATAAAAGAAAATTAACAAACCAAAGTTACACAATTATCCATTGATCAGTTTCACTGCATCCTTTGCAAAGTAAGTAGCAATAAGGTCAGCTCCCGCCCGCTTAATGCTCGTAAGCGACTCCATGATCGCTTTGTTCTCATCCAGCCAACCCATCTTAGCCGCAGCCTTTATCATCGCATACTCACCGCTTACGTGATAGGCGCTTACTGGCACATCAACATTATCTCGTACTTCCCTGATAATATCTAAATAAGCCATTGCCGGCTTCACCATTACTATATCCGCCCCTTCTTCCACATCCATCAGCACCTCCTTTATCGCCTCACGACGGTTAGCATAGTCCATCTGGTAGGTTTTCTTATCCCCAAACCCCGGCGCACTATCCAGCGCATCCCTGAATGGCCCGTAAAAGCAGGACGCATATTTGGCGCTGTAGGCCATTATACCCGTTTTGGCATATCCACTCTGTTCCAGCGCATCGCGTATGGCCAGTATCCGTCCATCCATCATATCGCTTGGCGCTACAATATCTGCGCCTGCCTGCGCGTGGCTCACACTCATCTTAGCCAGCACCTCAACAGTAGCATCATTAACGATCTCACTACCCTCCACTATGCCATCATGTCCATATGTCGAGAAGGGATCCAGCGCCACATCCGTCATTACCACCACATCCGGACAAGCGTCTTTTATGGCCCTGATACTGCGTTGCATAAGCCCGTCCGGGTTCAACGCTTCCGTACCCCTGTTATCCTTCAGCTCATCCTTGCACTTTATGAACAGCAGCACACTCTTAATACCCATTGCCCAAAGTTCCTTAACCTCCTGCACCGTAAGATCAATACTCCTTCGGTAATAACCTTGCATGGAGGGTATCTCCTCCTTTATACCTGAGCCTTCAATAATAAACAACGGCGCAATAAAATCACTTGGTCTTAATATTGTCTCGGCCACCATCGCCCGTATAGCAGGCGACTGGCGGAGAATGCGGTTTCTTCTTATAAGGTGCATAATGCTGTTTTTAAATCGATCTGGGGAAAGAACTACCAAATGGTAGAGACTCCATAATTAGCGAATTGATTATCTCTTGAAATTATCTCAAGCCCATTGGTTAAGCTTTGCACTATGATCAGTCTGTCAAAAGGATCGCGGTGATGAAATGGCAAAGAAGACAACTTCAAAGTATCTTCGAAAGTAATCGGCAAAAGTTGAAAACCGTTATTAGATATTTGTTCAGGCACAGCCGAAAAGGGTGTTCTTAATTTAAGTTTTCCAAGGCTTAGTTTTATTGCAATCTCCCAAAGGGTTGCGATACTCACAAAATTATTCGCCCCCTTGTGTTCTATCGCTTTGCGTGCTTTGCTCGATAGTTCTTCTTCTCCATTGATAAACCAGATAAATGTATGGGTATCCAGTAAATTGTTCATTACATATATTCTTTGAAGTCTTCAAGCGGTTCATCAAATTCCGGCCCAGTTATAAACATACCTTTTCCGCTTCCAAATTTTGGTCGGGGTTTATCGGTGACGGTCTTTTCCTTCTTAGCTTTAGATAACAGAAATTCAATGAAATCCCCCACCTCAGCCTTCATTTGATCAGGCAAAGATGACAGTTTATTATATAAGGATATGTTCTCCATCTCTTTGAATTAATTATTCAAATTTAAGAATTTATTCCTGTATCAAATGCTAAACCCACTCCCTCGCCTTATAATACTTCATCATCTCCGCCTCTCTGCTACCCTCCGCAGGTTGGTAGTTATAATACCATCTAGCTCTTGGCGGCAGGCTCATCAATATGCTCTCGGTCCTTCCGTTCGTCTTCAAGCCAAACAAAGTCCCCCTGTCATGGATCAGGTTGAACTCTACATACCTGCCCCTCCGTATCTCCTGCCACTCTACCTCTTTTTCGCCATAAGGCGTATTCTTCCTTTTAGATACTATCGGCAGGTACGCATCTAAAAACGCATTCCCGTTAGCCTGTTGAAAATCAAAGTGTTTCAGTTCATCAACCTCATCCAGCGGGCGCAGATAGTCATAAAACACCCCGCCAATGCCACGCATCTCATCTCCCCGGTGCTTGTTCACAAAATATTCATCACAATGCTTTTTGCACTCATTATATATGTGTTCACCAAATGGCGCCATGGAATTCTTCAATGTGCCGTGAAAATGCTTTGCGTCTTCCTCAAAAATATAATACGGTGTAAGGTCACTGCCTCCGCCAAACCAGCTATCCAGCTTCTTGCCCTCTTTATCATACAGCTCAAAATACCGCCAGTTGGCATGCACCGTAGGCACATTGGGATTGAGCGGATGTATAACCAGCGACAAACCCGCCGCCAGGAAATCACTCTCCGGTACATTGAATGCTATCTGCATAGCAGAAGGTAATGCTCCATACACTACAGACGTATTCACCCCACCCTTTTCAAAAACATTTCCATTGGCAATAACCCTCGTCTTGCCACCGCCACCTTCCGGGCGCTCCCATATCTCTTCCTTGAATGTCGCCTTTCCGTCCTCGCGCTCCAGCCCTGCACAAATCGTGTCCTGCAGGCCGTGTATATACTTTATGAATTGATCCTTTATCAGCATATGCTACAAATTCTACTTTTGGGTTTTAACTTTTGACTTTTTACTTAGAACTATATTCTTTCACCGCATCCACAAATGCCCGCGCATGATCCACAGGCACATTAGGCAATATTCCATGGCCCAGGTTTGCAATATATCGCTGTGTGCCAAACCCATCTATCATCTCTCTCACTTCCTTCTTTATCTGGCTGATCGGAGCAAGCAATTTCGATGGATCAAAATTCCCCTGCAGCGTAATGCTGTTGTTGGTCATTTGTCTCGCCAGCTCTGGCGTCACACTCCAGTCCAGGCCCAACCCCGCAGCGCTTGTCTTACTCAGATCGCCAAGTGCATACCAGCTCCCTTTAGGGAACAATATAACCGGCGCATGCGGGCTCACCGCATCAGCTATCTGCACCAGGTAAGGCTGGGCAAACAATTTAAAATCCGCCGGGCTCAGCATACCACTCCAGCTATCAAACACCTGCACAAGGTCAGCCCCTGCATTTACTTGTGCTTTTAGATAACCTATCGTCATATCGGTTATCTTCTGCAGCAGCCTGTGCGCAAGTTCCGGCTGCGTAAAACAAAATTGCTTTGCCTTATCAAATGTCTTGCTCCCCTTGCCTTCCACCATATAACATAGTAAGGTCCATGGCGCACCCGCAAACCCTATCAGCGGCACACGGCCATTCAGTTCCTTCTTGGTTAGCGACAAAGCATTCATCACATAACTAAGCCTTTCCTCCACGCCAGTAGTGATCAGCGCATCAATATCAGCGCTTGTCTTCACCACCTTTGGCAAAGATGGTCCCTTGCCTTCCTCCATCAATACTTCAAGCCCCATGGCCTGTGGTATCACAAGTATATCCGAAAAGATAATAGCCGCATCCACGCCCACCTGGTCCACCGGCTGCAAAGTGATCTCGCAGGCAAGTTCCGGCGTTTCCACACGCGTAAAGAAATCATACTTCTCACGCAGCTTTATATAATCAGGCAGATACCTGCCCGCCTGCCGCATCATCCATACCGGTGGCCTGGATACCTGCTCACCCTTCAATGCCCTTAATAACAGATCATTCTTCAATTCGCTCATTGATGTTTTTTTATTTCCGGACATCACCGCCCGGCTCGTTACTTTTTGAAATATGTCACGGCATAGTCCAGCACACTTTCCTTGCTGGCCGTTTCACTAAATACTACCTTATTGGTTGTATGTTTTTTTATTGCCGCTGCTGTCGTATTACCTATCGCAAATAATGTCACCGCAGGGCCTATTTTATTAGAATAAAAAAAACTATTCACCGCGCTGGGGCTAAAAAACAAAATACCATCATACTGTGTGGTCATTGTCTTAGGTGTCGGTTGGGTGTGATAGACCACAACCTCATAAACCTCCACTTCGTTCTCACGCAAAGTGTCTGGCAGTGTATCCAGCCGCTGGTCACCGCAAAAGAAAACTACTTCCTCCTCTCCGTCTTCAATAATGATATTCGCCAGCTCTGTCGCATTATTCGCCACGGCTATTACGGTCGATGATGCAAATTGACTAATAACCGCTTCCAGTGTGGCTTTACCAATACAATAAATATCCCATTTCGGCTCTGCAGAAAGAATTATATCCGACACCGCCTTCACCGCATTCACACTGGTAAAAATTACAGTTGCAGATACATAGCACAGATCAACCACCCGCTCCACCAGTTCCTCACTCTCTATCGCGCTAATCTTAATGAATGATACTGCCTCAAGCTGCACACCCTGCCCTTCCGCCTTTTGCAACAGTGTTTCATCAAGCGATGCTGTACTTAGTATCTGTATGTTATTGGCCATTTCTTATTCCGTCCAGTATTACCTGCCCGCCATTTTGCAATAGCTCCCGGGCGGCATCCTGACCCAGGGTTATCGCTTCGTTTACCGGTGCAGATATCTGTATCTCTCTTTTTTGCTTGCCATCGCGGCTGAGTATGTTCCCCTCAAAAACCACCTGCTCCCCCTCAATTCTCGCCAGTGCGCTGATTGGTGTTGAGCATCCGCCCAGCAAAGCCCTAAGAAAATCACGTTCTATAGTTGTACACATTGCCGTATCTGCATCATGAAAATTCCCGCAGGCATCCAGCGCATCTCTATCCTCTTCATTGCACACTACAATTATTGCACCTTGTGCCGGCGCTGGCAGCATCCAGTCAAGTTCTACAGCGTTCTCGGGCCGCAATCCTATTCGCTCTAATCCCGCTGCCGCGAAGATTGCCCCATTCCAGTCGCTCTCCGCTACCTTCCGCAGTCTCGTGTTCACGTTTCCTCTCAGATTTTCTATCCGGTCATTGGGATACCTGTTCAGCCACTGCGCCTGCCGCCTTATGCTGCTGGTGGCTATCGTCGCACCATCTGCTATTTCCGAAAACACGGCGCCCGGCTTTGGCACCAATATATCTTTATAAGACGCCCGCGGCAAAACCGCTGCCTGTACTACACCCTTTGCCATCTGTGTTGGCACGTCCTTCATCGAGTGTACCGCAATATCTATATCGCCATTCAGTAAAGCAATATCAAGCGCCCTGGTAAATATTCCCTGTACTCCTATTTCATACAGTGGTGTCTTTAGATCGGTATCTCCTTCACTTTTTATATATACCAGTTCAGACTTATACCCATATTTTGCAAGCAAGTCTTTCACCAGGGTCGACTGCCACACAGCCAATTGGCTTTCACGTGTACCGATACGGATATGCTTATCCATATTAAGCTATAAAATCGTTTATGGCTTCAATGTAATGGCAGCCCGGGGTATTGTCGCGGCGCATTTTTGTGGCAAGTGTATTAATGACCTTCTGTATTTTCTCATCCTTGGCCCCGCAGTCTATACTGCCTGCGTCGTTGTTACCAAGCAGCGACGGATCAATGTATATCTCCTTTAACTTACTCTTTACCTCTTTCAGCACAGGCACATACTTGCGCATCTCATACCACTCCTTAAATTCCGCTATATGCTCGTCTATGATGGAAACTGCTTTGGGCACTTCTGCCATTCGCTTTTGCAATGTCTCATCCTTTATTTTCGATAGCATATCAACATCCACATAGGTCATCCCTGGCAGCTTGCGCGCAGCAATATCCACATTGCCTGGCACTGAAAGGTCTATAACCAGTTTATTGCCACGCCCGGCGAGGTGCTTTTTGAACACTACCGGTTCCGCCGCGCTGGTCGAAACGATCACTACATCTGCATCGGCCAGCTCCCGCTCCATTGCTTCAATTGGCGCATATTTCAATTGCAGCTCACGGGCCATATTAGCGGCTGTTTCCTCTGTTCTGTTGATGAGTGTAATATTCCGCGTATTCAGATAATCAACAAGGTTACGGCAGGTGGTCCGGCCTATTTTCCCTGTCCCTAACAACACGATCTTCTTTTCTTCTATATCTTTCTGCTCCCCATTCATGCCCGGATTATCGGCATGCATGATCGGTTGTGTAGCAGGGCATTTCATCTCCGGCGTCACAGACGGCCCTTCAAAATATTCTCTGATGTATTGAATTGCAGCAAACGATGTTGACACGGTTCCTCCGCTGAGCGCTGTATGTGTCTTTATTGCCTTCGACGCCTGCAGCACCGAGTTGATAAGCCGTTCTGTAAATGGCCCTATAAACCCACGTGCCTTCGCCATTTTCACAGCGTTCTTTATCTGGCCAAGTATCTCATAGTCGCCCAATATCTGCGAATCAAGGCCCGATGCAACATTGAACAAATGTCCTATAGCCGATGTATTATTCTTTGTATAGCAGATACGCTCAAAATCTGCCAAATTCCCGCTGCAGACACTGCAAAGCATCTTAGCCAGTTGATCATCCGACTCGGCAAAACCATATATTTCAGTTCTGTTACAGGTAGACAGGACAAACATATCTTTAATACCAAATTGCGGGGCGTTGGATAAAAGTTGGCTGTATTGGTCCTCATTTACCGCAAACTGGCCCCTTACCAGTGCGTCGGTCTTTTTGTAGTTCACACCTACTACCCTGAAATTATCAATATTTTGCCAGTCTTTTTTGTGCATTCCTTTGGTAATAACTACGGGCACAAAGGTAATCCGCCAATTTCCCCTATTGAAATTTCTATGTCATACCTTGGTCATTTTAGCACATGATCTTCATCAGGTTACAACCATCTCTTGCGTTTAGTTGTTTTCTTTGCATCCCAATTAAATAGCAATGCCAGCACATATAAAACGCGCCGTAATACTAATGAATCTCGGCTCTCCGGACTCGGTGGCCGTGAAAGATGTAAAAAGGTACCTTGACGAATTTCTCATGGACGAACGGGTGATAGACTCACACTATATCGTTCGTTCTGTATTGGTCAAGGGTATCATCACACCTTTTCGCGCTGCAAAATCCGCAGAGGCATACCAGGCCATCTGGACAAAAGAAGGCTCACCGCTCGTGTCCCTCACCAAACAGTTGCGTGACGTATTAGCAAAAGAAATAAGCGAACCCGTAGAAGTAGCCATGCGCTATGGCAACCCTACAATGAAAACCGCGTATGACGCCCTCAAGTCAAAATATCCGGCATTGGAAGAAGTGGTGCTCCTGCCGCTGTATCCGCACTACGCCATGTCCAGCTACGAAACCGCAGTGGCTCATGCCCGAACGGTACATGCGGAGGGCAAATACCCTTTCAATATCTCAGTCGTAAAACCATTCTACGATGATCCTGGCTATATCGAAGCCCTGGCAGAAAGCATGAAGCCTTATCTCGAAAATTACAACGGCCACTTGCTGTTCAGTTACCACAGCATACCCGAGCGTCATATCATGAAGAGCGATATGACCGGGGGCCACTGCCTCATGTCTGCCGGCTGTTGCGAAACCCCTTCAGCTGCTCATAGGTATTGCTATCGGCATCAGTGCTTTATGACTACAAAGCTGGTTACAGAGTACCTGGGTATTCCAAAAGAGAAGTATAGCGTATCTTTCCAGTCCAAGCTTGGCCGGTCCGAATGGCTGAAACCCTCCACC
>CANJQU010000130.1 GCA_947476485.1 Chitinophagaceae bacterium
CAAAAACTGTGAAGGTGGTGTTAATCCGTATTTTTCCATTGAAATGCCCAATATTGATGCCACCCTGATTTCAAAAATACAAAAGCTAAAGGCTAAATTCTAATATGCATTGGATTGCCGGTATTATTATTCTCCAAGCATAATTGGCTACAATAAAAATCCCCGGCATGTGCCGGGGATTGGTCCCTATAACGGGAAAGATATTTTCTTTTCAATACAGGATACTATGCAGGCACAGCCAGCACTTCAGCCATAGTCTTGCCTATGTTGGCCGGGCTGTCTACTACGTGTATACCACACTCACGCATGATCTTCATCTTTGCGGCTGCAGTATCATCAGCGCCGCCAATGATAGCTCCGGCGTGGCCCATGCGGCGCCCTGCAGGTGCTGTCTGGCCTGCGATGAAGCCAACAACCGGTTTTCTCATATTGTCTTTCAGCCAGTATGCAGCCTCAGCTTCCATATTGCCACCAATTTCACCTATCATGATGATACCATCTGTCTCAGGGTCATTCATCAGCAGCTCTACTGCTTCCCTTGTTGTAGTGCCAATGATCGGATCACCACCAATACCGATTGCGGTAGATACACCAAGACCAGCTTTCACAGCCTGGTCAGCGGCTTCGTAGGTAAGCGTGCCTGATTTTGAAACAATACCGATGCGGCCTGGCTTGAAAACAAACCCGGGCATGATGCCTACTTTTGCTTCTCCCGCAGTGATCACACCGGGACAGTTAGGTCCGATAAGCCTGCAATTGCGGCCTTTTATATATTCACGGGCTTTCACCATGTCCTGAACGGGTATGCCTTCTGTAATGCAGATGATCACTTTTATACCGGCGTCAGCAGCCTCCATAATGGCGTCGGCAGCAAATGCTGGTGGTACAAAGATGATAGACACATCAGCACCGGTGCTATCTACTGCATCCTTTACTGTATTGAACACAGGCTTGTCGATGTGCATGGTTCCGCCTTTTGCCGGGGTAACACCACCTACCACATTGGTGCCGTACTCGATCATCTGGGTAGCATGAAAAGTACCTTCAGTACCCGTAAAACCCTGTACGATAACCTTTGAATCCTTGTTTACTAAAACTGCCATGATATTTTGTTTAAAGTGCGCAAATTTAATGTAATTGAGTGCAAAAGCAAATGAATTTCCGTCGATTGTGAGAAAAGAGTCCCGGCTACCTCTTAAATCTGATATTTGATTTTCATGTCAAGTCACCATTTCGGTAATAATTTGGTAATACTAAATTAACATGGCGGCAATCTTCGGGATGTAGCTTCGCCGCAAAAAAAATGAACAAATTTGTAACTCTGATCGTACTTGCCCTAATCTCTTCAAATGTTTTCGCGGGGGGAATTAAAGGTGTTGTCACCGATGCAAAAAATAACACAACACTGATTGGCGTTGTAGTATTTATAAACGGTACTGCAAAGGGAACCGCAACTGATATAGACGGTAAATATGAGCTTTTGGGTCTTGATGACGGCACTTATGAAGTAACTTTTACCTATACCAACTATACGACTAATAAGCAAACCGTAACCATAGCCGGCAACCAGGATGTGGCGCTTGATGTAAAAATGACGGGTGAGACCACAGAGCTGAAAGGACACGTGATCAAATCAGGCAAGGTTACAAATACAGAAAACTCGGTTATCAATGAAATAAAGAGCAGCAGCAACGTAGTTAGTGGCATCAGCGCAGCGCAGATAACAAAAACTATGGACAGAAATGCAGCAGACGTTGTGAAGAGAGTGCCCGGGGTAACAATACAGGACGGTAGGTTCATAATTGTAAGGGGTTTGCCAGACCGCTACAACAATGTATGGCTGAACGATGCCAGTACGCCCAGCAGTGAAGCTGATAAGAAAGCATTTTCGTTTGATATACTTCCATCCGGGCTTATAGACAGAGTGCTTGTTTTTAAAACACCGTCTGCCGATCTCCCGGGCGATTTCGCTGGCGGGATGGTAAAAGTATACACAACATCGATTGCAGATAAGAACCAGGTATCTGTAAGCCTCCAGACATCAAGCAGGGAGTTTACTACCGGGTCCAAATTCAATTATGAGGCGCCATCTTCAACCGATGTGCTAGGTTATGATGACGGCAAAAGAAATATCCCAAAGAATTTCCCTGGCGTATTAAGTACAAAGACCCCTGACTATAAAACAAATATTGCAGCGTGGTCTAAATCGTTCGGGAATGACTGGATAATTAGCTCCACAAAAGCAAATCCGGACGCGCGCTTCTCTTTAGCACTATCGAATGTTGTGAAGATCAGAAAAATAAAATTGGGGAACACGCTTGGCGTTAATTACTCTAATACGTATACCAATTTCAATATTCACCGGCAGCTTTGGGATTCACTCTCAAAAAATTATAATTATAACGACCAGAGATCAACGAATAATGTGATGGCCAGTATTATGGATAATATTGGTATATCGGTTGGCAATACAAAAATTGAATTCAAAAATCTCTACACCCAGGTGGGCACGTCATCGCTGTTGGCGCGGCAAAATATAAAGGATACCAGCATAAATATCAATGATGAGCGATCATACTCGATCGGCTACGACAGCCGTGCCACCTATGCAGCACAGCTTACGGGAACACATAAGAACGATGCAGATACCAGGAAATACACCTGGACATTGGGATATACCGACCTGTTTAAGAACCAGCCAAACTTAAGGCGCATTAAGTATACAAAGGACCCAAGTTTGTCAGATTCTTTTTATAGAGCCGCGATCCCTTCATCTGTAGATATACTTAATGGCGGAAGGTGGTATTCGGCGCTCTATGAACATACTTACAGTTTTAGCCACCAATTCACACAAAAGATATCGGTGACTAAAGATTATAGTTTTGACGTTAGCGCGGGCAACTATCTAGAATATAAGAGCCGCAGCTTCAACATAAGAGAACTGGGATACACAATAAAAACCGGCGCGCTCACGCAAACCATCTTAAAGATGCCGATAAACGAAATTTTCAATGACTCAAATATTGATGGGAATAAACGTTTCAAGATTGCGGAGAATACACAGGGTTATGATCATTACGATGGGAAAAATGAGCTACTGGCCAGCTTCTTAAGCATTAAGGCACCCGTTGGAAAGCATTTCAACGTGGTTGGCGGAGCCCGGTATGAATATAATGTACAGACATTGAAAGCTGTTGCAAACCTTGATACCATAAAGCCTGAAATAAAGACCAAATTTCTTTTGCCATCGATCAATGCAACTTATAGTTTTTCGGATAAGAGCATCGTTCGCGCGGCATATGGTAAGACGCTTAACCGCCCGGAGTTCAGGGAATGGGCGCCGACATTCTATTATGATTTTGATGAGCTGGCAGGCAACTACGGTTCATTATATCCGAATACGGCTTTTAAAAATAAATCAACCGATACACTTAAAGTAGCGCAGATACAGAATTTTGATCTTCGTTATGAATATTATCCTGCGCCCGGAGATATGGTACAGGCCGGGTTGTTCTATAAATCATTCAAAGATCCAATTCAGCGGGTAATTGTGATATTTGGCGACCTGGACTATACCTATATTAATGCGAACACGGCCTACTGCTATGGATTTGAGCTTGATTTCAGAAAGAACCTGGAATGGGTGGATAAGAAAATAGGAACAAAATTTTTAAAGGACTTTTCCCTCATTGGTAATCTTTCATTAGTAAAGAGCCAGGTAACTATTGATACGGCACAGATCAACCAGGTAATGCCGCATGCGCCGTTACAGGGACAATCACCGTATATAGTCAACGCAGGCTTATTTTATCAGAACGCGGACAATGGCTTCCAGGGATCACTTTTGTACAATGTTTCCGGCCCACGAATTTTTGTGATAGGGAACTTTAACCCCGGCAGTCAAAGTTTCGGAGAAATGCCCTTCCAGTCATTTGATTTTATTGTATCGAAGACGTTCCACAAGCACTATCTCCTGAATTTCGGCATTCAAAACATACTTGGATCGAGGGTAGTCTTTATGGAAGACATTAATAAGGACAATAAATTTGATACTAAACACGACCGTGAGGTGAGGACTTACTATCCCGGCAGATATTATACCCTTGGTATAAAAATAAAATTCTGAAAATAGCAGCCTTTCCAGCATTGTTAATAATGAATTAACCTTTAGGTATCATTTACTTAATCCCCGCTTAATCTTGCGATAACCTTCGGAAAATAATTTTGCTCTCAACAAAATCAAACGAACATGAAAAGAATAGTACTATTGTCCTGCCTGCTTTTAGCGGCCATTTGCAGAGTTTCTGCGTACACTACTGTTACCGTGCAAGACAGTATATCTGTCAATACCCACTGGACCTGTGACAAACAATACCTGCTGAAAGGCTTCGTATACGTTACTGCCGGCGCTACACTTACGATCGATGGAGGAACAATTATCAGGGGAGATAAAGACACAAAAGGCTCCCTGATCATAGAAAGAGGCGCTAAGATCTACGCCAACGGAACTGCGGGAAGCCCGGTTATTTTTACTTCAAACCAGGATGCCGGAAGCAGAGCTTATGGAGACTGGGGTGGTTTAATCCTTTGCGGCAAAGCACCCGTAAACTGGACTGCAGGTTATGCACAGGTTGAAGGCGGGCCACGCTCACTTTACGGTGGTACCGATGCAACAGATAACAGCGGTGGACTACATTTTGTACGCATTGAGTTTGCCGGTATCGCATTTGCTCCGAACAATGAAGTCAACGGACTTACTTTGTGCGGGGTAGGCACTGGCACACAGATAGACCATATCCAGGTGTCTTATAGCGGTGATGACAGCTACGAGTGGTTTGGCGGCACTGTTAATGCAAAGTATCTTGTTTCTTTTGGAGCATGGGATGATGATTTTGATACGGACTGCGGATACCAGGGTAAAAACCAGTTTTGCGCTGTGGTCAGGGACCCATATGCTGCAGACCAAAGCGGTTCAAAAGCTTTTGAAAGTGATAGCTACCTTGCCGGAACATACACTGGTATTGTAGTTGATAATACAAAATTGACCCGCCCGGTATTTTCAAACTGTACTATAATTGGTCCAATGATCAGCCCCGGTACCACTGCGTATGACCCGCAATATATTGCCGGTGCGCATATTCGCCGCGGTAGCGCTATCAGCATTCTCAACAGTGTATTTGCAGGCTTTCCATGCGGTGTGTTGGTTGACGAGTCTTCAGCATCATATGGCTCTACAGTAGGTAACATCGCATCCAATGAGCTGCAATTCCGCGATAACATAATTTCCGGTACATCTAATATATCTACGCCAAATCCGAAGGATATTGTGTTTGTAAAAGACGGAGCCCGCAATCTTACGGTAACTACCAGCAATTCTGACACTACAGCTACCGGAACCGACTGGAGCACCCTGTCGGGCTACGCAGGACCATGGACATGGCTGTATGGCGCTGCTAATCATAATAAGGTTTACGCTACTGAGCAAACAGGTGTGCGCCTTGCTAATCCATTCAATTTATCTAATCCCGGCCTGGTACCTACTAGCACTTCTCCTATCAGCTATAATTCATGGGTAACTACCGGTACAGGTTCACCTGTTACACACTACTTCAATCCATCATTGCCTATCAGCACAGATACCACCGGAGATTCGGTAAACTACAATGTTCCGCAGTTCCCACCAAATTTTGCTACGTCAAAAGCAAGTGATGCATTCTTTACGCACACTAACTTTGTCGGTGCATTTTCAGGTACCGGTACTACATCAGACAACTGGATGAACGGCTGGTGCGAATTTGATCCTAACAATGCTTTTTATGATACAATCTGTTTTGTTACGCCGATCTCTACAGGCATATCAAACGTAGGTAACACGACAATCGGTGGTGCGAAAGTATTCCCTAACCCGGCATCAAACAGCGCTACTTTATTGCTGGATGTAAAGCAAACAGGTACTGTTAAAATAACACTGACAGACATGACCGGAAAAACCATTTTGGAAGTATTCAACGGTACAGCTAACAGCGGTTCTCAATCATTTGATATCAATACCAGCAACCTTGCAAGTGGTATGTATATCATAGGTATTCAGTCAGACAGGAAGTTTAAAACACTTAAGTTAAACATAGTCAAGTAATTTAAGGTTTTTATTTAGACCTAGCCGGCCCGGATTTTCCGGGCCGGTTTTTTTTTTTTGAATTCGTACCCGGTTTTCAGATGTTTAACTGATAATTAATAGTAGAAATAATTTCCTTTTATACTCACGCCTGGCGCTAATGCCTCGTCAGTATATCTGAACAATAATCTCAACCCCAAAACCAACCTTATGAAAAAGACACTCTACCTCAGCATTTGCGTATTGCTTTTTTCCATGTTCTTTTCTACAGGAGCCAATGCACAGCTCACAATCAGCGGCGCCTATATTACCCACGGATGCGATACTAATGATTATTATGTGACCAATTCCGGGTACATGGCAGGATACACCCTGCAAACTTATTTTGGCGATGGCACGAACATCATTGTGCCCGACGACAGTATGGCATTTTTCAGCCATGCATACGCCACACCAGGCACTTACACCGTTAAATATGTACTTATCGATGCAGGTGGTATACGCGTAGACTCCCTTATTGCCACCGACGTTGTGGGTTTCTGTAGTACTATTTCGTTCACTCCATACCTCGATAATAACAGCAACTGCCTGTTTGACGCCGGAGACAATGGTATATACGGCCCCTGCACGGTGGAGATAGATTCTGCAGGAGTCCCGGTATATACGATGACAGCCACATCGATCCACTACAATACACCGTTATCTACCCCGATAGGAACGATATATTCCTTCAAATTGCTGACACCGCCAAGCGGGGTCAACGTCACCTGTCCCGGCAGCGGTATCGTGTACGATACGCTAGGTGTAAGCCATGGCGCCCGCCTGATGGGGTTTGAATGTGGCAGCTCCAGCGGTTTTGATATCAGCGAGATCGTTAACGTAGGTGGTCCGGGCCGGCACATGTCTATAGTAAATGTAAATGTGAGCAACGCCTTCTGTACCGCGCATACCGGATCACTTACTATGACGTTCAGTCCTAAGTATGACCTCTCTTATGCTTACCCCACACCTACATCGGTTGCTGGCAATGTTATCACCTGGGACTTCCCGGCGCTTTCGAATACAGCCCCGGTTTTTGTTACAGCCCATTTTGATGTGCCGGGCACGTGGCTGATGCCGGGAGATACGATTCACAGTAGCTATGTTCTTTCACCAACCAGCGGCGACCTGGACCCAAGCAATAATACGGTGGTAAGGATTGATACTGTGAAATCATCCTACGACCCGAATGAAAAATCGGTAACACCACAGGGCACAATAACAGCGGGCACAAAGCTGGATTATAAAATAATATTTGAAAATACAGGAAATGCACCAGCAGTAAATATTCATGTACAGGATACGTTGTCTGACGATCTGGATATAGCGACCTTTAAGCTTGTTTCCTCTTCTGCTCCTGTATATACCAGTTTCTCTCAGGACGGAGCGGGCCATACTGTAGTAAAATTCGATTTCCCGAATATCAACCTGCTTGACAGTTCACACCACGGGCAATGTGACGGAATGGTTACTTTTACGATCAATGCAAAACCCGGACTAGCCGGCGGAACAGTCATTGATAACAGGGCTGGTATATACTTTGATGATAACGAAGTCGTAATGACCAATACCGCGACCAACGTTATAGGATCAACCACCGGTGCAGCAACCATGAGCAACACGCCTAAAGTGACGATTTATCCTAACCCGGTAAATGACCAACTGACCATAAAAACCGATGGTGCCTATACTACGCTTACCATAGCGAATGCAATTGGCCAGGTGGTAATGACAAGGCAACTGGACGTTACATCGACTGTGCTCAGTAGCAGCCCAGCAAAAGTGGACGTAAAAACTCTGGCACCGGGCGTGTACTATCTTACTTTGAAAGGCACGCAAGGTGTGAAGGTGGTGAAGTTTGAGAAGTTGTGATCAGGATTCATAAGATTTAAGGATGATAGGATCAGTGAAAATGTATACATAAGTGAAGTTTGTTTTTGATGTGTGTTTGATAACCGAAAGGCATGTAGGGGATATACCCTGGGTGCCTTTCGGTTTTTCAAGGTATCCTGTTGCGTAATTTTTTCCGGTGCCTGAAAGTGCTGCCATCATGCTGATTCCAGTGTTTGCGTATACCTGGATATGCCTGACCTGAGTCATTTCTTTCCGGTCGATTTTTTAAAATACAGGTTGATAATTTTTAGCATGATATTTGAACTGTATTTGAATGTGTCGCAAACCATTTTCTGTAGGTATTATTTTTCCGGAGGAAAAAGACGAATAGCCACAGCTTTTTAGACGTACCCAAAACAGTTTTTTTAAGTAACTTCAATTTCAGCTTCAGTACCATTGTTAACGATTTTTCAAGAATGTGGATATGGAAAACTTAGCTACTACGAATTTTATCCTGATTGACGATGATGTGCTAAACAACATGGTCTGCCGTAAGGTTATTCGCAATATGGTGCCGCAAGCACAGATACAGGCATTCACCGACCCTGAAAAAGGGGTTGAACATATGCAGTTGTCGGTGATGAGCCCTACGGGCGGAAACACGGTTTTATTCCTTGATATTAACATGCCGTCTCTTACCGGATGGGATGTGCTGGAGAAATTTCATGCGTTTGAAAAAGCATTTGACAAGCGAGTGAAAGTATACATGCTTTCATCATCAATAAACCCTGTAGACAAAGAAAGGGCTGCCCGCAACAAGCTGGTGACCGGCTACATATCCAAACCATTGTCGGGTAATATTCTTCATACGATCATTCCTGGCCTGGCATAAGTGACATCGGGAGTAGTCATGCCTTTTCTGTTTTAGTGTGTTGGAGGCAAAATCCAGAGCTGGTTAAGGTGAGAGCATACGAGCGCACTTCCTGATTTCGTTATAGGGGGAAGGGTTTGATTATAATGTGGTACGATGACTGTGGGTGTTGCGAACGCCACTCCTTTTGATCCTCGTTGCATTTATTCCGGCATGACGGACCCATGCACTTCCAGTGTGTAGTAATTTATTAAAAATATAACAGATGACAAAGCCCGCCAAAATAATACTCGGGATCATAACATTTCTGCCGATGCTGTTCGGTATATGCTGCCTGGTGTACTATATGCTCATGATCAAGGACCTTATCCTGCTCATGCCGGGTAGTCATAATGATCCGCAAGTATTTATGAACACCTATATGTCCCGCGTTTTTTCAGGACCACTGATAATGCTCGTAATATTGTCGGTTATCACCCACCTCGGGCTCATGATCTTTTACATTATTCATGTGGCAAGGCTGAAACTAAAGTCGGAAGGAGAAAAAGTAATGTGGATACTGCTGTTCGTATTTATCGGAACCATCATCTACATCATTTATTTCTTCATGAGAGTAGTACCATTGCGGGTGGCCGATACCATTTCCGGACAGGGCTCGGAAGAGAACCGCTATTAAATTTTGACAAATGAAGCAATTGATGTTGGCCATTATCGCCCTCCAGATAATATCATCGGCTTGCAAAGCTCAGGAACATAGTATAAGTATTATCGCCCGTGAGCACACACAGGAACCAGCACCTGATCTCGCCAATCATAAAGATCACGATATAGTGGTTTACCGGACAGAAGAAGTCCACAGGCCTCGCTACAAAACTTATACTGTTTATTTCTATCGCAAAGAAAACGACATTGAGACGCTACGAAGCTGGTTAGGTATCATCTGATTACATGGACAAAGCGTCCTGCAAATGGATCAACGACACCCAGGCTTCTATTCACCTGCATAGCTCCAAATCGCGTAAAAAGACAGCAGATTTTGAGGTATTCGGAAAGTACAACCCTGACGGAACTTTACGCCGCGGCATGAGAGTCACCGAAGATTAAACCAGCATTGTCACCGGGTTCTCAAGGTGCGCCTTCAGCGTCTGCAGGAACTTAGAGCCCACAGCGCCATCCACCACGCGGTGGTCGCAACTGAGCGTGATCTTCATGATATTGCGTATCACGATCTCATTATTCTCCACAACAGGTGTAGCAGCTATCTTGCCCACAGCAAGAATACATGCATCCGGAGGATTGATAATTGCAGTAAACTCATCAATATCCATCATGCCAAGGTTGGAAATAGTGAATGTATTACCTGTAAATTCCGGAGGAGTTATCTTCTTGGTACGTGCTTTGTCAATGAGTGTTTTTGCATCATTTGCGATCTGGGAGAGCGACTTCTGATCAGCAAATTTCACCACCGGCACGATCAGGCCTTCGTCTACCGAAACTGCTGTACCGATGTGTATATGATGATTCTGGCGGATAAAGTCACCCATCCACGAGCTGTTCACTTCGGGGTGCCTGCGCAATGCCATAGCGCAGGCTTTGATCACCATATCATTGAATGACACCTTAACCGGTGACATATCG
>CANJQU010000131.1 GCA_947476485.1 Chitinophagaceae bacterium
GCCCAAGGAAGAACCTCTGATCGGATCAGCCTCCAAATCAGTGATGAGCGCCTGCATATCTTCCAGTATTGAAGGATATTTTTTAGAGAGTGTTCTTAGCTCCTTTCTAAAATTCTCTATCGATATTACATGGTATGATCCGGCTCGCATCTTCTATAAAGATACATGTTTTTTTGAATAGTAACTACTTTTCAAAAAAGCTAGATGTCCCATGCCCCGCTGAAAAATTTCTTCACAAATGGGGCATCGCGATCTTGTGAAATCCTTTGCTGTCGCTGATATTAATGCAAAATCACATTTCCCATTGTACCCCATAGCAGTTTACAGGTAGCAGTCGGTGGTTGCAGTTGCTCGTTTACCTATTAGGGTATGCAATGGATTGCTCCCACATTATGAATGCCCCATACCCCACGGAAAAGAAAACCACAAATGGGGCATGGTGATCTTGTGAAACCCTTTGCTGTCGCTGATATTAATGTAAAATCATATTTCCCATTATACCCCATGGCAGTTTACAGGTAGCAGTCGGTAGTTGATCGTTTCGCTACTAGGGCATGCAATGGATTGCTCCCACATTATGAATGCCCCACACCCCCGGGAAAAAAAAACACAAATGGGGCATGGTGATCTTGTGAAATCCTTTGCTGTGGCTGATATTAATGTAAAATCACATTTCCCACTTCGGCAAGCTCAGTGCAGGCGCTTTACCCCATGGCAGTTTACAGTTAGCAGTCGGCAGTTGCAGTTGCTCGTTTACCTATTAGGGTATGCAATGGATTGCTCCCACATTATGAATGCCCCATACCCCGCTGAAAAATTTATTCACAAATGGGGCATGGTGATCTTGTGAAATCCTTTGCTGTGACTGATATTAGTGATTAATCACATTTCCCATTATACCCCATTGCAGTTTACAGTTAGCAGTCGGCAGTTGTCCAGCGAGAGTCAACCACCCCAGCTCAAAAACACGCTTCGCTGTGTTTTTGAGCGTGCCCCTCCTAAAAACAGAGGGGAGGTGTTGCGTGCCCGCGTTTTGTGCTCTCAAGGACTCTGGCGTGTAAACACCTCCTACGCTTTCTCCTTAGCTGAAAAGCTTCTGCGAAGGAGGAAAAATGGCTTTGGCGGGAACAAAGGTCGTTTCGTTTTTTGATGTTGCAAAATAGAAGTTACATGATATCGCGCTAATGGGATATGACAGACAGCAGGCGGGATATGATGTAAATTTCTTTCGAGGTAATGGGTTGTGGGAGAAGGTAGTATAGATGATAAAGTGGTAATGCTGAAAGCAAGTGAGAAAGAGCGGGCAATATTGGCGCGAGTATCGGCGAGTCCCGCTGAAGGGCGGAGACTCGCCGAGGACGTTGTCCACGCCTAACGATTACGTTTTTCATTTCTGAACACTGCGGGCACTGGGACCAAGCGGCCACTTTAACAAGAGGGAATTATTTTATCTTAGAACCTAAAAGAGAAACGAAAAAAGCGTAGTCTCTTGCAGCCTCAGCGTTATCGAGTATCGATAATGACTTTCTGTATTCTTCAAAAATATTATTAGGTGAACCGTCAGATGGAATACAGAAATAATAAGTGTCTTTATTTGCAGCATGAAATACACATAAGATCGCTACTCTTTTCTTTGATGCCTGCTTCATGAGTGCTTTAAATGTACAGGAACGCTGCGGAGTGCTATAAGTTCCTAAATCGGTGAATGAATATCCGATTTTCATATCCAAACCGGCATCCAGTTGAATTTTATAACCTTTGGTAAGATAATTATACTCCTCAATGTTTGTCTGGGAACGTGCAGAATTGATAGAGGTAACGATGAGCAATCCGATTAGTATTGAGCTTATAGCTTTCATGAGTTTATGTATTAATCTGGACAAATATAGCTATTTCGTCTTAGCGGATAGTTTCGTAAAACCACCTCATTTTATCATGCTGTGGCGAACGGAGGTGGCCGCTGAAGGGCGGAGACTAGCCGAGGACGTATAAACCACTACATTTTATCGT
Source organism: Chitinophagaceae bacterium (assembly GCA_947476485.1). Taxonomy (GTDB): domain Bacteria; phylum Bacteroidota; class Bacteroidia; order Chitinophagales; family Chitinophagaceae; genus Nemorincola. The sequence goes on from CANJQU010000131.1 coordinate 2,011, forward strand.
GCTGTGGCGAACGGAGGACATTTAATATTAAAAAGACCGAACAGCCCTTACATTGTTGCTATTGCTCTGGTTGCTGTTATATTGGGTGCCATCATCGAAGTCCTGCGTCGACGCAAAGTCAACATCGTCCGCCCCCGAACTCCAATATAATTCTTTCTTAAAACCGCCAATTTTATTTTTCATTAGATATAATATGTTTAATTCTTTTTTGTTTGGTAATCGCCAATCAGTATAACCATTTATTGATAAATTCTTACATTTTTGAATGGCCATATACCAATTCATTTGTCCTAATAAATCTGATTCAGCTACTACTAAACCATGACCATTATTTTCTGAGACCACTATCCCTCCTCCTTTATGGTTAGTTTCCATCAGTGTAGACGGGTTTTCTGTTCTTTGTTGGGAGTTTCCTATTTGTGAACTTGTAGAATTAATATCTTGTTTTTGGCCATTATTTATTTCAGGAGTTCGAGCAGGGGTAGAATCGGTCAAAGCTGCATCATTTGAAGACGTATGCCTTTCTGTATTGTAATTCCAAATGACTATACCCGCACAAATTGATACTAGCATCGTAACGATCGCCAAAAGTGTTTTTCTATTGACGTTGGAGCTACGTTTTTCAAATTCGTCATGCTCCAGTAATCTCGAATTGAGACCGTCGATTTCTTTTTTTATCAGATTTATTTCATCTTGTTTATCTATTACTGCTTTATTTAAACTAGCCAGAACATTATTCTTCTCAATTAATTTTGTTTTTTTTATCCCCAGTTCTTTCAATAGGCTGTTGTATTCTTGCGTGCGTTGAAAATCCTCTTTCCTTTTCTTAATTTCAGCTTCCTCTGCGGCCCTTTGCTCAGGTGTTTGATACCTTTTCTTTATTTCTTCTTCAGTTTTTCTAAGTTGTTCTTTATGTTCAGCCTCTTTTCTTCTTAATTGATCTTCATATTCTCTGTTTCTTCTACCTAATTCTTCTTCAAAATCCCGCCTTAGTTTCTCTTCATAAGTTTTATCTCCGTATTGCTTTTTATCGCTATACTGATTGTTTAAGTTATAATCATAAGCCTTTTTGCGGTCGGCAGTTGATAATATGTCATAAGCTTCTTGTATTTCTTTAAAACGTTCCTCCCAAAATTTATCTCCATTATTTTTGTCAGGATGAAATTTTAGAGCAAGTTTATAATAAGCGGATTTTATTTGATCTGCGTTAGCATTCCTTCCAATCCCCAAAATGTAGTAATAATCCTTCAAAATGCAATAATTTTCTATTTTTACAATAATACAATAAACAAGGAATAGTTGTAGTATTCGGAAGAACTGGAGTTATTAACGACTGGGTTACTTTGGGTATGGGTGGCTATACGTTGTAATTCTGTGTTTTTTACCGGGTTACCCCTTCAATTCCGACTCCATATTCGCCCCTTCATCTTCTTTACTTTTTTTGCTCAATTTATCTACCCATTTCTTAGACATGAATGGGCGCTCAATGTAGAAATAGAATATGGACGAGATAATGAGGACCGGTATGCCGAGTAGGACTAGCTGCAGGAGGAGGTTGGGGAGGTAGTAGTCGGTGATGTGGAGGTGCAGGGTGAAGCGGCCGAGCATGGAGATGATGGTGTAGTGGAGCAGGTATATAGAATAGCACATGCCGCCGATGATGGGGATGAACTTAAAGCTGAAGATTTTTTTCAGGGTACCGTTCTTTAGTACGGCATAATAAAACAGCATAAGCAGGAAAGGGAAGCAGAGACGTGTGGCAAAGAGTGCGGCTGCAGATACGCGCTCATCCTTAATAGGAAAGTAAATGATGGCGATGAGGCAAAGGGTGGCTGCAGGGGCGATCCATTTTTTCTGGAGCATGCCGGCTGCTGCATCGCTTACGTAGAGGTCAGCCAGCAGTATGCCGATGAAGAAATACTGTGCAAAGCCATAGATGCTTGGGAAGGATGGGGGGTATAGCCACTGAGCAATGATTAGCGCTATGGTGGCAATGAGTAGTATGGCGCGGCGGGTATTGCGGGGCAGCTTCAGCAGGCTGAACAGCAAGGGGGCCAGCAGGTAGAACTGTATCTCTACCTCCAGCGACCAGGCCACTACGGTGAGCATGGGGGTTTGATGGTAGATAAGATCGTGGGCATAACCAAGTGATGCCAGCCAATGGGGCAGCAGCACGGAGAACGGCTTGAGGTGCATGGCCAGTTGCATGAAGAAGATGGCGGTCATGGCGATGAAGTAGGGCGGTTCCAGGCGGGTGACGCGGCGGAGGTAGTATTTTTTGAGGAGTACTTTTTTGCCGTTGTTGATATAGTGGTGCGCAAAGGGCAGGCATAGTATAAAGCCGCTAAGCACAAAGAAGAGTTCTACACCGCGGTCACCATTCATAAGGAGGGTATTGAGCAGGTGATAGCCGGTGGCATCATCGGTGAAGTGGATGGGGGTTTTTACAATAAAGTAGCCATGCGTGTGGAACAGGATCACCAGCACAATAGCCAGGAACCGTATGCCGTCTATCTCGGGAAAATAGAGCTGGTTAGTGGTTATGCGGCGGAATTTGTTGTAAAAGCTACTGAGCATGTGGTGGGTAAAAGTAAAAAGTAAAAGTAAGGTAGCATAGGGATTGAAGTGTAGGCTTTCTTTTTTAATTTTGTATAGATGACCGAATCTATGATCCGGATCATTCAATGAGTAAAGATAAAATTTGATAATTATGTCTGTAACAACGTTTATTATCGATGAGAAAGGGAAGCGGCTATCTGCGGTGGTGCCGATTAAAAAATACGAGCAGTTCCTTGAAGAGTCGGAAGAACTGGAGGACATAAGGGCCTATGATAAAGCCATGCGCAGAAAACAGGAATTTATTCCTCTGGAGGAAGCATTGAAAGAGTTGGATAAAACCCGGAAAAAGAAGAAATAATGTATCAAGTTGTCGTAGAAAGGAATGCTCAAAAACAACTGGCACAAATACCTCAACCTTACTTCGGTAAGATCGTCTGGGCACTGAAAGGGTTAGCAACGAATCCACGACCGGTTGGGTATAAAAAACTAAAAGGCAGACCCGGATACAGAGTTAGAGTAGCGAATTACCGCATCATATATAATATCAAATATAATATCTTGACGGTATACGTCTTGCTAATTGGCAACAGGAAAGATATTTACGACTAAGTGCACTTAGCAAAGAAAAGCCCGCCTAATTACCCTAAAAGAAACTTTTTTTTGAACATAAAACCCATATCTTTGCGCAAAATTTCAGAGCGGTAATGAGTTGTAAGCGTCTCTTTTCCTTATTCATATTGGTTTTCGGGCTGTCAGGAGTCGTGAATTCTACTTTCGCGCAGAGCGCAGAAAATCACGAAAATGCACCAGCGGAAGCTGCAGCACCTGCCCACGAAGAAAAAAAAGGCATAAATATCACTGAGCTCGTTTTCGGGCACGTATCTGATTCTCACGAGTGGCACCTGTTCAGCCTTAAGAAAGAGAACGGCGAAGAAAGGCCGGTGGCTTTCCCGCTGCCCATAATAGTATATGCACATGGCGGCCTGAAAGTTTTCTCTGCTTCGCATTTTGAAGAGTGGCACAAAGATGCGGATGGCAAAAGCATAAGCAACGAACATGATGGCCTTTATATTGAAAAGCATATGAAGGAAAAGATATTGGCAGTAGACGGGTCTAAAGTTTATGACTTCTCTATTACCAAGAATGTGCTGAGCATGCTGATCGGGGTTGCGTTATTATTATGGGCGATGACCTCCGCAGCTAAGAAGTACAAAGCGAACACGGCCCCTAAGGGTTTCCAGAATGGCCTGGAAGTGATCATCATCTTTATTCGTGATGAGGTTGCCCGTCCTAACCTGGGCAGCAAGTACACCCGGTTCATGCCACTGCTGCTTACCATTTTCTTCTTTATCTGGATCAATAACCTGCTGGGCTTGTTGCCCGGTGGCGCTAACTTCACCGGTAATATTGCGGTTACGGCCTGCCTGGCGCTGGTAGCGTTTGTGGTAATGATGGCGAACAGCAACAAGCATTTCTGGGGTCACCTGCTGAACCCACCTAATGTACCGTTCCTGGTAAAGTGCCTGCTGGTGCTTATCGAGGTTATGTCGCTTTGCATTAAGCCTGTGGCATTGATGATACGTCTTTTTGCAAACATGCTTGCGGGCCACATTGTGATACTGAGCGTTATTTGCCTGATATTCATATTTGCCCTGCTGAATGTTTATGTAGGTGGTGGTTTTGTGATCGTATCACTGGCATTCTCTATATTCATGTTTATGCTGGAGTTGCTGGTGGCAGTGATACAGGCGTTCATCTTCGCTAACCTGACCGCAGTATTTATAGGCCAGGCAATGGAGGGTGATCATAGCGAGGAGCATGGGCACGGGGCAGCGGCTCATTAGCAGGTAGTAGTTAGTATTTTAGTAGATAGTCGTTATTAAAGATATTTTTAACCGTTTTTTTTAATTAAAACCAAGTAACATGTCAGTATTAATGAACACAATTATGTTAGCCGGCGAAATGGCGAAAGCCGGTGGCGCAGTAGGCGCAGGTATCGCTGCACTGGGTGCAGGTGTAGGTATCGGCCAGATCGGTAAAGGTGCGGTAGAAGCTATCGCACGCCAGCCCGAAGCTATGAGCGACATTCGCGCTAACATGATCCTGACTGCTGCCTTCGTAGAGGGTGTGGCTCTGTTTGCGGTAATCGCAGGCATCCTTGCTATCTTCGTATAGTAGTCGGCCAAAGAAAGTAATAACTGCATCCAACGCAGAGGGCAGCGGATGCAGTTATTTACCCCCCCTACCCCTAAAGGGGGAGTGCTTTTGTCCGTTGACATCAGCAGAGGGAATTCAAATGAGCGATACTAATTTAGTTCTTTAAAAAACGGTTTTGCTAAATAGCAGAACGAAAGCTTAAAATTAACTACTCCCAGCACCCCCCTTTAGGGGTCGGGGGTTTAACCTTTTTGATATGGATTTATTAACCCCGGAACTCGGTTTATTTTTCTGGACGCTGATAGCGTTCCTGGCTGTTTTCATGATCCTGAAAAAGTTTGCGTGGAAACCTATTCTTGAATCATTGGGCGAGCGCGAAAAAGGCATAGCTGAATCTATAGCTACCGCTGAGCGCGTAAAAGCTGAAATGAGCCAGTTGAAATCAGAAAACGAAAAGCTGCTGGTACAGGCCCGCGAAGAGCGTACCACCATGCTCAAAGAAGCCAAGGACATGAAGGACCGCATGATCAACGATGCCAAAGAGCAGGCTAAAGTAGAAGCAAACAAAATAATCATAGACGCACAGCAGCAGATAACACAGCAGAAGAACGCCGCGCTCACAGAAGTGAAGAACGAAGTGGGGAAAATGGCGCTGGATGTGGCTGAGCGCATATTGCGCAAGCAACTGAACGCAGCAGAAGGACAGGAAGCGTATATGAAAATGCTTGCTGAAGACATCAAACTGAATTAAAAAAGACCCCTCCCGGCCTCCCCGAAGGGGAGGAGGTAGCGAGTCCTGATTATTATAACAATATTTAAAAACACTTCCCTCTCCTTTGGAGAGGGTTAGGGAGAGGTAAAACTTATGCAAAATCCCCGTCTTGCGTCGAGATATGCAAAATCATTGCTGGACCTGGCAGTAGAAAAAAACTGCCTGGATGCTGTGCTGCAGGATATGCAGGTGCTCAACAGCATTTGTACCCAGAGCCGTGATTTTGGAAGCATGCTGCGCAGCCCGGTTATCAGTGCCGATAAGAAGCTGAGTGTGCTGAATGAAGTGCTGAAGCGCTTTAATATCAACCAGTTTACTCAAGCATTATTGAATCTGCTGGTGGCTAAGGGACGTGAGCTGAACCTGCCCGAAATTGCGCCTGCATTCATAGAGCAATACAATACCCTGAAGAATATAAGGACCGTGAAGCTGACCACCGCCGCACCTATGAACGATGCGATGAAAAGCAGCATCGTAGCCAAAGTGGCAAGCTTTATGCCTAATGACAAAGTAGAAGTAAAGACAGCAGTAGATGAGCGCCTCATAGGTGGTTTTGTGCTGGAGCTGGAAGACAGATTATTTGATGCGAGTGTGCAGAAAAGCCTGAACGATCTCAGGAACAAAGTGATAGATACGAGCTATATAGCGAAAATGTAAAACCCCTCCCGGCCCCCCCCCTAAAGGGGAGGAGGCGTAACGGGAATGGACCCATTTAATTTTAAGTTTTAACTTTTGAATTTTAATTTATAGATATGGTTGATATTAAACCGGATGAAATATCGGCGATCCTCCGCCAGCAGCTGAGCCACGTAGACAGCGCGGCTACCCTCGAAGAAGTAGGTACCGTATTGCAGATAGGTGACGGTATTGCCCGCGTGTATGGCCTTAATGGTGTGCGCCAGGGTGAGCTCGTTGAATTTGCAAATGGTGTAAAAGCGATCGCTCTTAACCTTGAGGAAGACAACGTGGGTGTGGTACTCATGGGTGACTATATGTCGATCAAGGAAGGCGATAAGGTAAAGCGCACCAACAAGATCGCGTCTATCAAGGTAGGCGACGGTATGGCCGGCCGTGTAGTAAACACACTTGGCGAGGCTATTGATGGCAAAGGCCCTATTGCAGGCGAACTGTATGAAATGCCGCTGGAGCGTAAAGCGCCGGGCGTTATCTTCCGTGAGCCGGTAAAGGAGCCCCTGCAGACAGGTATCAAGGCGATCGACGCGATGATCCCTATCGGCCGTGGTCAGCGCGAGCTCGTGATCGGTGACCGCCAGACGGGTAAAACCGCCATCTGCGTGGATACCATCATCAACCAAAAAGAATTTCATGCTGCCGGTAATACCGTGTATTGCATCTATGTAGCTATCGGGCAGAAAGCATCGACAGTGGCACAGGTGATGAAGACACTGGAAGACAACGGCGCTATGGCATATACGACCATCGTAGCCGCTTCGGCATCTGAGCCGGCTCCGCTGCAGTTCTACGCTCCGTTTGCGGGCGCTGCCATTGGTGAGTTCTTCCGTGATACAGGCCGTCCGGCGCTGATCATTTATGACGATCTTTCAAAGCAGGCTGTGGCTTACCGTGAGGTGTCGCTGCTGCTGCGCCGTCCTCCGGGCCGTGAGGCTTATCCGGGTGACGTATTCTACCTGCACAGCCGTTTGCTGGAGCGCGCCGCCAAGGTGATCAACAACAACGACGTTGCAAGGCAGATGAACGATCTTCCTGAGAGCATCAAGCATCTTGTAAAAGGTGGTGGATCGCTTACAGCACTTCCGATCATCGAAACACAGGCGGGTGACGTATCTGCATACATCCCAACGAATGTGATCTCCATCACCGACGGACAGATATTCCTTGAGTCGAACCTGTTCAACTCCGGTATTCGCCCTGCGATCAACGTGGGTATCTCTGTAAGCCGCGTGGGTGGTAACGCACAGATCAAGTCGATGAAGAAAGTTGCCGGTACGCTGAAACTGGACCAGGCGCTTTACCGGGAAATGGAAGCCTTCTCTAAATTCGGTGGTGACCTCGATGCTTCTACCAAGAATATCATTGACAAGGGTGGCCGTAACGTGGAAATATTGAAGCAGTTACAGTTCAATCCATATAGCGTGGAGAAGCAGGTTGCTATCCTGTACCTGGGTACCAATAACCTGATCCGCGAAGTTCCGGTGAAGAATGTAAAGGCGTTTGAAGAAATTTTCCTGCAGCAGATGGAGCTGAAACACAGCGATGTGCTGAAGGAATTCAAGAAGGGCAACCTTCCGGAAGACGGCCTTGCTAAGCTTACCAAGCTGGCAACAGAGTTGATACCGCAGTTTAAGAATTAATTAGTTTGCAGTCGGCAGTTTGCAGTTGACAGCGAAGCGAATAATATAGCCCTCGAGAAATCGGGGGCTTTACTATTTTTCAAGTTTGTAGTTGTAACCTATCTGTTTTCTCCCTTTATACATCAATCCATTCCACAGATGCGGGATGTGACAGACTCCGGATAAAGATCACAAATTAACGTCCTGCTGGGTTGTCAGCACAGCCTGCTCTTCAAGACGGTTCTTCTTATTGACTGTGTTCGTGGCAAGATACATCAACACATCTGCAACTGACTTCAACACAATAAACACACCCATATGGGTTACATGAAGAAAATTCGGAGCCATAATAGTAAGGTGCATGGGCACGATACGAATGTATGGCGTAAGGAACATCTTGCTCAGGCTCACTTCCTGTGTTCGCTGCTGCAGCTTATGCCGTATAAAATTGATCAGTTGCCCGGCGAAAAAAAGCATTGAGAAATATTTAAAAAAGTCCCACTGAAACGGCCCCGATGATTTGATGGTGAATAAGAATATCATGTAGCCAAGGTGAAAAAAAC
>CANJQU010000132.1 GCA_947476485.1 Chitinophagaceae bacterium
GTAAACACATAAATAAACGTAGGTACTAAGGCAAAGGCTATAAGCGCCAGCGTAGCCAGGTATTTGCCAACTATGATCTCTATATCCGTAACCGGCTTGGTAGACAGCCACTCAATGGTGCCTGTCCTGAATTCGTCGGCAAATGAGCGCATGGTTACTGCGGGCACAAGCAGGAGCAGCAACCACGGTGCAATGTCAAAAAAACGGTCGAGGGATGCATAGCCATAAGCAAGCACACTGTAATCCGGGATGATCCACAGGAATAAACCGCAGGCTATCAAAAAGACAAGAAGCGCCACATAGCCAACTATGGAACTAAAGAAAGAGTTTATTTCCTTAATGAATATACTGCGCATTAACCTATATATGTTCGGGGAGGCAAATATAATAAAACAGTAGCGGTTTCACCAGTTTGCGCGAATCGTAAAAGTTAAAATTTAGGCCATTCCTGATAATACCCTGTGCATAAGGGCTACTGCTTCAGCTCATTGATCTTATAAAGAACATCCAGATACAAAGTACCCCCGCTATTTGCACTTACATATTCATATATGCTCAGCGCCTTTTTCAACAGCACATCTCTTTTCCCGGAGTAGCCAACTTTTTGAGCCATATCATAAAGGATATTTCCAAACGTCCGGAGATGCTCGACAGAGAACTTCTTCTCCTGCACCAGGAACCGTAAAGAATCTACTTCGTTCATTGCCACGAATGCGTCAGGGTCGATATCCATTTCAGTGCGAAACTGTTGCACGAACTTCTCCATTTCCTCCGGGTTGTGAAGTTCCTTATGCAGCAGCATACCCAGCAGCTTTGCCAGCATTGCCCCTACCCTGTCCATTTCTCTTTTGAATTTATCTTGCTGCGGCATACTGAAAAATACAGATTTTCCGCCGGAAACAAAGCCACTTCCTGGCAATTAATCTGAATCGAGAATATTTGTCAGAAATATCAGTGTTTGGTAATACCCTTCACCTTCAGCAGAAACTTATTGATGTCTTCATCAGAATAAGTGCCATAGGCATCGATCAATGTTCCTTTATCACCATCGCATGTCTCTATCACATACAGGATAGCTGCATCTGCCGGATCTGATTCTCCCTCAAAACGAAAGAAATCGATGATGCGCACTTCATCGGGCCCATATATCTTCCTCATGTTTGCGGAATACAGGCCCTGCCTGGTCATCTGCATATTATCGTTATAGCCCTTCCTCACCACACTTGTAACACATTCCGACAGTGTATTCATTGCCGGAATAAGATGCGAATGCTGACCGGAAACTCTTGATTGGTGTAGCATAAAAACAGGGATTTAATTCTTATACCCTGAAAAGATTGTGCCACAGAAAAAAAAGTTATGAACATTTACATGAAATTCAGTCAATTACGAACTTATAAGCGATGAATTTTAATATCTGTTTCCTGCACAAAAAAACACTTTTTCAAGGGGGAAAATTGTCCACATAAAGATATGTTAAGATGTGTTTTTCCAAATTATTCCATCACCCGATTAAGCACTGCCCAGTACAAACCTATTTCATTCACAGCAGTCTTAAACTGGTTAAAGTTGAGTGGCTTTACTACATAGCTGTTTACTCCCAGGCTGTAACATTCCTTCACATCCGGGTCCTGGTCCGATGAAGTGAATACGATCACTGGTATTTTCTTCGTCTCCTCATTAGCCTTCATTTTCCGAAGCACTTCTATGCCGCTTACCTTAGGCATTTTCAGGTCCAGCAACATGATCTTCGGGTGTGTATCCGGTGGGTCGTTTGCGAACCTCCCTGTATGAAAAACATAATTCAGGGCTTCGGCTCCGTCCTTCAGGTGAATAATATTGTTTACAACATGGCTTTCTTCCAGTGCCATCATAGACAACATTGCATCGTCCGGATTATCTTCTACCAGCAGTATCTCTATCTGCTCTTTTGTATTGTTCATAAAAAATATTTTTTGTTAGGAATCGACTCAGCTACTCAAACGAATGAAACTGTGCTGTGTACTGTAATAACCCGGTAATAGATTTCTTTATGGCCGCTTTGAACTGGGTGAAATCCAATGGCTTAACAATATAATTTTTGACACCCAGGCTGTAGCATTCCCGTAAGTTTGGATCATCTTTAGATGATGTGAATACCACAACCGGGATCTTACTTGTCTCTTCCACCGATTTTATTTTCCTAAGCAATTCTATACCTCCGACCTTCGGCATATTAAGGTCCAGCATTATTATTTTCGGATGATCGTCTACCGGCGTTATTGCGTAAACCCCCGCATGAAAAAGATAGTCCAGCGCTTCGGCGCCGTCTTTAAGATGAACGACTTCGTTGGTCAGGTTGCCCTCTTCCAGTGCAGCCTTGATAAGGCTTGCATCATCCGGGTTGTCTTCAACGAGAATGATCTTGGTTGCTTTCTTTTGTATGTCCATATACTTGATTTTTTACTTAACTGCTATCGTGAAAAAACTCATTTTATGCTTGAATTAAATTGCCGGAAGTGCAAAGTAAAATGAAGCCCCATCATCAACTTTGGCATCGGCCCATATCCTGCCTCCGTGCCTTGTAATGATACGGTTCACATTTGCCAGCCCTACACCAGTGCCTTCAAATTCATCGGCATCATGCAGCCGTTGAAACACTTTAAATAGCTTGTCCTGGTATAGCATATCAAAACCCGCGCCGTTATCCTTAATAAAATACACATTGTCAACGCCATCCTTGTATGACCCTATTTTGATAATTGCCTTTTCCTTATGACCGGTGTATTTGAACGCGTTCGAGATCAGGTTTACCCACACCTGTATCAGCAGGTTCCTGTCACCTCTTGTCGGGGGCAGCGGTTCCGTTATGACCTCTACAACCCGGTCCTTGCTTGAGTTCTGTGCCTCCCTAAGCGCCTGTTGCATAATATCCTCCATAGACACTTCAGTCATCAGCATTTCTTTTCTACCTATTCGGGAAAACTCGAGCAGGTCTTCAATAAGCCTGCCCATCTTCTTGGAGTTTTTAACTATTACCTGCGCCAGCTCCTTTCCCTTATCATCTATCTTATCATTATACTTACTCACCAGTATCTCTGTAAATCCATTTATGGCTCTGAGGGGAGCTTTAAGGTCATGTGATACAGTATAGGAAAATGCTTCCAGTTCCTTATTGGCTTTCTCCAGTTCTGCGGTCCGCTCGGCCACTCTTTCTTCCAATTCAAGGTTAATTTCCTTAAGAGAACTTTGCATGTTCTCGATCTGCACCAGCATAGCATTAAACTCTTTCGATAGCGTCGCGATCTCGTCAGATCCATTATAGGCCATACGTACCGTATAGTTGCCGGTTTCTGCAACTTCCTTTGTTTTATCCACCAGCGACAGCAATCGCCCCGAGATCGTGCGCTGCATAAAAAAAGATGTTACCAGCGCCGACATCAATCCGGCTATCAGCACCATGCCTGCTGCGATCAAATAACTGCGGATGATCTTTTTAATATCCACAAGATCAACGTTAATAAATAATGTACCGAGGCTTTCAGTGCCTTCCAGAACGTTGTATCTGACCCTGAATTTTCCTCCGGCCACTCGTGTGGTCGTATTAACAGTTGCGCCATTATCTGCTAACAGTTCATTTGTATCTATCGGTACAGAAGAGAAACGCGAATACCGGGCAAATACTTTCCCTTTTTTATCAATTAGCACGGCCTCTTGTATATCGGGTTCACTGCTCAGTTTTTCCAGCGTTTTATTAGCCGCTTCCTGGTCCATAAAAGCCAGTGCAGAAGCAGACCCTTCGCCAACTATCCTGGCTATCGAATATGTTTTGCGCACCGATGACTCCTCAAATGTTTTGATGCCGTTATACGCAAATATGGAACAGCAAATAAGCAACGCAATGAACGCAGTGGTTGCCTGGATGATGATCAGCTTATTCCTTATCGATATGTTGTTTATATTCCTCATCCGCTAGTCTACAATTATCGCAAGCTTCAGCAATTGTGAGCTAGCTTTCAGCCCTGCTGAACTGATGGCCCTGGGGTTAGATTCAAACCTTAGCTTATTGTCTATGATCACAAAATTGATGGCAACGCCCCGGTCTGCATTGCCCGCTTTTTCACTCACGGTGAGCGTACCTTTACTAACTTTAGATAAAATGGTATTTACGTTGGCGTTTGCAGTGCGTGGAATAAAAAGTATATGGCAAAATGATCCGGTTAATTCATCGACACTGTTATAGTGGTGGATAACTATTTTCCTTCCGCCACACGTTTTGGCACGGGCTATTTCCTCCAACGGGCCGTCTATGGGAGAATTCCCTAAAACGCCAATTGTGAAGTCCTCGGTTTTCACCGACTGGTCCCATTCTACAAATAGGGTGAAATTGTAAATAAAGACGGCCTTAAGCTTATATTCACTGCTATCGCCGCCCTGCCTGAATGATCCGAAGACACACAAACACAAACAAATCAGAAGCGTTCTCCCCCATCGTCTCGCCGCAAGCCATCGCTCCTGCCCCATGTACAGGAATTGATCATATTTGCGCTTATATTCTTTCATGCGATAGATTAAAGTTGATCCTGTTTTTCAGGTTGCTACAGTTCAAAATGAAAACCTCCAAACACCATCAATGCTGTTGCATCCCCTTTGTAAAATTCTACTGAACGGTCATCAAGGCAATTCCTGAAATTTGCAAAAAGGTTCAGCTTCTTCAAAATATTATAAGATATACCGGCATTCAGTACGAGTTTCGGGTCCATGTTTTCCACTCCCCTTTGGCCATCTTTGTAACTCAGGTTTTTGCTCTCTAATTGTGTCTGCGCTCCATAGAAATAGGCATTCACATTTACATTCAGCTTATCATTGTGCTGGTAGTTAATATATGCTCCCCCGAAATATGCCGGCGCACGTTTGTTCCCGATCCGCGACCCCATTCCTGAATTTATATTGTAAACTGCAGGGTTGTTGTTATTAGATGATGAGGGGAAGGACTGAGGGGAATTAGTATACTGCGAATAGTCGAGCAAATAGCTTTGCTGGATGGTAACGAAAGGCCGGAACTGCCATTTGCCGCTGTAGTAACTGAATGAAACGGTACCTCCGAAGCGTTGTAAGCGAACGGTAAGGTTATTAATGTCAATGAGACCGCTGAATGAAATGGGAGCTGCGGAATCGATCTTTCCGCTTTCTGTAATAAGGTCAGAAAAATCTTTGGTCATGGAATAAAACGCTTCCATATCAAGTTCTATTTTACCATCCATTTTATGCCGGTAACCCACACTGATCATACTTGAACTTAACAAGCGGATATTCTTATTTCCACGTAGCTGGAATACATACTGCTGCGACGGGCTTGTGATCGGGAATGACCCGGTAAGGTCGAGGTTGGTAAAAACGTCAATAAGCAATGGAGCACGGTATGCGGTTCCCCCTGATACCCTCAGTAGATTGCGTTCATTTATCCTGTAAGTGGCCGCCAGTTGATAGGGAACATACAATTTATCGGGATAATTGAATTTATCAAGCCTTCCTGAGGCGATCAGGCGCAGTTTACTATTCATCATCAGGTACTCCAGGCGCAGCGATGCAGAAGTCGTCGTCGACCGGGCATCGCCGTTCCACAACCCTTCCCGTATTGCTGTATTTACATACCTTGAATCATTGTAGTCTGCCACACGGTAAGATATACCAGGCCGAATACTTAAGTTCTTCACCTTGTGTATATTGTATTCCACGGCAGCATCCATTGTGTTCAAGTCCCAGTGCCATATCTTCTGTCCTAATGCAGGCGCTTCTGTTCCACCGTTGTCCGAAACCTGCAAAGAGAGGTCGTAGATATCCGCACGCAGGCTCACATACCTCGTGTCGGATAATGAGGTTGTGAGCGGTGTAAGACCGGTTCCAAATTCTTTTTGTACTTGAGAATGCTGACCGCCAACGGCTAGTTCAAAATGGACCTTTTTTTTAGGATCGTATGTCACAAATCCATTTACGGCATACTTCCGCATGGCAAGGTGTGGATCCGGATAGCTTTGGCTCACAATATCCGGATTAGTGAGCATTGCATTTCTTATAGCGGTGACAGAATCGATAGGTACATACCTGTTTGTTACCACGTCATAATAATTCGATTGTGTTCTGTTCCGGTTCTGGAAGTTAGCGGATGCCCAGGCGCTGACCTTGTCGTTAAATTTATAACCTAATGAGGCATTTGAAATAATGGAATTATAACTGCCATACTGATCGTTTACCACAGCATATAGTCCCTTGTGCTCTGGCCTGGCGGTGATAATGTTTATTACACCCGAAACCGCATTGGGGCCATACATCGCAGCACATGGGCCGATCACAACTTCTATTCTTTCCACATCATTGATGTCTACCGGCAGTGTTTCCCAAAAAGTTCCGCCATGGAGATAATTATATACCGGCCGGTTGTCGATCATTACCAGCGTAGTGGAATTGGCAAAGAAAACAAGGAGGGCGTTAGGTGGAACATTGCTTACCCCTCTTACATGAACATCATAATTTCCGTTAGTTTGCTCCTGTACGATCATACCGGGAACAAGCCGCAATGCCTCAACGATAGAGGTACAGCCTGCTTTTTTGATCTGATCTTTAGTAACAACAGATGACGAAAGCGGGGCATCAAAAACGGACTCTTCCTTTTTAGACGCCGAATATATCTTTATCTCCATCAGTTTGTCTATCGGGAGATCCAGAAGCTGTGAAAGCGAATCCATATCCTGAGCCGGCAAACAATGGCTGATCAGCAACGCACATATAAATATAAGTAGTCGTCTTTTCATACGTATGTATTAAATGATCCCCACACTTGCTCACAATGAACTTCTACCAACATAAATACCATGCCAATGCTTTACGCCGCAATAATTATTTGGGAAATGGGCGCTTATCTATTGCAATTTTTTCTTTGTAGCAGAAAAACAACTTTCCTAGATCATATAATAAACCACGCACACATGTATTTCTAAAGGCAACAATTCGCACGAAATCCGGACTTTACGTTTTCTTACAGAGGGTGTAATATATAATCACATTTCTATCAAGACTTTAGAAGGGAAAAAATTTACATCACAGACAGTATACGGCATATCATATTCTGAATGCGCGATATGATGTAACATTGTTTTGAAAAATTCAAATGTCCGGCTGACCTTTGTCCTAAATCTCAATTTTTTACCTAAAAAATCCTTTATGACAACAGAACAAGCACTCAAAAGATGGCGCAACCACATGAAGATGATCATGGCCACTGCCCCGCCGAGAATCATTAAAATTATCCGCACACCTAAACCACCCAAAATCTGGTAAGATCGCGCTAAGGACAAGTGCAGAATGTCCGATGGTGTGGCATAATGGGAAATCTCAATAAATATAATAAGAGACGCAAGATCAGCCACAGTAAAGCCATACCTCAAAATTTCATCAAAATCAGATGTCACATATATTGCATAAATACATACGCTAAAGTGGGGCATAAAAAAAGCGACAGTTTCCTGCCGCTTTTCTTACACTTATCGCGCATCCTAAAATCCGCTTATCCTAAAAATCTTAGTCCGGATTTACCACCCCAGCAGATATGCAAAGATCAGCGGCGCCACAATTGTGGCATCACTCTCTACGATGAACTTAGGTGTGTGTATATCCAGCTTGCCCCACGTAATTTTTTCGTTCGGCACAGCGCCGCTGTATGATCCGTAAGAAGTAGTGCTGTCGCTGATCTGGCAGAAGTAGCTCCAGAACGGCACATCGTGCCACTCCAGGTCCTGGTACATCATCGGCACCACGCATATCGGGAAGTCGCCTGCAATTCCGCCACCTATCTGGAAGAAGCCCACACCCTTGCCCGAAGAGTTGGCGCGATACCATTCTGTAAGCCACATCATGTATTCGATGCCGCTTTTCATGGTACCCGGTACAAGCTCGCCCTTTATGCAATAAGATGCGAAGATGTTACCCATAGTACTGTCTTCCCATCCCGGAACAATTATTGGAATGTTCTTTTCAGCAGCAGCGATCATCCAGCTGTGCTTGGTATCTATTTCATAATGTTCCTTCATTACACCGCTTAGCAATAGTTTGTACATATACTCATGCGGGAAGTAACGTTCGCCCTTATCCTGTGCGTCCTTCCATATCTTGTATATATGCTTCTGTATCCGGCGAAAAGCTTCTTCTTCAGGTATGCAGGTATCAGTAACGCGGTTAAAGCCACCTTCCAGCAGTTCAAATTCCTGCTCCGGCGTGAGATCGCGGTAATTAGGCACACGTTTGTAGTGCGTATGCGCCACCAGGTTCATAATATCTTCCTCAAGGTTGGCGCCGGTGCAACTGATGATCGCCACCTTGTCCTGGCGTATCATTTCTGCAAATGAGATACCCAGTTCAGCAGTGCTCATAGCGCCCGCAAGCGACACCAGCATTTTGCCACCTTCCAGCAGATGCGTTTCATAGCCCTTTGCAGCGTCCACAAGCGCTGCTGCATTAAAGTGGCGGTAATGATGTTGGATAAATTGTGAGATCGGACCTTTGTTCATTTTGATTATTATTTATGATTTAGATTTCTTTAAAACTAAAAAGCAAGCAGTACTACTGCATGCTTTTTAGTCAGATATTATAAAGTGTTTTGAACGCTGGCCAGGTTATACGGACCATTTTCAAATTTTCAAATTAAGAAACGGCTTCTTCCTTCTTGATAAAGTTCTTCACCCATTCAGTGGTGATCGACTTCGGACGCTCGATCGGGAAGCCAAGGGCGCGGTCCCAGCAAAGGCTGGCCAGTACACCCAGTGCACGCGACACACCAAACAAAACAGTATAGAAGTCTTCCTCTACCAGGCCATAGTGCTTCAGCAACGAGCCGGAGTGCGCATCTACGTTAGGCCATGGATTCTTGATCTTACCCGTGTTTTCCAGTATTGGAGGAGCTACTTCATAGATATTCCAAACCGTCTTCACCGTCGGATCATCCGGGCAGTGGCGTTTTGCAAACTCCATCTGCGCAGTGAAACGAGGATCGGTCTTACGCAATACCGCATGGCCATAGCCAGGTACTACCTTACCTTCTGTAAGCGTCTTTTGTATGTAGGCGGCGATCTGTTCTTTAGAAGGCTGGTCAGAGTTCAGCTCTTTGCACATCTCCTCTATCCACCTGATCACTTCCTGGTTGGCAAGGCCGTGCAATGGACCTGCGAGACCGGTCATACCGGCTGCAAAAGACAGGTACGGATCACTTAACGCAGAACCCACAAGGTGTGTAGCATGGGCCGATACATTACCACCTTCATGGTCAGCATGAATGGTCAGGTACAGGCGCATCAACTCGCGGAAGCTCTCATCTTCATAGCCGAGCATATGGGCAAAGTTGCCGCTCCAGTCCAGCATACCATCGGGCTGTATATGCTCGCCATTCTTGTATTTACGACGATAGATATACGCTGCAATACGTGGCAGGCGCGCGATCAGCGTCATGGTATCTTCATAGATGTAGTCCCAGTAAACCTTCTTACTGATACCATCGTTATATGCCTTGGCAAATTTAGACTCAGTGCCCAGGGCAAGTATTGCAGCCGTAAACTGTGTCATCGGATGTGCAGATACAGGGAAAGATTCGATCACATCAAACACATAGTTTGGCACATGTGAGCGGCGCGCCCATGTAGCCGAGATGTGCTCCACATCATCATGTGTAGGCACCTCGCCTATCAGCATAAGGTAAAACAAACCTTCCGGCAGCGGCTCATTACCACCCGGGGCTTTCGCCAGTTTCTCCCTTAGCTCAGGAATAGAGAACCCGCGAAAACGGATCCCCTCGTTAGAATCGAGGAGCGAAGTCTCGGTAACAAGGCCGGTGATACCGCGCATGCCCTGGTATACCTGTGCAATGGTAACATCTTCTATTTTCTTATTACCATATTGCTCTATAATGCTTTTAATTTCTTTGCTCTGCTCATCTGCCTTTGCTTTGAACAGATCTTTTACGTAACCCATATAGTTTGTTGATTATTGTAGAAGGACAATTTAGAGTACCAAAGGTAAGAAAAGAGCAATAACTATGCTGTGCCTCATAAAAGAAAGTTACTTCGCGAGAGATAACAAAAAGTAATTATTTCTTGGTGGGTTTCAGAGGCGAAGAACATTTTCTAAAAATAATTTCAAAATGGCTTTGCTAAAACCAAAATGATGATTACCTTTGCAGTCCCTTAAAACGGAAAAGGGAGCATAGCTCAGCTGGTTCAGAGCATCTGCCTTACAAGCAGAGGGTCCGCGGTTCGAACCCGTGTGCTCCCAC
>CANJQU010000133.1 GCA_947476485.1 Chitinophagaceae bacterium
AAGCGGAGTCGGTATATATGGTAATGTCCAGGCCATCGCGCGTCAGCATTTTAAGCGCTGCCAGCACCGCCATTAATTCCATGCGGTTATTGGTGGTATGCTTATACCCCTGCGATATTTCCTTTATCACCGTTCCCCAGTGCAGCACGGCACCATATCCGCCCGGACCTGGATTGCCGCGCGCTGCGCCATCCGTATATATAATTAGTTGAGACACTCGATTAATTCAAAAGTTAGAAGTCAAAAGCCAAAAGTTTTGACCAAATGATACAAAATACAAATCTAAAAAAGGACTGAGCAATTATTCAAATCCGGCTGGCTCTTACACAACCAAAATTTCGGGTTTTCACTTTTGCCTTTTGCCTTACCGACCTATTCCCACTTAAACGTCTTCCCGGCGATAGCATACACAACCACACCCCAGCACACCAGCACAAGGATATCCACCCGCACCTCCCAGAACCCAACACCCTCAAATGCTATTCTCCGCAGCGCATCATTCAGATAAGTAAGTGGCAGCGCCTTGCAAAAAGGTTGCAGCCACTTAGGAAAATTATCTATGGAAAAAAACGTACCTGCCAGCAGGAATTGCGGCAAAGTAATGAGGTTGGAAAAAGGAGGGATAGCAGATTCACTCTTAGCAACACCGCTCACTATAAAACCAAACCCCATAAAAACCAGCAATCCCAGGCAACACAGGGCCATCATCTGCAAAAACGTAACCCAGCCGTGGCACAGTGTATAACCAAATGCAAAATGCCCTATCGACAAAATGATAACACTGCCTATGATCTGGAACAGCATACGGGCAATCCCCTCACCCAGTACGATCACATCTTTGCGCACCGGCGTAGCAAAAAATCGTTTTAACACCAGCGTCTGCCGCAGATTGTAAAACACGAACGCCGTTCCAAATACACCCGACGCCAGCAGTGAAAAACCAAGCTGGCCGGGCAGAATAAAATCAATGGTCTTATAGTCCCGCACCTTGGCCTCATGAACCTCCACGCTCAGCAGGTCCTCCTGTCGTTTTTGTATCTCAGGGTCAAAGCTCTCCACCACACCCGCCAGTATCCGCTCCAGTTGTTTTGCTTTGTCTGGCTCGGTGGATGCCGTATTGAGTATTATTTTATTGGCTGGCTTTGCACCCAGTGGCCGCTTCTGTATATCTATTGTGGCCACTATATCACCTTGCTTCAGCAGTTTGTTGATAGCGGCGCTATCTCCTACCATCCATTTCAGCACATCTACCTTATGCAGTATAGCATACAGGCCGCCGCTGGTGTCGCTGCCCGGCGCGGCTGCAACCCTGATATGGAAGCTGCTGCCGTTACCCAAAAAACCAAAAACAAGTATGAAGATCAACGGAAAGGCAATGGTAAAAACTATGGCGGAAGGGCTTTTAAGTGTGGCTTGTAAACTTGCTTTTATTAAGGCGCGCATTGCCCGCGCGTTGCTGTATTTCTCCATGGTGTATTTCTGTAGCGGCAAAGGTAATAAGTTAACGTTATAAGCGGGGTTGAAAGGGAAACTAATGCGGCAGGTAGCGCTATCTATTGAATAATATCTTAAAATAAAACGATGGCTTACTCAACTGCTCCCGCAGGTCCATATCTGTGAACATACAGCTAATGGTGTCGCGCAGTGACTGGCTTTTGTATGCTTTATTTACTACAAAATTGAACAGCCAGGGATACTTGCATAACCGCTGCAAGGTGGCGCTCACTTTGAATTCATCGCCCAGCCTTTTGTACAATACATCATCATAGGCAACCTTCAGAAATGCAGATGAATAGTTGCGCTGCTCTACAGCCTCCTTTATCGCAGCCGCAGCCAGCATACCACTATACAGCGCATTGCCTATGCCTTCCCCGCTGAATGGATCTATCAGGGCGGCAGCATCGCCGGTGAGCATAAAATTATCGCCCGATAGCGGCTGACGCTCTATGGCTAATGGCAAACCCCACCCTTGTATCTTGTCTTCCAGTTTTGCATTCGCAAATCTTGGAGCTATTTGCGGATTGCTTTTTATGGCATGCAGCATTTGCTCCCGCAGATTTATCTTCTTCTCCCTAATCCTTTCAGACAGTATGCCCACGCCCACATTTGCCATACCATTTGGCAGCGGGAAAATCCACAAATATCCCGGCAGCATCTCCGGCAAAAAATGGAGCTCAATAAAATTATCGGCATGCATGCCGGTAACCCCTTTATAGTAAGCGCGCAACCCTACCGCATATGTTTTAGGCGCAACATTTTCATTGAGGTATTTTTTACGCACCATGCTCTTATCTCCATCGGCGCCAATTATTATCGGTGCTGTTATTTTGAAGTCTGTATCTTGATGTTTCACCAATACCGAAACACCATTTCCGGTATTATCTATCGTGTTCACCTCCGCTCCTTGCATGATTGTACAATACGGCGACGCCATCTTTTCAAAAAGGAAATTATCAAAAACGAGTCGTGATACTGTAAAGCCCGGCGCCTTTGTTTCTTCGGTACGTTTTGGAGAAAATGGAATATCGAGCGCCTTACCGTTTGGCGCTACAAATTTTATCCCCCATGAAGGCATAAAACGCTCATCATCATTCAGTATCTCAGTCAGCCAATCGGGATTTGCGCGGTTTATGACTAATGCGGTCTTACCGCTGCATGCATCACCACATACTTTGTCGCGTGGAAAAATTTCCTTTTCTATTACAATATGAGGAATCTGGTGCTTGGATAGGAAAAACGATGTGCCTGCACCTGCGGGGCCTGCACCAATGATTATTACCTTAGTTTCCAGTTGTTGAAAGTTCGCCATCCGCTACATCAAATATAGCAGATGTAAAAGATACAGGGGTATGAAAATAAATAACAGGTAAGCATTAAACATTTTTAGAAAATATCAGCACTTATCGTTGTGTTTCAACGTCTTTGTCTCAGATTAGTGCGATACCATGAGTTCATGCACGGCGCATCCTGTATTTATCCATTTTTATTGCCGAATAAAGCAACATTGCTCCCGAAACTGCTGTGCTGGAAACCACTAAAATGTAGGGCAGTTCCATAGCAAGTATATTGCCGAGGCTGATAACTGCACAAACCACAGTTGCGATCAATAATAGTACCCCCAAAAAGGCGTAAGTGTATATGGTGTTTTCTGTATTTGGTTTCATAGCACTTCGTTTTTATTTCTGTACAAAAATATTGTGCCACACATTTCTTACCGAGCGCTTTTCGGTAAACAGTGTTATAATATAGGTAAAACGCATCCACCTCATTTTTATTGGCACGGTTCTGTTAATTAATGCAACGAACAATTAAAAACAACTTTTTATGACAACCGTAAAATATCTTCTGTATGCAGCGCTGGGCGTAGCAGCAGTAATGTTACTCACATCTGATAGAGCAAAAGAAATGAGGGATGACCTTGAGGACAAGGCCATGGACAAAGCAAAAAAATGGAAGACTAAATGGTCTAAGCTGGCTAAAGACAGCAACGGCGTTGTCGCTGATCTTAAAAACGCCATCTAAAGAAATTGCCCATGACTATGAAACTAAAAAGCGGCAGGATCTTTCTCCTGCCGCTTTTTACATTTGCTATCTACATCACTATTGATTGATAAACAGTTTTTTGAATACCTTATCTCCATCAGCGGTTGTGACAATAGCATAATAAACCCCTACGGCCAAAGGATGTGGCAGGTAAACCATAGATGAAGATATGTTAGTGGTAAACACAACCCTTCCGTATACGTCGTAAAGATTAAGCACATCTTTTTCTGACGCTCCTGTTATCTGCAGGTAATCTTTAGCCGGATTAGGATAGATGCTTATCTTACTGCTGTTGATCGCTTCTATCCCGGTAGGCGGTGCGATAGTGACTGTAGAGCAGAAAGTATCTGTGCATACTGTACCATTTCGCCTTAGCGATTGCACATAAAGGCAGGCAGTAAAAGTTCCCGATCCTGAATAAATATGCATCGGATTGTGCAGGGAAGAAGTATCATTTACTCCGGACGCAGGATCCCCGAAGTTCCAAAGCATGGAAACCGTATCTCCGTAATTAGCGTTATTGGAATCCGTAAAGGCGACCTGATGACCCGAAATAATAGTAT
Source organism: Chitinophagaceae bacterium (assembly GCA_947476485.1). Taxonomy (GTDB): domain Bacteria; phylum Bacteroidota; class Bacteroidia; order Chitinophagales; family Chitinophagaceae; genus Nemorincola. The sequence continues at coordinate 4,107 of CANJQU010000133.1, forward strand.
CGTGGAAAGATGTGCTCAGCCTGCCACATGGTGTGCTGATCAGCGAAAGGTCGCTGATCAGAATTCCCCCTGCAGCTGATTTGTTGAACAGGAACTTGATGGTCTTTACTTTCGACATATCGATACCACTGAAATCGCTTAACGGTATCCTGATGGAATTAAACACATCTTTGGGCAAGTCTCCGGTAGCTGTACCTGGCTGCCGGAATAATGAGTGAGTATAGTCGCCAACAGCTACACCGCTGGTATTGCCCGCAGAGTCAATGAGTTGTATCGTGAAATTAAGAGGCGGCCCTGACGCATAATCCTGGTAATTGACCGTAGCCCTGAATATAACGCTCTCGTAATAAGTAAGGTCTTCATATGCTGCGGGAATCTCATTTCGCATCCATTCCGTAGTATCATTCCACCTCAGCCGCATTTGCGACAATCCCCTCTTGGTCGCAGTACCTTTATGGGGCTCCTTTGCAGCAGCAGTGCTCAGCGAGCAGGCAGTTTCGGTAATACCTCCTCCGCAAATATTGAATGTCAGCAGGCCTGAATCAGACACCGCGCCACCCATTGTATTAACAGAAAGGTTCGTCACAGTATCCGTCCTGTTCACGTCCAGCCTTAGTGTGCGGCCCGGATGGTAAGAAACAAACACATTAGAGGAGTCGAGCATTGAAGACGCAGGAGGCGTTATATCGCTGACTTCGAGAATTGGTGCAAACGCTGTCTCATGCCCCAGGTATATGCGATAGAAAGCCGCCGAATAAGCATTATACGCAGCCATCTGCTTGGTAGTATCAAACCGGCCGCTGACAGTAGCGCCTGCGCCACACCATGTGGAGGTATTGCTGCCTGTATATAACCAGTCATCTCCCCCGCCGGCCACATACGAGCCCGGTGTCCACACTGAATTATAAAAATTATGGTTGGCGCCCATCATCAATATATTATGCTTCGGCGTTTCATCCGTGCTGTCTGCATACCTGCAATTATCATAATAGTGCACACCCTGTAGGTCGTTGACATCTCCATCGCAATACGGAGCAATGTTCAGCAAGGGTATGTTATTTATATAGTGCCTGTAAAAGTCAACCGGAGCCAGCGTAAGCACTGCCTTTATGCCATACGGACTTCCCAGTGAGTTATTCAGTTCTGCATTAAAAATAACCCCTTCACCACCCCGCGAGTGCCCCATTGTACCTATATTCTGCATGTTCAGCTTTCCCTGGAACAATAGCGAATCTCCGGGAAAACCGCCGGTGGTGGTCCAGGTGTTCCACAAGTCCAGGTGGTGTTGCACCAGGTATCCGCGCGCCGACATCCCGTCATCGGCAGAACTGGCATCCGCTGCGTTAATTGCATTAGCCGACACGGAAATAACTATATAACCATGACTCGCAAGGGTGCGCGCTGAATAATCATACCCCTCATAACTTACGATAGGCTTGCGGGTCCCGGTGCATGGCCATGAAGAACTGCTTACCAGCGATACCGAATCATAGCATGTCGAATGTCGCCCATGAAGGTAAAGGATCACAGGAAACGGACCCGATGTAAGGTCTGCCGGATAATGCACCGATCCGCGCATCTCCAGCGGAGAGGCAAACACACTGATTGGTGGCGTATACGCCAGGTCGCCCAGGTTATATTGCGCCTTTAAGACCGTATGAGTACCGGGAAGTCCCGGATCAGGAGTTTGCGCAACAGCCTGGTGATAATTAGCACCAACCAATAGAAGTGTCAGCAAAATTCCCCTTTGAAAAGTAGTGGTTATGTTCATTATGCATTTATTATTATGTTACTATTACAGATGATACAACAGGATGCCGTTCAGCCTACTTAGTCAATAGCTTTCTGCTGAATTTACCTAGCGACCAGCAGCGCAGAAAATCATCTGCTTTACCTAACTCCTCAAGGCTACTTGCATCATCTTCCGATATATTGCCATAGGTAAGATAAATAGCGGCAGATTCATTTAGCCTGTTAAAATCACCTTTAGGAATGAGAAAAGTCATGCGCCCTTTGCCGTTAGTGTGAGATTGTTCATTGCGCGTAAACGATTTATCGCCGATACGGAGGTAATATCTGTTGCTGCCAAAAATAAACGGCTTTGAGGAGCTAAGCGTAAATAACACAATATCTCCTTTTTGCTTTACCTGGACAATCCTGGTCCGGGCTTTATCCTGAGCCTTAACGCTGCCTGAAAACGGCATCAGGAGTACAATGCTTAACAACAATGTGGTAATGTTCTTCATTTGAATATTTTTTTTCAGAAAGGATAAATGTAATGAAAATAAGGCTCATTCAGGCAAGCGCTCTGTAATTTGTGGCAGAACTACAGAAATCATGGGCGGCTAAAGTCCGGGTTGGACAGGAAAGTACTATCCGTCAACGACTCAAGGAATGCTACCAGGTCTAACCGGTCCTGCGCGTTCATGGCATGGGCAGTAGCATAGAAATGCATATTTGAATCGAGATTCGGGCTGGCCTGGTGAACACCCATCGTATAAAAATTCACTATCTCCTCAAGTGACTTAAACCTGCCATCATGCATATAAGGTGCCGTCCTTGCAATATTTCTTAGCGTAGGCACCTTGAACTTACCGTAATCTGTAGGCAGGTGTGTAAACTTTGCCAGCCCGGAATCACTTGGCACCGTTTCAAGGCCGTTGTTGCGCAGCGTATTATCTGTAAACAACCCGAGGGTATGGCATTTAGAACAATTGAACGCCTGGAACAGTTCAAGTCCGTGTGCCTGCTGCGTAGTAAGCGTTCCGGTTCCCAAAATTGCATATTTGTCATATGCAGAGTTAAAAGAAATCAATGTCCGTTCAAATTGCGCAATTGCTTTTGTGACAAGGGTGCTGTCAATAGTATAAGTACCAAATGCACTATAAAACAACGCGGGATAATTGACGTCCTGCTGAAGCCGGCTCACCACCTCAGGCCATGTAGTGTTCATCTCTACCGGGTTAGTGACCGGATCATGTGCCTGGCCCTCAAGCGTATTCGTCCTGCCATCCCAGAAGAACGTGGTGCCCCATGCCAGGTTTACAACAGCCATCGCATTTCTGGTTCCCAGCGCTCCTGTAATGCCATGACTAAACCTTGCAGTATCGTCAAACGCGTTCGCCGGTTCGTGACACCTGGCGCAACTCATCGTACCGTCGCCACTCAGCATTTTTTCAAAAAATAATCTTCTGCCGAGCGCTACGCCCTGCCGTGTAAGTAAATTATCTGCGGGTATTGACGGTGAGCCAAAAGCGCTGTCTACATATGAAGGATACTGGAGCGTATAAGGCGTAGGATTATAAGGTACACTTTTTTTGTCATCCGGGTGGCAGGAATGGATCACTCCCACAAACATCAGAAGACCAGCTATATAAAATACCTTTCTCATCCTAATATGACTTATTTACGCCAACACCGAAATTAAATATATTTTTTGTACCCTGAGCTAATGTTTTTATAATAAATTGTATTTGTAAAAACTTCATCATCCACCTTCTTCTTCAGAGTCATCATCTTCTTCCCCGCCTTTATGAATGTAGTTGTTCGGCTGAACTTACTTCAGTTTTTACTTGGTCAGCACTTCCAATATACGATCCTTTGCCACCTTTTGCTGGTCGTATCCTATACCAATTGCGCCTGCAGCAGATACTGAAACACTTATGGGGCCATTCCTATCCCGGAGGCCACGTCCTATACCGGCTGCATCATCCAGCTCACGAAATGCATCGACATCAAGGAGCAAATGCCCAAAGTGCTGCGTAATAACCGCCCCTGCCATTGTCGCCCGCTCCTGTATCTGATCGATACAGATTATATCAGGATTGTAATGAAAACAAAGTTGCGCCTCTTTCCCGTCACCGGCCACATGAGCTTCATCCATGCCTTTATGCTGCTGCATCACTTCGATAATGCGATGCACACGTTCATCCCGCTCATCAGGCACTTCCGGCAATAGAATACTAAGTTTGATTTTTCTCTGCTGCATTTTACTATATTAAATATCGAAGGTTTTTCGTGAACTACTCCTCAACGTTGGTCATCTTAGCCATCAGGAAAAAGGCTCCTTTTACTACCACCTTTGTTTCCTTTGGCAGCTCGTTCATAAACCTGATTTCAGTATATCCTATTTCTGAAACTCCCCTCACTACCTGTATCCTGTTAAAAACAACGCTGTGACCCTCATGATCGCCTTTCTCGGTTGATTTCTCTTCATTCATTTTTGCAAGAATGAAAATATAGTCCTTACCATCGTTACTGATAATTGCATCGTCGGGTATGGCCGGGTAAACGTTTTCGCCTAAACTGATCAATGCGGTAACACTCATTCCTTCGATCAGTCCTGCCTTGTTATTGATAACACGTGCATGTACAGGTATTGCCTTCGTTTCGTTTGCAAAAGCCGTACCAATAGAATAGATAGTGGCATCGTATTCTTTTCCGGGATTGTTGGTCAATGTAAAATGAATGGTTTGACCCGGAGCAACCTTGGGAAGATCTTTTTCATATACAAACAGGTCTAGATGCAGCTCCGAGTTATTTATTATTTGCGCAATGGGCTTACTTGCATCGATGTTAGAGCCTATTTGAGCCGAAACCTCTGATATGGTACCGCTGATGGGCGCTGTAATAGATAATATAGACGACATACTCCCTGAAGAAGAAACACCTAACACGGAAAGGTGCTGCTGCAGCGCAGTTCTCTGGGCTGTCAGACTGCTGATCTCCGATTCTACCTTTTGCAGATTTTTTAAAGGGGCCGCATTTCCATCTACCAGCTCCTTTTGCCTTTTTTGCTCCTGCTCTGCATACTTTATCTGCGCATTTATCGATATCAATTGTTGCTGCGTGCCGGAAAGGTCCGTATTAGCGATCGTGCCGATCACCTGTCCCTTGCGAACGGAGTTCCCCGGTTGCACATTCAATGCATGCAGCACCCCGCCAACCAGCGACGTCACCAATGCCTTATTCTGATTAGGTACGGCAAGCGTTCCATTCACGCTGATGGAATTGGTTAAGTTTTTCATCTCAATTGCTCCCAGCTCAATGCCGGCAACCTTCATTTGCTCATCCGTAAGCGAAACCATAGATGATTCCTCCCGCTGTGCTTCCACCGGAGTTTCCTTTTTAGATTCGGTCTTGCTTCCGCAGGCTGTTAAAAGCATTATGAACAAACCAAAGTATATAGCTCTGTATAGTTTCATCCTTAGCGATTTAAATAATAATTGAGTTGAATAACGTTTTGATTGTACTGGTTTAAGGCATCGAGGTAGTTCCTGCGAATATCAATTGCCTGGCTTAAATATTGAGAAAGTTCCGCAAAGCTGATCTCTCCGCCCCGGTACGAAAGATTTGCTGCCTTTATGATCTCACCGGCCTGCCCCAGCCCCTTTTCCTCATAATATTGCAATATTTGCCGGCACTTGTCTACCGCCTGTACCGCTTGCTGTACTTCGCCATTGAGTGCCTGTTGTTCATATTCAAACATGGTCTGCCGGAATTGCTGTTCCTGCTTCGCCGCTTTGATCTTGCTTCTATAGTTGCCCGCACCCAGCAGCGGCACACCAACAGTCACTGAAAACCCCGAATAGGGATTGCTTAAGCCATATAAATTTTGAGAGAAAAGGCGTCCTGAAAATTCAGGTAACGCACTCATTCTTGCTATTCGTCCATCAGCCTGCGCCACATTCACAGCCTGCTGCTGCATCATCAATAGCGGATGTGTACTTATCGCGATCGATTTAATGTCGGTTTCAATTTTACCAAGTACATTATCCTCTGGCAGGTAAAACGTATCCGTATTTAATAAGACCTTTAGTGCCGCCTGCTGTATACCAATATCATTTTGTATCGATTTGAACTGAACAAATATCTCACCGCTCTTTGCATTGGCCGCTAAACTATCAAGGCCGGCACTTTCACCGGTGCGCACCCTAAGTCTCGCTATAGCGGCAGACTCACGGTAGATACTGTCCAGCTCCTGCCATAAAGCCTGCCTGCTTCGATAATACCATAATGTATAATAAGCCGTTTGCACATCGCGCCTGATCTCCAGCGCCCTTGCCTGTCTGGCAAAATCAAGTGAACGGGACTGCTGTTTCAACAAG
>CANJQU010000134.1 GCA_947476485.1 Chitinophagaceae bacterium
AATTATAACCAAGGTCAATTTCATCCTATGTCAGTTGTGACGGTCATAGGGTTTAGCAAAAGTCAAAAAGCACTACTAACAGGAATAACAATCGGCTTCGGAGTCGCATTGATATTAATTGTTGGAGTCGCTAAATAAGTCACAGGAAAGCTCAAAAACATGTGTATGAGCCTCAACCCGCGTTGGGGCTTTTGGGTAGTCCATCATTTTGAAAGCTAAGGTTTTGTTAAGGCTAAGACGTAAGGAAAACGTATATTTGTATTGTGATTTGGGAAACCGTGAGAAGTTAACCACCCATTTCACAACTAAAATGAATCACAAAATTGATTTTAGGCAACTCCCATTGCCTACAAACAACCATTCGTGTTTCTATGAAGACAATTTTGAAGTTATTTTTGGTACAACATTAGCTTTCGGGCTATTCTTTGGCTATTTATTTGCCAAAGCAGGTACAAAATAATCTCAAAACATCATTCATATCCAACATCCAATTTTTTAGTTGGATGCGGGGATACTATTTCCTAAACTCAAAGAACTAACTTTTCCTTAACTTTCAAACTGACGGACTACTGGCTTTTGCTTTATAAGAGAATTTTCAAAGAACTTCAAAAAACCTTTACGCAATACAACTATTCCGATATTTTCGGTTTGTGTCCTGAATACACATATACCCTCTAGAGGGGAAGTGTAGCGTAGACGCGAGACAATCCCATAACGCGTTCCCCATGTCATTTTCAAAGAGCTTAGGCGTAGCTAATTGTTTACTCACTATGACAATTCCTCTTTCAGCTGTTTGTGAAATTTAATATTGGACTCTATATAATTGTACGGTATAGTGCGGAGACGTTGCAGTGCAACGTCTCTACGATGCGGGGAAGAAAATAATCGGGATCACTGCAGCAATTTAAAAATATCCTGTCCTACTGCGTCCGTTTTTTCGGTGGAGTTAGACAAGACTACGACTGCGATGCTCTTATCCGGTGAGAAAGCCATGTAGCTGCTGCTGCCGCCTGTGCCGCCATTGTGCCAGATGTAATTGTCGGCGCCGTTTTTCCCCATGTGCCAGCCAAGTCCTACCGCAACTTCCTTATCGTAGGTAACACCGTGAGTAAGGTCCATCGCCTGTGAAAGCTTGCCTGCATCCTTCATCATATTCGCCTGCGCATACACCAGCAGATCGTTGGTGGCGGAGCGCAGCGCTCCTGCCCCTGCCAGTGCATTCATGTCCCACATCATCACCGGCTCGGCCTTATCGTTGTATACTTTAACGGCTCTGTCCTTATATGCGGCACCTATACGCTGCATGGTATTATTCATGCCCAGTGGCCTGCAGATGATGTCAGTAACCATCTGTTCATAGGTCTTCCCCGATACTTTCTCCAAAATAGTACCCAGCAGGCCGGCAGCAAGATTGGAGTAAGCATATTTTTCGCCGGGCGCTGAGCTAAGCTCACAGTTTTTAAGATAGGCAAACAGCTTTGCCTTGTCATAATCCTTGTAAGGATTCATCATGGTTGCATCGGTGAGTGAGAGATTTGACGGCAGGCGTGGTAGGCCTGAGGTGTGATTGGCCAGCATCCGAAGTGTTACCTGCTGCAGGTTTTTATTGACAGCTACTGAGTCGGGGAGATACTTCGTTATCGGGTCGGTAAGCTCAACTTTTCGATCCACCGCATAATAAGCCAGCAGGGTAGCGGTGAATGTTTTGGTGATAGAACCCAGCTCGAAGATGGTATTAGCATTGGGAATCCGACCACCATCTTTTGCTGTGGCACCATAGCCATAGGTAAAGGTGTTGCCGTTTTTTACGATGCCGATGCTGAGACCAACGGTCCTTACTTTGTTGATATATTTCCGGGCGATAGTGTCTATTCGTTTATCCAATGCCGTCTTCATCGGGTTGTCGGAAGGAACAGTATAATTTTTGTCAGCAACAGGCTCTTTGAACGGCAGGAACTGCATATGCGCGATCTTACCGGCATCGTCTGCTGCAATTTTGAATAGCAGCACAGCATTCGCACAGACCGTTTTATAGTTGCTGGTGCCATCCTTACTGTCTACAAAACTGGTTTCTTTTACAACCCCTTGTGGATAAAGGCTGGTTTTAAGGATACCCTCAAAAGCATCCTTCGTGAGTTTTGCTTTAAAATCATCGCTCAGCAAGGCATATAGCGCTTCCCCGTTTTGAGCATTGATATTGTTCTTCACAATGGCAAACAACGAATCATTTACCTTATCTTTATTTTGTGCGTGGGCGGATGTGCCGAACAAAAAAAGGCACAGGAACAAAAAGCGGAGTGAAGATGTGTTCATGTGGGAAATGTTTTAGAGGTATCCCTATAAAATTACTCAGAATTATCATAAATGGGTTAGTATGAGGGTAATCATTTGGTTAATGTTTTTCGGACTGGTGGGAATTTGCATGGTTGAGACCAAGCATAAGCCTGACAAAACGTTTAATCCGGAATTTACCACTAGCTCCAGTATAGTTGAATGCGGCTTTGTGGTCCCTGGAATAGAGTAGGGAGGATCGTAGTTCTAAAAGATGAAGACAAACTTATTACCTGCGAGGGTACTGTATCTTACGCATTTTGGAAAAGGCATACTGCCAACCTCAGGACTTTGAGGACTAACTACGCTTCTTCTTTCTTCGGCACCGTGCCAAAGATAACATCCCACAAAACAGAGCTTACGCCAAAGCCTTTTTCAGGAGCTTTGTAGTGATGCAGGTGGTGGTTGCGCCAGAGGGCTTTCATGAATTTCGGTGGGGCAAAAGCATGTATGGCGTAGTGCATAGAGCCGTAACAGATATAGCCAAACAGGAAACCAGGGAAGAACGCAAGCGCGCCCCAGCCCATAAAAAAATACATGCTGGAGAATATGATGATAGCGAGTATGAGACTGGGCACCGGTGGCATGAACAGGCGTTCCTTATCCCGGGGGTATTCGTGGTGCACGCCGTGCATAGTATATACGATCTTCTTTGCACGGGGGCTCTCTACATACATATGGAAAAGGTAGCGGTGCATAACATATTCGAACAAGGTCCAGAGGAGTGTTCCAGCGAGGAACAGCAATAATTCTGCGAAAGGTGCTAAACCTTTATGTGTGACGCCATAATACAGCATAAAGGCAATGACCGGAAAATACATAGTATAGACAACAACAGGATGTGTTTTGGTCATCATCTCCATGTAGTCATTCCTAAATAATCTCGCTTGTCCTTTGTTCTTTATTTTGTCGAATTCCATAGTTGTGACAAAAATAATAAATTAGTCATTTACTGAATTACTCGTCATTCAGCTTTATCATGTCGTCCTCATCTTCATCGATAAGGAATGATATAGCGTTGTTCTTTTTCTCAATTACCTTATCCATCCAAAGCAACAGCGCCGGCAACAGTATAAGATTGGTAACCATAGCCAGCAACAATGTGATGGAAGTCAGGTAACCCAGCGCTTTTGTACCATCAAACTGAGACAGAACAAACACCCCGAATCCTGCGGTGAGGATCAGCGAGGTGTAAATTATGCTCAAACCGGTATCATGAATAGTTCTGTGCACGGTATCTGCTATACTATCATCGTGCCGTGCCAGCTCCTGTTTGAAATTGACCAGGAACCTGATTGTCACATCGATGGTAATACCCAGCGCAACGCTGAATACAAGCACTGTTGACGGCTTTATGCGGATTCCAACCCAGCCCATAAGCCCGGCGGTAATGAGGAGGGGAACAATATTCACCACGATAGAAATGAGTAATATTCTCCACGAACGGAACAATGCAACCATACAACCGAAAATGATCAGGAAGGCCAGAATAAGGCTGTCTCTCAGGCTGTTAACGATAAATTTACTGCCTTCCAGGAAAGTTACAGTTGTACCGGTGAAAGTAATATCTATGCTTTTCTTGTTACTGTCGATCTTAGGGATGGGCAGCGGTTTTATCTCTGTGGTCCTTACAAAAAATGGCCATTTAGCGGATAAGTGTAGCGTAGACACACCGGTATTTGTATCTGTAAAAGCAATATTGTACCTGCCCGTGTCGAGTATATTTAGAATGTCGTATTGTATGCTGTCCAGTAAAGAAGGCAGGCGGCGGGAACCGATGTCGGCCATGTTGACGCTGATGCGGGCCTTTTGTTTATCCTTATCAACAAAAGAGTGGAGCAATTTGTTGAACATACTTTTATCATCGCCTTTGCTGGTATGGAGGTAGGGCATAATGAAGGCAGCTTGCAGCATATCGCCCGGAACTTCATAATTGGCCGGATCGCCGCCAAAATATGCCTGGTTGGCAAATTTTATTCCTTCTGTGATCGCCAGCGGCCGGGCAATCTCCGGGTATTTCTGCAAGGAATCTGCGATCATCGCCATTTTCCCGAGCACATCAAGCGTCAGCACGCCGTTTTTCTTTCTGGTGTCTATCACGATCTCCAATGGCATCACACCACGGAAATTGTTCTCAAAAAATTTCAGGTCCAGATAAACCTTATCTGATTTGGGAAGGTCGTCTACAATATGTGCATCGTTCTTCAGTTTTGAAAGGCCAATAGCTGAAAAGACACAAATAGCAATAGTGAAACTGTATATCCAAACTCTATGGCCAAAGACCCAGTTGGTGATGCCAGCAAGGAGGTTCGTGATCCACTTTTTCTCAAGATACTTGGTGTGCTTTGTTTTGGGCGGAGGCAGAAAGCTGAAGAATGCCGGGATGAAGACGAGCGAAATGAAGAACAGCCCAAGGATATTGATGCCGGCCACAAGTCCGAATTCCTTTAAAAGCGTGCTTTTTGTAAAGAAAAACACCCCAAACCCTATTGCCGCTGTGAGATTAGTGAAGAACGTAACGATCCCCATCCTGTCTACCATGCGCAGGAGCGACTTCATTTTGTTCGGGTTCTTGTGGTACTCGTAGTGGTACCTGTTGAGCAGGTATACACAATTGGGTATACCGATGACCACCACCAGCGGTGGAATAAGCGCAGTGAGGATTGTGATCTTGTAGCCCAGCAATACGATGGTGCCCATGGACCAGACAACGCCGATGGCTACTACCAGCATAGAAGACAAAACTGCCGTAAAGGCCCTGAAGAAAAGCACCAGGATCACCGCAGTGAGCACAAATGACAGTATAAGGAACAACTTCATTTCCGATTGCACCTTCATCGCCATCTCAGTACGTATCAGGGGCAAACCGGAATAGTGCATTTCAATATTGTGCTTCCTGCCAAAGGCATCGCCAAGGGAAAGTATCTCATTGATCACACCGGCCCTGTCTTTCGAATTAAGCACAGTCTTATCTATCCGCACGGCCATCATGTAGGCATCAGTAGACGGGTTATACAGGAAGCCGCGGTAAAATGGCAGGTTTAAAAATGTTTGTTTTATGCTGTCGATATTCGCGAATGGCGGCTCGCCGGCAATAGGGGATACTGTCAGCTTCTGGGTTACCGTATCCTTCAGCAATGTAATGGCCCCTGGTATGCTCAGTACATTTTCTACCGAATGAACGCTGTCTATCGTTCTTGCCAGCGTGGCGTAATCATTAAAAAATCCGGGTGAGAAAAAATCTTTGGTCTGCACGCCAATAACCATAAGGTTGCCGTCTTCGCCAAATTGCTTCCGGAAATTCTGGTAGGCTACATATTTGGGATTGTCCGTAGGTACGGCGCTGGTAAATTCATAGCTAATTTTTACCTGTGAAGCAAAATAGCCCATTATTGCAGTGCTCGCCAATAGTATGATCAGCAACGCAATGCGGTATTTTATAATAAAAGCAGCTATTTTATGCCACATGAAGCATAAGTGTAGTTAAAAGGATAAAAGTAAGAAAAAGCAAGGTAAACCTAGCTTCCGGAACGCGCTAAATGAACAGAACCTGCGAAATTCAGCCTAACTGCGCGCTTTTATTTAACTAACTGTCATGTGTTATCCTGATAATGGCGATTTTCCTGGTGATCATACCCCTGTTTCATCCTGAAGAAGGGCCGAGACACCCTGATATTTAATGTTGAGACTTTCGGCCGGCAGGCATAACCCGGTTTTTCGGTTTCATGTAGTCTTTATAGTTTCCCCGTACCCACATTTTCAGCTCCAGGTCGGTAGCTGTGCGGGCAAATTTATATTCCATAGGATAGCTGTTCATGAAAGCGACCAGGGTATCACCGGAGAGTCCGGTAAGTGCTGATGTAAGCTGCTGGGTATACCTTGTGTCGATATATTTTTGTTCCTGTTCCTTTTGAAAATTCTCTTTGAATTTTTTGTTTTGCTTGTAGCTTTTCGACAGTCGTTGTACCGGGCCGCCTATGAGCCCGGATATACCACCGCCATTGGCGCTGCTGAAACCGATCTTAATCGCTTTTTTGTTCAGTTCTGTGCTGTAGCGGGCTACCATTTCTGCAGAGTCTTTCTGGTAAGGGGTGTAGTCTGGATGCAATATATACTCCTGCAGGCGCACACTGAGCGGGAACATGGAGACGCGCAGCACACTATCGGTGGTGGCGAGGCGCTGTATCGTATGGTACCCGATATAGGAAAACGAGATCACCTCGCCGTTCTTTGCAGGCAGTGTGTAGATACCGCGTTCATCAGTAGCAGTCGATTGTGAGTTGGCGTTGTTGACAACATTAACAAGATAAAGCGGTTGTTGGGTTTCCCCGTCAACAACGATCCCTCTCATGGCCTGGCCATGAACACAAAGGGTAATCAGCAATGTAAATAAAGTAAGTATTAAACTCCGCAAATCTGTTAATATATTATGTAAAACTAATCAATGGACGGGAGCAAATAGAGACTCCAGTGGCGTTTTGGGAATACTTTATGAAACAGAAGATCTACTCCAGCACAAAGGCTCCGCTATCTGCCACGGCAAAGACGGGCACACCAACATGATCGCACTCCTTTACAAAATGCTCACGCTGTTTCCGGCCGAATGTGTTGCAAACAACGATCACTGAAGGTGAAAAAATACTTTTCAGTTTTGAAACATCGGGAGGTTGCGGATAATTTACGACGAGATAGTCTGCAGGAAAATGAGCGTCACTGCTAACGGCTTCATTCAGTACGATCACTGTTTTCCCATTCAGGTACAAAGCCTCATTCGCGGCACCACCCTGTTGCCAGGCCTGCCAGGTGATGTGTGCCGGTAATACAGCATAACCTGTCTTTTTGCTGTTTGATGTATCGCCGCCGAGCACATGGTACAGGCCACCTTGTATCAGCTCAATACGACCAGGCTTCGGGGCATTGTATACCATCAGCCGCTTTTGGTGCAGTCGTGCCCATTCATTGGTGCAAAAAGACACCAGCAATGCACAGCCTGCGATGAGCCCGGTAAATAAGGCGATCTTTTCCCTCCTCATAAAAAAACGGATTATACCTGCAATGAGCACATAGAGCAACAATAGTTCCACTCCTGTGAGCATAAGGAAGTGAAAGGATACAGGGTTACAACTTTGCAGCCACATCACGATCTTATCAAAAACAGACACGAGCGCAACTATAGCAACACCTATGCCCTTTGCGACCATGGGCGCAAAGCTCAGCACGACAAGGATCATACCCGCTACCAGCACCAGTCCCATAAACAGGTAGGCGAAAGCATTAGCTACCAGGAACAGCAATGGGAACATATGGAAGTAATAAACCACAAGCGGCGCAGTTAATATCTCTGCCGCTATGCTTGCGGCCACCGTTCCCCAGAGTAGTTTACCGATCTTATTTACGGGTGAGACCCATTTATAAATGGGCTTGTAAAATAGTATCAGGGACAGGACCGCAACAAACGACAATTGGAATCCAACCGAGAATAGCCACACAGGCTGAGCACAAAGAAGCAGGAACGCTGTAGCCAGCAACTGGTTGAGCCCATTACCATTTTTCTGCAACATTACAGAAACCGCTAACAACGAGAACATTATTGCGGCCCTTACTGCCGAAGGTGGTGCGCCAGCCATCACTACATAGAACCACACCAACGGGAGCGCTACCGCATACTTTATCCACAGATGTTTTTTATGCCGCAGCCACCATAGCAGGGCCGAGATGACAACAAAGAAGATAGAGACATTGCCACCCGATATTGCTATGATATGGATGATGCCCGTCTCTGCATAAGACTGCCGAAGGTCCTCATCCAGGTTCACCTCATCACCTAGCAGCATAGCCTGTATGAGTCCTTTTGTTTTCGGGTCAGGAATGTATAGGTTTAATTGCTGCATGCACCAGTCATGCAGGCGTTCCGCTGCGCCCGCGTCGCGGGGGTTGCCGGGTGCATAAAGGCGCACATTATCCGCCGGGCAGAATTGCTGATAGTACAGACCGTTGCGCCTGCAGTAAGTCGCATAGTCAAACTCAAAGGGATTGCCCGCATTTTTTATCGCCTGCCATTTACCCGGCACCAGTATTGTATCTCCTTTGTGCAGCAATACCGGGAACCGGTCTTTATACAGGTACAAAAGTGCATTACCTGATACGGCGGACACTTTACCGTTGTTAATACTGCGAATAGCCTTCACCGGCACTTTCCAGGAGCTTTCCTTTTCAGCCGGCGCCTCTGTGATCCGCACCAGGTAGGCATTGCTTTCATTGATGCTATTCCCAAACCAGGTATCATTATTTCGTGCATCAGTGAAATAAGAAATAGCTATGCCACCGGAAAACAGAATGACTGTGGACAACAGCAGACTGATGGCCGGGTATGATCGTCTTCGTATAAATGTTATAGCCGCGAACAAAAGAAACACCGCACAGATCATGGTGAGCAATGCGATGCCGGGAAATGCCAGCCATTGCCGGTCATAGCAAAAGATGCCTCCGGCAAAAGGCAGCAGGATACGGAAAAATGGAGCTGTCTCCCAGAAGTAGGCTTTATGCAATGGCCAGCGTTTCATATGCCGGGAATTATTTTTTAAAAATAAAGGAAAGAATAGTGAATTTAAAACCTGCTTTAATTCTTAAAAAAATGGGGCGCCGTTATTAAGGTGTTAACCCGTGGTGTTCCTTGTACTTTGCATCAATACTTGTTATCTTGAGGAATGGGATTACGGCTAATTTCGGCTTGCATATTATTTGTACTGTGTGCCACAGGCGCGCGGGCAACTAAGCTGCTGATACCCATGGATGCACGCAGGCAAACGAATCATCTCAAGGCGTACGGTATTGCTTTTGCAACATTAAAAGACAGTAAGCCTGTTTACTGGCTGCTTAACTACAAGGGGGGCAGTTTTGTGATGGAGTATACCCGCGATCTCGAAAGTTTGTGTGCACAGAAAGGGGTGGCATATAAAAAGATATCCAATGCAGATTATGACGCTATTGTGAAAAAGATCGCCGACGCGCGTTTCAATGGCGAAATAATAAAGCTCGAAAAGCCGCCTAAGATAGCAGTGTACACTCCGCTGAATAAAGAGCCGTGGGATGATGCCGTTACTCTGGCGCTCACCTACGCCGATATCCCGTTTGATAAGTTATATGCAAATGAGGTGCTTGCCGGAGGCCTCGACAAGTATGACTGGCTGCACCTGCATCACGAAGACTTCACGGGACAGTATGGAAAATTCTGGGGCAATTACCGCAATGCGAGCTGGTACATAAATGATAAGAATGCCGCCGAGGCCACTGCTGCAAAAAATGGTTTTAAGAAGGTGTCACAGATGGAGCTTGCAGTAGTGAAAAAGATACGGGACTTCGTATCCGGTGGCGGCAACCTGTTTGCAATGTGTTCGGCGACCGATACGTATGATATAGCGCTTGCCGCAGAAGGAACCGACATATGCGATACGCCTTTTGACGGTGATAAAATTGCCCCTAATGCCGCCGCTAAGCTCGACTTTTCCAGGTGTTTCGCCTTCCGGAATTTCACGGTTTCTACAAACCCCATGGAGTACGAGTATTCCAATATCGACAACACCAATTACCGGTATTTTGTGAAAGACAGCGATTACTTTGTGCTGGCTACTTTTCCGGCAAAATTTTACCCGGCGGCAGCAATGCTTTGCCAAAATCACAAAGATACCGTAAGAGGTTTTATGGGCCAGACGACGGCATTCCGCAAAGGGGTAATAAAGCCGGGCGTGCTGATAATGGGAGAATTTCAGAAGGCTAATGAAGCCCGGTACATACATGGAGAGTACGGCGATGGAACATGGACATTTTAT
>CANJQU010000135.1 GCA_947476485.1 Chitinophagaceae bacterium
AGGTTCGCCATAAAGACGGCGGAGAATGAGCCTTTTCGGCAAGCTTGCTATATGTTGGAAAAGGTCTGCTTACACGCTCAAAATATGCAAGTATCGGTAAAGCGGGTTGATAAAGCGGGAGGTCAAACGATGCCTTCGCAAGCTGGTGGTCACTCGTCTTTACTGTTTTATGTTCGTCTTTACAGCAGTCCTTTTGCCGGCTTTTCTTCTCACAGCATTTAATTTCGCAGCTATCCTCATCCTTTTCAATGAAGCTCGCACTCATGAATTTACCCATACAATAATGCATATGCACCGTAGCGCCGGTGGCGCTGGCCATATACATGACAGATAATATAACTACTAATAAGCGTTTCACAAGAGACCAAATTTAGGCACAAATCCCTACTTAATGAATGCCTGATTTAAAATTAACACTTATAAATGACGCGGATTTCAGAAAAGTGATTTATTCTTAATGAATAAATCAGATTGGTAATGCCGTGATAATAATATTAATTTTGCTTCATTGTATGCCTCCTTTGTAAAAGTTGCGATATGAAAAGAATATTGACTGGTATAGCTTTCATGCTGTTGAACCAAATAATGGTTTCGGGCCAAACTGCTGTTGATTTTACAGCCACAGACTGCACCGGTGCAAACCGGTCTTTGTTTACAGAACTTGATGCGGGTAAAGTTATTGTACTCGTTTGGGTTATGCCCTGTGCAACTTGTATCAGTGATGCAAAAGCAGGTTATGATGCCGTCGCGGGTTTCGCAACCACTCACCCGGGCAAAGTTATATACTGGCTGGCAGATGATGAAGGTAACAATACCTGTTCTGCACTATCTGCCTGGGCTTCAGCAAACAGTATTGGCCCTGCCGGGATGACATATTTTGACAATGCCGGGAACGTGATCGATCAGAACAATTTTGGGGGTTATGGAATGCCGCATGTTGCTGTGTTGGGCGGAAGTGATCATCATATTTATTATAGCGAGCTAAATGGTTCAAACAACGGGACAGCTATTACCAACGCTATTACTACTGCCATTAATGCAACATCTGGTATTGGCAATGTTTCAAATTCTGCCGGCGCACTTTCTCTCTTCCCAAATCCTGCAAAAGATAAAATTTCAATTAGCTACAGTTTAGCCTATCCAGCTAATGTAAATATTGAGGTTTGCGATGCCGTTGGCAAAAATGTGCAGATATTGACGCTCGGCGGGCAGTATTCAGGGCCTCATTCATTAGAGCTGGATCTTGACCATAAACTTTCTGCCGGTATCTATTTCGTGAAATTAGTTGCAGGCAACGATAGACAGGCTGCCAAATTTACGATCGTAGACTAAACCACAAAGACGTTTATGAAGAACCTCCTGTTTCTGGTTTTTTCCATTTTGTTTTCAAATAATATTTTAGCACAGGGTTGCTGTTCTGGTGGCAGCGGCAGCCCTATTGCGGGTGGTACATCACAAGGTGTGCTATCTGAACAACAGGCGGAGGTGGCGATGAACTTTCAATACGTTAATAGCCACAAATTCCTTAAAGGCGATAAACCGACAATGGACTTCCTTAGTAATTTCAATACGAAGTACTTGTACACACGTATTGCCTATGGCGTAACCGATCGTCTTACAATGTCCATTGAATCCGGTTATTTTTTCAATAAAACTCAAATAGCCATAAATAAAAAAGACAAAGAGGAATCGAAAGGAATTGCTGACCTGATCATTTTCCCCCGGTACAAAGTCTATGAACATAACACCGAAAAGAAAAGGGATGAAATAACTATTGGCCTTGGCTACAAGATCCCCTTGGGGAAATACCTGGATTCTACAGTTGTATATACAGACCCCAAAGGCAAAAATTTTTTTACACCTAAGCCTCCTGCGGTAATGCCGACAACCGGGTCTAACGATTTTATATTTTATGCATTTGCATTCAGAGGATATCCTGAGAAGAAATTCCGGATTTTTGTCACCTCCCTATACATCAGGAAAGGATGGAATCCATTAGGCGAAAAATTTGGTAACTACGGGAGCGTGAGCTTGTTTGCCAGTAAAACTATTTTGAAAAAACTCGGCGTAACACTGCAATTGAAGGGGGAATGGATCGATGGATTTCAAGCCGACAAAAGCGCTGATGATATGCTTGCCCGTTACAATATTGATGTTAATTCTTTCGGAAGCAAAAAGATCGCAATAGCCCCACAGCTAAATTACAGCTTTGGCGATTTCTCTTTTTATGCCCTTAGTGAACTGCCGCTTTATCAATATGTGAATGGCACCGCTATTGCCTCGCAATATCTGTTCACTTTGGGGGCGGCCTGGCGCTTCTTTACAGTTAAGCAGAGCGAATAATCCATCATGCACCTGGGCCGTTTCATCACGCAATCATTTTATCGGACCTGCATCACGCAAGATATAACATGCTCCATCTGGTTACTCCAGCCTCTTATTATACAATCCCACTATCTCACCTTTACCAAGAATATGGTTCTTCATCACACTTTCTATCATCGCCTTTGTCGTGGTTTTTCCCAGCACCATACGGGTATCAAGCGCATAAACTATGAAGTGATATTTATGATCTCCGGCCTTTGAACAGATGGGAGTATAGCCGTATTGTTTGGCTGCATTCATGCTTTGATGACTACTCCTGAAATTTTCCGGCAGATACCCCGCCGTATCCAGGTTCCAGATGATCCAATAGGTAAATCCACGGTCTGGAGTAGCATTATAGTCATGGATGATAAGTGCATAAGATTTTGTACCTGCAGGAACCGCACCAAAATTGAGTGGCGGGGTCAGACCTTCGCCGTCACAAGTATATTTTACTGGTATCACACTGTTGTTTGTAAATGCCGAACTTGTGATATTTAGCTTTACGCCGGAAGATGGCTCCTCGGGCATTTTTACAACTACCTTTTTGCCGCTTTTCACATTCTTGTTCTCCGCCGCTGAAGATTCTCGTTCGCTATTTTCAGTTGCCGCTAAACTCATGTTCAGGCTATCGTTTGTGCCGTCTATCATCGTATCTGCCAGAGCCGCAGCGGTTTTAGACGCATTTGCACTGGTATATGCACACTTGGTGTTATCATCCGTTTTATTGCCATTGCACGAATAAAGTGCAACCAGCAATACGCAACTGGTTATTTTTACAATGTTTCTCATGGTTTGTGTTTGAGTTATGTATTTTAATATTACTAACAGTAAAAAACTATGCCAGTACCCTTTCCTTTGGAAATTTAATCCGCTCCGCATTTACGGCCGTGGATTTTTCCAACCCTTTTTATATTTGTAACCGTCTATTATTGCAACAAGCTTTTAATTATTGTTTTAATGTTGAAATCCCTATCATGAAGAAATTTGCCATTGCCATAATTGCACTCTTTGCCTTTACGGCATCATCTGCCCAGCTAAACGCCATGTGGAGTTTGGGAAAGGCCGACACAGCCGATATCCTCGCCGGAAATATGGCTCCTAACCAACACGTAGCCGCTGCATCGACAACGGGAGCACTATGGGGAATGCTACAAAACCTGGCGATGAATTACTCGTCATTTTATTTCGGGAATTATAAACTTACTGAATACAATAACGCGGGCCTGCCCGGAAGCTCTGCCACCATTACCGGGAAACTGTACCTCGCCTACGCGAAAGCCGATGCTGATGGTAACTGGTACGTATCCGGGCAATATTATGATTCGGTGAACTTCCCCGGTGGGCCTTCATTCGTAAACCCCACCCCATCATCAACAACACCCTACTTTGTCGCCAAGTTCAATAGCGGCAGCCTCACTTGTGCATGGGCTAAGATCACGGGTAGTTCCACCGCATTCACCATCGCAAATAATGGCCTTTACGCCTTAATTGATTCCGACATGGTTACCCATATCAGCAAGTTCGATATTGCTACCGGCGAACGTACAGATGTCCTTACCCAGCCATTCAGAAGCTATACTACATCCATTGCGGTGGATGAGACTGGAAACATATACCTCGCCGGCGGTTGCGCTTTTTCCGGTATCGACTTCAATGGCCATATTGTGTCCACCACAGGTATACCCTACCCTGTATATATTGTAAAATACCGGGGCGATGGCACCTATGCTTGGCACCATCTCATGTCCGATGTAACATGCCCGGAGCGGCAGTTGACAGTGGCTGATAACAACATCATTTATTATTCCGGCAAGATCTTCGACACATTTTCACTGGGTGGCTTCTTTCTCCATCATCCCGCATGGGTTTACGACTACCTCGTTTCAAGGCTCGACAGCTCTGGAAATATCTCTTGGGTCACTCAACTTAAGGACACACTAGCAGGAGATGCACGGGCAGATAATAATTGCCATGCTGTTGCCATGCCGGATTCCTCGTTAAGTGTGTTTGCCGAGATAAGGGGTTATGTGGATTGGGGAAATGGTGTAGTGACTCCCAACGACCTATCCCACACAAAGGGGGGTATTGTTAACTACTCCCCCGCAGGCGTTGTGAATTGGGTGAAGCTGATCTCCGGCAACACCATTTCATCACGAAATATCACTGGCAACGGTAATGACGTTTGGGTCACCGGCAATATTTACGATAGCTCAGACTATCATTTAGATGGGATCACTGTCCCGGTAGTTCCGCTTACCTTTACGCCATTTATTGCCAAATTACACACAGAGGCTTATACACCTGCTGGTTTGGCTGCCGGTCCCGAAGATCCGGAGCAGGTACTCATAATGCCGGTACCTGCAACCAATTTGCTAACGATACAAATACCATCAACTATAAAAGGTAATGTGCGTATTCGCCTTACCGACATCTCCGGCAGTAAGGTACTGGATAAGAATGTAGAGAATGTGACAACTACACAAATAGATGTGAGTACATACAGTCGCGGAATTTATTTCATCGATATCTCCGGAAATTGTCTCAAAACGTTTCGCAAGATCATCTTGCAATAATTGAATACGTTGTGGAAAATCTATTTACGCACCAGCCAGGTTTCCTCCGTTCTCGTCCATTTCATCAAAACCGATCATCCTGTTCTGGTCCGCATCCCAAACCTTAAGACGCAGGCAGGCAGCAATATCGCTAGGTCTTAGGGTGGTTACCTTTGCTTGCTGCAGTTCTGGTATCGCAGCCATGGCTTCGGGTAAGCGGTAAAAAGGAATCTTTGAGTTGAGGTGATGTATGTGATGGAAGCCGATATTCGCGGTCACCCACTGCAGGAACGGCGGCATCTTCATAAAGCTCGAAGATTCCAATGCAGCATTTGTATAGCTCCATTCAACATTCTTCCTGAATACAACACCGGGAAAATTATGCTGGGCGTAGAACAGGTAAGACCCCAGCATCTGGGAAAGAAAGAACGGTAAGAAGAATGTAAGGAACCACGTGAACCAGCCGTAATAGATAAACAGGAATACCGCAATACCAACATGCAATATCAGCACTACCAGTGAATCCCAATGCCTCCGGAAGCTGCTGATAAACGACTGTATACACATTCCGAACATGAACGTAGTAAAGTAAGCAAAGAACATATTTATGGGGTGGCGAATGGCCAGGAACACCATTTTTTCATTCTTGCTCGCCTCCATGAATTTCTGCCTGGTCATGATGGGGAAGGAGCCAATACTTGCACTGAACAATTTCGCATTATGGTTGTGATGGTGATCGTGCGACCGCTTCCAGATGTTAGGCGGCGTGATCATATACACGCCGAATATGGTAAACATCACATTGGCGATCGGCGCATTTCTTAATATGGTATGGTGCTGGTAATCATGAAAGATGATGAACACACGCGACAACATCATTGCAGCAAAGACACTGGCAGCAATACGAAACGCTATAGCGCCCCCCTGTGGCAAGCCAAGAAACTTAGGCAAAAAAGGCATGGTGCAGTAGATACTGCCGATGAGTAAAAAAAATGAAGTAATAGTAGTATACCAGCTTCTCCACCGTATCTCTTTAGCAAACGGTTTTGTTGCCAATATCAATTCTTTCCCTGTAAGCATGCGCAAATTTAAGCAACATTCAGAAATAATAATAGTCGTGGGGGTGGATAGTTGTTAAATGTGTTCTTATTACGCATTTAATGAACCTGTGCCTGCTTCTTGATTTTCAATTTTTCTTAATTGAAAATAACCAAAATAAATACCCCGCTACCAATCCCGCCGAAGCAACATAGCGCGCCCCGCAAAATAATAGATCAGGCACCATCCGCAGGTCACGAGTGCATACGTTGTCATAGGCAACGACGGAGTGCCCTCGCTCAACATTTTTACCATTGGCGGATAAGGAAAAGGCAGCAACGAATCTCCGGCCTGTAGCGGCAGAAGCCCCCCGAGTGGCTTATTATCAGGTGAGTAGTTATTGATGATCACCCATAGTATGGTCTCCAGGAACATAGCGTACAATAAAAATAAACCGATCGCCAGGCCGCTTCTGCGTATGAGCAGGGCAAGGAACAGCGCAAAGCCAAGGTAATCCAGCGACAGTAAAAAGAAATATCCAAGCAGCTTGAATTCTCCGAAAAAACCGGCAAACGAATGATAATGCATCCAGCCAAGTATTGAACCAACCAATACTACGGACAATGTACTTGCTATGCTGAGCACAACCACCAGCATTACCTTGGCATGGAAAAAATTCATTTTCGTCCAGCCGTCAATAACATGCTGCCGGTGTGTGCGATAGGCAAACTCGTTAGTAGTAAGAATAATAACGACAATGGAAATAAACATAATAAAAATGCTTCCCCAATAGCCTGTGCTCCCCCACGCCAGCGGAAAAGAATAATCTGAGTTGACGATGCTCATGCCATGGCTCTTTTTTCCTCCACCGATATTGATATTCCCCTGCGCAGCCTCGTAGTTCCATAGCAGCAGCAACGCAAGGAACAGCCCAACCAGTATCCAGAAGGTACGGTAACGCTTTATTTTAAGCCATTCGATCTCCAGCAATCCTATCATAAAAAATTTTGAATACTATTTTTAGCAATGGTAAATCCCCGACTCTAAACGAGAATTTCAAATTCGCATACTTCCACACCTGCCTGCCACCGGCAAGTTAGTTTGTAAGCTCAATAAACTTGCTTTCCAGGCTTTTCTTTCGCAACAGCAAATGCGAAAGCGTAATTCCCTTGCTGATACAGAATTCGTTCACCTGCACAGTGCCGGTATTTGCGTCACAAGCCAGTTGCAGTGTATTGTCGTTTAGCCGTATCCTCTTTACTCCGCTCATAGTTTGTAAAGCATCCTGCAATGCAACCATATCCCCGGCCCGTACTTCTACCTGGTCTTCACTTACCAGCACTTCATCCACCGGACCACTAAGCAGTAGGTCTCCTTTCTTTAATATCGCCACATGCGTACACACTTTTTCGATCTCGTCAAGCAGGTGACTCGCAATAATAATAGTTATCCCTTCCTTATTAAGCGTGCGTATCAGTTCCCTGATCTCTGCAATTCCTGCAGGGTCAAGTCCGTTGGTTGGCTCATCCAGCACCAGCACTTTCGGCCCGCCCAGCAACGCTGCGCCTATCGCCAGCCGCTGCTTCATCCCCAGCGAAAACGACTGGAATTTAGAATCTTTACGCTCAAACAACCCCACTTGCTTCAACACACGGTCGCGGTCATCAACGCCTTTCCCCCTGATGGCCGCTGTTATTTCCAGGTTGTTGAATGCAGATAAATAATGGTAGAAATTCGGAGTTTCCAGCAATGAACCTATTTGCCTCCGGGCCACATCGTGCGGCATGTTGTCAAACCAGGTGAATGTCCCGCTGTTAGCCAGCAGCACATCGAGCACAATACCCAGCAGCGTTGTTTTACCGCTGCCATTGGGGCCAAGCACACCAAATACACTCCCCTCAGGTACATCAAAAGAAACCCCTTTCAAAGCCTGTATAGGGCCATAGGATTTCGCAACATTTTTTATAGAAAGTACAGGCTGCAAATCGATGAATAGTTTGAGTAAATGTATATAAAAACATTCAGGATTTGCTACACAAACGTTTCCAATCACCGACTTCGTTTATGGCATAATCCTGCATTTATCGATGCCAGCTTTTTTCGCATATCCATGTATGGAGCCCCGGCGCCAGGTTTATGATTCTTTTTCAGAAATATAATTAAATTTGGTTACGGGCAGGTATTATCTTATCTTTAGTGGAGTAGCACCTTTCTATTTTGGTCATTTCTTTCTAATACCCCGATAGTCTTCTGTTAAAGCAAAAATTCAGGCTAAGCCCCGCTTACTAATGTTGCGTTGGCTGGTAAACAAGATCGTTTAATACTTGCGTTTTCTTTTTGCTTTTTGATCGCTCCATAGTGAAGATCAGCTCCTGAATATTGTGAAATTTATTAAAATCATTGAGTATGGGGCAACCGCGGATAATATATGCAGATGACGATTTTGACGATCAGACCATTTTTCAACAGGCGTTTGCTGAATTAGGACATTCAGATGTGATAGCGGTATTGAACGATGGCATTTCCGTTATCAACTACCTGGTCAAAACAGATCCGCGGTTAATAACGTTGATCATTCTTGACCTCAATATGCCCCTGTTAAACGGAGCGGAAACGCTAGCCATACTCAAAAACGATTTTCGACACATGCATATTCCCGTTGTTATTTTCTCAACATCAACGGCAGAAAAAGATGAGAAGATTTGCCTGGATTTTGGCGCCTGTGAGTTTATTTCAAAACCGGCATTGTACTCAGACTACTTGAAGATTTGCAAAAAATTCTACGATGTTTCGCAACGCATTGTTGTCACTTCCTGAATACGGCCCTCACGTATCTCATCAAACACGGGTTCCTCCGGTAACGTGCTAAAAACTGCCATTGTAAAATCACTAATTTTTGATGCCGTCCGTGCCTGTCTTGAAACTGTATTCGCAAATTACCGGATCGGCTTTATCAGGTAACACCCATCTGCCTCCTTTCACATTTTCGGCCTATCCCCGTTTCGCTGGTTACAGCGTCCTTTGGCATTTGATGTATCCCACCGCCTGGGCGTGAAAAAAGCAACAGGAACCCGAGGTTATACCAACGCGCAGGAAAATTGAAGTTTCAGCCAACTCTTGTATACCACTTCGGAAAGCGCTAATTTTCTAAACTAAACGCCACAAATGAACAGTTCCGGCATTATAAGATACAGGCTCTATAATCAACATTTGTCCGCACGGCACTTTACTGATGCCGCAGATGTAGTAAGATACATGGGTGCAGTTCAGGCGCAGGATTTTGCAGCGGCTAAATGGGCGCTCGGTCTCCGGCTCGATAATAACACCGACAACGATATAGAGGGTGCATTTAACAACGGAACAATCCTCCGCACCCACCTGATGCGGCCCACCTGGCACTTTGTAGCGCCTGGAGACATTCGTTGGCTGTTGGCATTATCTGCGCCAAGGGTGAAAGCGCAGTGCGCCTTTGGATACCGGCAATGCTCACTTGACGATACGATTTTTAAGCGAAGCAACAAGGTGCTCACCAAAGCTCTTTCCGGTGGCAAACACCTAACAAGAGACCAACTTATCCCGGTGTTCCAGAAAGCCGGTATTGCCACAAATGAACTGCGACTTATTCACCTGATGATGCGGGCAGAACTGGACGGCATTGTCTGCAGCGGCCCAAGGACAGGTAAGCAGTTCACCTATGCCCTGCTGGAAGAACGTGTACCACCCGCGAAGACCTTAAGCCGGGAAGAAGCGCTGGCCAAATTGGCCAAACAATATTTCACCAGTCATGGCCCCGCCACACTACAGGATTTTGCATGGTGGTCGGGCCTGACAATGACCGATTCAAAAGCCGCCTTAAAAATGATCGCCACCGAATTTATTTCAGAGAAAATAGGTGAGCAGGAATATTGGTTTTCTTCTTCGTTACAAGACCCAAAGACCCCGCCAGGCCAGGCGCTTCTACTACCCAATTACGATGAATACATCATCAGCTATAAAGACCGCAGTAACCTGGTTGATCCAAAAGCTAATGTCGTACTCGATTCACGGGGCAATGTCATCTTCAATCACACTATACTGTTCAATGGCAAAAT
>CANJQU010000136.1 GCA_947476485.1 Chitinophagaceae bacterium
CCATACAGTGCTCGGTATTGTGAAATAATGGTACGGGGCGTTGAAATAACTCATCTCCATGATACCCGCATCACCGAATGCGTAAACATTTGCGTGCAGCCAGTTACGCAATAACCGGGGCCGCCAGGGCATATAATTCTCCAGGTCAACTTCCACATTTGCAGATGCACCACTACGTCCCCGGTACGATTCCATCTGGTTTCCGTTATGCATATCAGGTGCAAAATACCCTGCATAGCCACGAAGGCCCAACCCTCCGCCATACTGAAAATGATTAACGTCATAGCGGGATATCCCGCCCCATTCAGTTGGCATCAAACCTATACTGCGTGTATACTTATTCTCCATTTGCTCTTCGGGATTGGCCCCGGCCATGTACAGCGCGCTCTCGTAGGGCAATTGATTACCCAGCCCAAACCGGCCGAAGATCCGTGTTCTCACTCTTAACCTTCCAATATAATTATCATTCACCGACTCTATTTGAGCATACGCATAAGTAAACGGCAGCTCATCCTTCTCCATGAATGGAGCGCGGAAGCTGAAAGTGTAGCGGCCCGCGCCGTTAAAATAGCTGTAGCGGTGTGCCCATTGAGCATTAAGCGAATTATTTTTCCTGCCGGGAACACTGCTCCAGTCTGCCGGATCGGTCAGGTAGTTAAAATCATAGCTCGTTGGTCGCCACATCGTCTGCGCATAAAACTGCAGTGTGTTGTTCTCAGTAGCCAGCCAGTTTAATCCTAGTCTGTGATACCATAAGCCATCAAGGTAGCGGCTGTTGAGCTGCACCTGCACCTTAGGCATATTGCGTGTCAGCGGTGTTATGTAGTTGACCGAATAGTTCACCGGCGCATAATGCAGATACGCGCCCTGTCCCATGTTCGCTTTGTAAATACGCTTCTGCAGCCCATGAGTATTCCACCATATAGTCGCATCAATTTTATTCAGCGTAAACATATAATCACCTTCGAAGTGCACACCTGCTTTTACGCCGTCTATCGGGTTCCACCATAGATCCGGTCTTACATCCAGCCGGTATTTCTTCCGGTCAGTGGCTGCTGCGAGTCCGCCATCCAGCTTAGCCTTTATTGCTAGCGGGCTTATACACAGGCCCCGGCTCTTATAATTGTCCAGCATGTCCCTGTCTGCCAGACGTTGCGTAGTATCGATCACTACATTTCTTATCCCTCCCGGCACATGCACACGTGCTGTATGCTCCTCGTTCAGCTTGCCCCAGCCATACCAGCGGGGCAGAGTAGTTGCAGTTGTCTTCTTTTCAAACCAGGTATTCGGGATATAGAAACTGTGGCTGGCGCCATCCTTTGAGGTAACTGTGAAGTCCAGCGGCATCTGCATTTCACCCTTCCGGCGGAACTTAATATCATACTCATCAGTGCCACGAACTTTGCGTATACTGCCGATTCCGTAATCAAGCGTCTTTGTCGATTCAAACCATTCATCAAAAAACCACGAAAGGTCTATGTGCGTAAACTGTATCACCGATGCACGGAAGTCTTCGAAATACGGATGCGCAAATTTCCATTGCTCAAAATAGTGCTGTATTGTTGCCTCAAACAGCGAATCTCCCAGCACATACTGCAGGTTATACAACATGGAGGCTGTCTTGTAGTAAACAGTACCATACCCTCCGCCCTGACCAAGCGCACTATGAAAATCATCGGAATGAGTATTCAGCGGCAGCTCGGTTTTGTTGAGCTGGTTCATGGTATAGCTGTTCAGTATCGACCTGTCTATCACTAGTATAGGCTCTGTAAAATGTCTCTTATACGCTGACTTGGATTTAACCGTCATCTGGGTATCTCCATCTATTAGTCGCAGTCCCCATGCAGTAAGGAATTGCGTGAAACCTTCATCCATCGCCGCCCGGTATGTTTCATTACTGCCCACCTGCCCGTAAAACCAGTTGTGCCCTATTTCATGCACCAGCAGGCCCCTGTAGCCGGGCTCACTCCCGCCGTCCATGGTTATCATAGGGTACTCCATACCATCCTGTGCATCCGCAGCTACTATCTTCGGATAGCAATACATACCTATGGTCTCTGAAAATGCTTTGATGATCCTGGTCATATAATCAGGTGCATTCTGCCAGCCCGATGCGTGCGGCTCCTGTACAACAGCTACACATTCAACCCCCTTCCAGTAGGCGGTTCCTATGCGGAATGACGGATCTGCGGTAAATGCAAAATCATGAACATTGTTCGCCACAAAATGCCATTGCTTCCGCTCTCCTTTCTTGTATGGGGTAATAGTGGATGGCGGCTCATTCCATTTTTTGCCGGCGAAATTCTTAATGTCCAGTTTCTCTCTAAGCGTGTCGGGCAGCACCTCTTTCCTGTTCTTCAGCACACCGCTTGCCTCCAGTATATAATTCGATGGGAAATCAAGTGTAACATCATACAATCCAAAATCACCGTAAAACTCGCGGTTCAGATGCTGGTAGGTATCCCAGCCATGTGCACGGTCATACACACATATTTTCGGGAACCACTGGCAGCCGTTGTAATGCATAAAACCCCAGGCATTATACATCTGCATTCTGCGACGGGTAGCTCCCCTGTCATAATAGGTATTAAAGTTCATTTTTATCACCACCTTACTCCCGGGTAACAGTGGCGACGGCAGATACACTTTCATTATTGTGTTATCAAGTTCCGTCTTCACACTTTGCCCGTCAGCGGTTATCTTATCCAGCACTATGCCCAGCCCCGCGGCTTCCTTCTTGCCCATATGCGGCTTCATATGGTTAGCCATCTCAAGGTCGTGCAAATGAGACCCTTTTATGAAGGCATTCTGATACAGATGAAAATATACATAGGTCAATGTGTCCGGTGAATTATTCCAATAGGTAAGTTCTTCGGCGCCCTGTATCTCATTGTTCTCTTCATTCATGCGGGCATACATCTTATACTGCACATCCTGCTGCCAGTAAGCCAGGTCGGGCGTCCGGTTTCCCCAATAGTAGTTATTGGCCTTACTGCGGTACTCATTATCATTCAGATCCGAAACCTTCACAGGTCGTGGTACGGGGTTATATAATTGCGCACCTGCGTCACAGCAAAAAAGGAAAATAAAACACGCAAGAATACTTATCGACCGCATAACAGGAGAATTTCCGATAAAAATAGAATTAAAACGCAAATACGGCACAGTAAGCTCTTCAACCACCTATTACATTTTAAGATTTTCTTACAAAAGATACAAACAAGCGTTTAAACATATGCCTTATATTTACAACGACATTCTTTTAATCATCCACAAACGAAAAACTTATGAAAAAACAATTCACCCTTGTGCTCACGGCAATGATCTTCAGTGCCTGCGCGTTTGCACAGGATGCTGCAAAACCTGCGGCTAAAGAAGGAAAACCCGTTGCCCCTGCCAACATAAAAAAAATAAGACCAGTACAACATCCGGTGCCTGCAGTTCAGAGCACAACCACACAAGCTGCGCCGGCACCGAAAAAAATAAGGCCAGTACAGCACCCTACTGCCAAGACTGATGCTCCACCGCCGAAACCAACGGTAAATGCTGCGCCGGCGACAATGTCTGCAAAGCCAAGTGCAACTCCCGTTCTGAAAAAGTAAGTTGGTTTATACAAGATCAATTAAAAAAAGCAGTGCGTTCAGCACTGCTTTTTTTTGGCACTGGGTCACGCATTAGTTGTCATTATAAATAGTGCCCCCTTCCGGATCTTTTGTAACCTCCGGATGACCCTTGTATTTCAATGCACAGGATGCCCCAATGCTGGTAGTTAGTTTTTTAGTTGCGCTGATCTCGCACTTTCCCTGGCCTTTCATCGACACACTGGCCTCGGTAGCCTGCAAAGAGAAGGCCCGGATCTTACTTTCCCCATCCGCCGAAAACATCGCCAGCCTTGCTGTTCCTTTGTACACATCAAGGCTCCCGTTGCCCGTTACCTTGTAAGAAAACTTATCGGTGTTGATGTCATCAATACTGACAACACTGTTGCCGTTCACAGTGGTCTTAAAATCATTTCCGGTAATACTGCCGTGGATCTCCGCATTAGCGTCAAACGAGAGATAGAGTTCTTTTAACTCCGGCATCACTACTTCTGCTACAACATCCTTACTGTCAAGACGCACATGACCGTCAAGGTCAGAAGTAATGAATAGTATATTGTTTTCCACCTTTGTCTTGATATGCGATAGCAGGTTAGAAAATCCTCTGAACTTGATAGATGTTGCCGCTCCTTTCCGAATCGTTATCGACATTTTCAGCGGCAGCTCAGCCTGAACAATATTGAACGACCCAACCTTTGGCGTAATAATATCAGCAACACCCTCCCCTTTCAATACTTTGTCGTTATTGCACGAAGAGCAGCATAGTAATACGGTGATAAAAGCTAAAAGGAAACTATTTTTCATAAGGCGGTAAGTTCTTCGGGTTACTTTAAACAGGTATAAATTTACTACGGAACATTGATAAAATATCCTTCGAAGACAGGTATTTCACCATTTCCTGTATTTCGGTTGTCATGCGTCATGCATTGCATGAGGATATCCTTCCTTTATCTGCAAAATAATGCCGCCAGTTCATTTGTAGCAGGATTAGCACCCATTGTCTAAGACTTCCGGTCAGATCCACGTATGTATATAGGCATCGCTTTCAAAATTCCCCATTTAGGGGTACATAAAACAAACTAAAAGCAACTACTTTTACCAACTAATTTAAAATAAAAATATGAACAAAAAGCTCATCAGCGCCATAATCGCATTATCCGCTGTCGCTGCTTGCAATCAGCCCGATACTAAAAACTCAGTGAAGGAAGACGTACTGCGCCGCGACCTCGATACAACAATTAGCCCGGCCGATGATTTTTTCGCCTACGCCAATAATGGCTGGATGAAAAACAACCCGATACCCGGAGATGAAACTTCGTGGGGTATTGGCGAGCTGGTGCAAAAAGAATTGCACGCCCGGCTGAGGAAAATAAATGAGGATGCCGTTGCAAAAAGTGATGCAAAAGGAAATGAAAAAAAGATCGGCGACTTCTGGTACAGCGCCATGGATACCGTTTCTATCGAAAAAAATGGCATCGAAACTTTGCGCGAAGAGCTTAACAGGATCGCCGCGGTAAAGACCCGTGAAGATGTCATGACACAGGCCGCACGCATGCACACCTATGGCGCCAATGTATTTTTTGACGAAGGCGTGTCGCAGGATCCGAAACGTAGCGATGTTTATGCGTACAACATGATGCAGGGCGGACTTGGAATGCCCAACCGCGATTATTATTTCAGTACAGAAAAACGCACAGCCAGGGTACGCGAACAATATCCCTTGTATATATCCTCTGTCTTCCAGCTCATGGGTATAGACAGCAAAGAAGCCGACCGCAAAGCGGCTGCCATCCTCGCCATGGAAACCACACTCGCAGGATCATCGCGGAAGCTGGAAGACCTGCGGGACCCTTACAGTAATTATCACAAGATCGCTATCTCAAACCTCCGTAATTTATCTCCCGGCATAGAATGGCCTAAATACCTCGGCCTGATGGGAGTAAAACATATTGACAGCGCCATTGTCGGCCAGCCGGAATTCTACTCCGCACTAGGCAAGGTTGTTTCTGCTACCGACATACAAACCCTCAAAGATTATATGTCATTGCGGCTGGTTTCTGCCTTCGCAGGCTATTTGAGCAAACCATTCGTAGATGCCAATTTTAATTTCTACGCAAAGACCATACATGGCGCACAAGAGCAGCGCCCACGCTGGCGCCGCGCCCTAGAAGCAGAGGAAGGTGCCATGGGAGAGGCGCTGGGCCAGCTTTTCGTAAAAGAGTACTTCAGCGTTACAGCCAAAGCACGCTACGAGGTTATAGTAGAAAATGTCCGTAGTGCATATAGGACCCGTATAGAAAAACTAACGTGGATGGCAGATAGCACAAAGCAGAAAGCCATTCACAAGCTAATGGCCATAAATAAAAAAGTTGGCTACCCGGACAAATGGAAAAACTTCTCCGCATTGAAAATAGACCGCGGCCCTTTTGTCCTCAATATGATGCGCGCCAACCAATGGTGGAACAACTACCAGCTTAACAAGCTGGGCCAGAAGGTGGACCGTGACGAATGGGATATGACACCGCAGACTTACAATGCCCAATACAACGAATCGAACAATGAGATAACACTCCCGGCCGCCATGATGACCGTGCCCGGATACCTGGATGCAGAGCTGGACGATGCGCTGGTGTATGGCTATACCGCTGCATCTACCGTTGGCCACGAGATCACCCATGGATTTGACGACCAGGGCCGCAAATTTGATGAGCACGGAAATTTGTGCAGTTGGTGGTCAGTGGAAGACACCATCCAGTTCGTGCGCCGCGCAGATGTGCTGGTACAACAATTCAATAAAATGATACCGCTCGACACTATGCATATTAATGGAGCGGCAACCCTTGGCGAGAACCTCGCAGACCTGGGCGGCATACTCATTGGCCTTGATGCTTTCAAAAAAACAGAATCCTATAAGAAAGGTGAAAAGATCAGCGGTCTGACACCGTTGCAGCGCTTCTTCCTGGGCTATTCGCTGGGCTGGCTTATGGCCGAGCGCCCCGAAAAGATCGCCAACCAATTGCACACCGATGTGCACTCACCAGCCAAGTACCGCGTGAACGGCCCGATGCCGAATGTACCCGAATTTTATGAAGCATTCGGCATAAAGCCCGGTGATAAAATGTACCTGCCGGATAGTCTTCGCGTACATCTGTGGTAAAAAGAACTTCAATATCAACAACTGAAAACGCCGGCGCATCTGCCGGCGTTTCCTATTACTGCTTTTATAACCGCTCTTGTTTTATTATTTACTTACCACAACCTGTAAAAAGTAGTTGTTGGTTCCGCTGTTCACCTTAACCACATAGCAACCATCGGCGATGCCGGAAAAGGAGATCATAGCAGCACGTGTTTTTGTTTCCTCAGTGTTCCGGGTGGCAACCACACGGCCCAGAACATCCACTACGCTTATTGCAGCATTGCTCCCGGTCTGCGGCACTTCCAGAACGAACTGCCCGTTCGACGGATTAGGATAAACGTTCACACCGGTTTTTGAAGCTACGGGCAATACGCCGGCCACGCCATCATAGGTCACAAGGCGGATCACATTATTGCCGTAGTCGGCAATGTATATCCTGCCCCATCCATCGGCGGTTACATCGCTGGGAGAATTGAGATGTGCCAGTGTCGGATCGCCATTATCGCCCGAATATCCGTTGGTGAGCGGCACGCCCGCAAACACACTTATATTACCCAAAGAGTCTACCCTGCGCACCGTATTATTTCCCTGGTCGGTAATGTATACGCTGCCTCCATTGTCCACAGACACGCTTGATGGGAAAAACAGTTGTGCATTGGTTGCGTCGCCACCATCGCCTGCATGCCCGGCCGTACCATTACCCGCAAAGGTCACTATGTCGCCGGTCGAGTCCAGGAGCTCGCGCACCACATTGTTGTTGATGTCCGCAATAAATACATCTCCATATGGATCTACAGCCACATCCACCGGATTAGAGAGCTGCGCTTCTACAGCCGGTCCGTTATCGCCGCTGTAGCCATATGTGCCATTACCTGCTATAGTACTGATGATACCTGCGCCATCTACTTTGCGCACCACATGGTTACCCGCATCCGCAATGTACAGGTTACCGGTGCCGTCTACGGCTATACCCAGCGGATTGTTCAGCGAAGCATAGTTTGCAGGTCCCGAATCTCCGCTATAACCTGCCGTATCATTGCCCGCATAAGTATTGATAATGCCTGCTGTGCTTACGATCCGGATCACATTATTGCCATTGTCTGAAATGTAAACATTGCCGGCAGCATCAGATGCAACACTGCATGGATGATTCAACCTGGCCAGCACAGCCGCATTTCCGTTACCGCTGTAACCGGGAGTGTCTGTACCCGCAAAAGTGGTAATAATGCCAAGTGTGTTCACTTTGCGCACTACATTATTATCACGGTCAGCAATATATACATTGCCCGCACCGTCAAAAGCCACGCCGGTACACTTGTTAAGCTGGGCCATATTGGCAGGGCCGTGGTCGCCGGAATATCCGCCTGCTCCCCCGGCTCCAAATCCCGAACCGGCATAGGTCCTGATGATCTGCGCCTGCGATGAATAAAAGCCCATAAGAGCCGGCAATAAAAAGGAAAGGTATTTTTTTGAGATCATAATTTTCTTTAAAAAGGGTACACTTACACCTATAAAGATATAGGTATTTATTAAAAAAATAGTGCTCCGGACCTATTTTGGCCCTTAGGAATTTCAATTTTGGTCTTTTTAGTTTTTAGTGCCCCAGCTTGTTCTTTAGAAAAGCCTTGGTCATACCCCACGATTCCAATGCTGCCTGCGCATGATAAGAGGGACGCTCATCGCAAAAGAATGCATGATCGGCATATGAGAATTCCACGTTCACATAGTCTTTTCCTGCGCTCTTCAATGCATCTACCACTGTCTGTACATGCTCTGGTTTGATGTGCTGGTCCTTTCCGCCCCAGAACAGCAACTGAGGCCCATGCAGGGTAGCCGCGCGATCCACAACCCCATGCATGCCGCCGCCGTAATAAGCGATGGATGCTGCTACCGGCACAGCGCTGTTGGCAATAAAGGCTACACGGCCGCCCACGCAAAATCCCACACAACCAATTTTATTTTTCTTCACATTGTCCTGCGCCACCAGCCAGTCGTAGGTCGCCTGTATGTCGGCGATCAGCATCTCGGTGGTCAGCGCCTGGAAGTGGGGCATCACCACACTAAAATCGCCATATGGAGCTTCAAACCCTACCGGCGCCGTGCGGTGAAACAGCTCCGGAGCTATGACCAGGTAGCCCTCACCGGCTATCTTGTCTGCCAGTTTGCGTATATGGTTATTCACGCCATAGGCTTCCTGGAACAGCATTATGGCCGGGAATGGCCCTGTGCCCCACGGAACTGCCACATATGCATTCATATCTGGCGCATCTTTTACGGAAAGCAAAATGTTTCTGGGCATGGCTGTTTTTTTGTGAAAAATAGTAATAATATTTGAAAGAATGCTATAAACCCGAAGGGTTGACATTACTATAGATATCTTGCCGGGCAAAGCCTCAAAACCCCGAAAGTGTGAAATAGTACTACCATTGGCGGGCAATTCATCTGCCCTACGGTTGTTACATCAATGATGCCCTATTTCCCACCTGCCGGCATGCCGGTTAGGGGTTTGGTGGGTGTACCCGTATAATAATTATAATCCTTCAGCAATTGCTCCAGGAAGTCGAGCGGGTACAGATCAGATTCTATTGCCAGCACATTTTTTATCTTCTGAGCCACATCTACAATGTAACTATCTGTTTCCCGGTTCCTGTTTTTTATCTGCAGCAGGTTGCGGATACCGTTTATGTCGCGGTCAGACAGGCGCATCACCTCCGGAAAGAGCGGCTCATATACCTTAGCGTCTATCTCCAGGTATATCGTCTCATTAATGTTCGACCGGTAATTGCTGTCTATCACCACTGTGCCGGCCGCAAAATCACCCAGCCGCTGACCTTTTGCCGATATGATCACCGATAGAAAATCGGGCAGGTACACGATCATAAATACCAGCATCAGGAACGGGTTAGACAGAATAAAATAGGGTATGATAAAAATGAACAGGTTGCCGATGCACAATATCCACCTTATGATATATTGCCCCCATGTAGGCTC
>CANJQU010000137.1 GCA_947476485.1 Chitinophagaceae bacterium
GTTTGTTGACACGGCATTGCCTGCAGCAGTATTTATTTCTCTTGCCAAGGTGGATAGTAATATCGGCACTATTTATTCAAAACGCTCAAGTTTCACTCTTTCTCTTTCTCCTGACTCGAACATATGTCGCTGGACATTTACAACCGATACACTAAACAGCGATTTTGATACCATTACGTTTTATTACCAGCGCAACCGTCAGTTCCTGTCGAATGCCTGCGGATTTACGTATTTTTACACCATCGATTCTGTGCTTTCCACCAGGCACATAATTGACTCGCTGCATATTACAAACAACACTGTCACGAATAATGTCAACACAAAGCATCTTGAGGTTTATATTCATCCTGGTTTTTAGCTTCAGCCTTGCAGCGGCTCACGGGGTAGTATGGGCTCAAACCTCGGATACTGTTGCTGTAGATACTGTTGGCGGTGATCAACCGAAAAAAAAGATCCAGGCAGGCCGCCAACTCTGCATAGGTATAGATGCGGTTCACCCGGTTTTAAATTCATTGGTCAGTGATCGCTTCGGTTATGAATTTGCGATCGACTATTACACCCATAACGAAATGTACCTGACCGCCGAAGGAGGGTGGGGAGGCGCAACCGTTAATTATTCCGATCTTAAATATGGTAGTACGAATAACTTCTTAAGGTTCGGATTCAACAAAAGTATTCTTGCCCGCGACAGGCCAACGGACTGGGATATGATGTTCATTGGCTTCAGGGCGGGTGTTTCGGATGTGCACCGGACGCCGGCCACGTTTACTGTTATGGACAGTGTGTGGGGGAATGCTTCGGGAAGTGCACCGGGCAAAAATTTCTTTGCTTACTGGGCAGAGATAACGGGTGGTATGAGGGTTGAGTTTGTCAGGGGGCTTTTCGGTGGGTGGAATATCAGGGGCAAATTTATGCTTAATGGCCGGTCGTTCAATGATCTTGCGCCACTATACATTGCGGGCTACGGTAAGGGCGATAAGAATGTGAATTTCGATTTTAATGTCTACATCAGTTATGGTATTCGCTGGAAGCGAAGAAGTAATGACCCTGTAACGGCTTCGGAAGTAAAGCCGGATGCGGTATCCGACAAGTAAGGTCTGTTATGACGAGATTTGGCGGCACCACATTGTGCAGCAGTGTGTGTGCGTCGTGCTGTAAATCCTGTCACATGGCAATATCTCCGATCACGCCGGTACTTAATATTGATGTCCATCTCTGTTTTCTGAAAGTGTCTGTAGCCATCAAAAATGATCTCAGAAATAGAGTGCCTGCATATGGCCGGTCACGTTTTTGAATCTCTCGATTATCAAGATCATCCGGGGTATAGCCCGCCTGCTCTATTCCAAGTCCATACCGTGTAACGCTGTAATGGGGATTAATAAGCAGCCACGTCAATGGGTTTTTCTTTAATGCCGGATTGCAGACTTCGAGGTTTACACCCTCGGTATATTGCTGGTCCCTGGCGGAGAAATAATCATTATCTATGCTAAAACGCAGGTAGGTATCTCTGTTTATGTTCTTAAAGGATGTTGTGTTGTCCAACTCCTGTGCTTGTGAATCAGCTAGCAACAATGAACATATAACTATCAATGGAAGTCTTTTTAACATGGCTCCTCTTTTCTCAGATTACTGCCTGTAAAATTTCATGCCTGCAAAAAAAGAAATGTATATTAGCGTAACACCCCAAATGATCCGGTTTCCGCTAATATAAAAGATGAATTGTTTAAGATCAAAGGATATATTTTTACAGAAATAATTAAGACGATACACATGCCAGGAACAACTCAAGAACTATATAAGGCGTATTGCGATCTAATGCAGAAGGCAGCCGATATTAACTATGCATCGGCTGTGCTAAGCTGGGACCAGGAGACTTATATGCCACCTAAGGGTGCCGAAGCGCGTGGAAGGCAGTTATCTACTCTTGCCGGCCAGGCCCACGAAATATTGACCAGCGATAAATTCGGAGCACTCCTGAAAGAGTTGTCTGCAAAGAGCGATTTGTCTGATACAGAGAAAAGCAACGTCCGTCTTAGCCTTGAAGACTTTGAAAAGAATAAAAAACTGACACCGGCATTTGTTGAACAGATGTCGCTGCAGATCAGTGAATGCTTTAACGCATGGATAGAGGCGAGGAAGAAAAATGATTTCAATGTATTTGCTCCTTCGCTCACGAAAATGGTTGCGCTCAAAAGGCAGCAGGCAGAATTGTATGGCTATAAAGCCCATCCTTACGATGCCCTGCTCGATGAATACGAAAAGGATGCAACGGTAGCCATGCTCGATCCGATATTCACCGGCATCAAAGAGCAGATACCGCCAATACTTGCAAAGATCAATGCTGCACAGCAGGTTGATGACAGCTTCTTTTATAATCATTTCCCAAGGCAGCAACAGTGGGATTTTTCGCTTGAGGTGTTGAAACGGATGGGGTTCGATTTCGAGGCAGGAAGACAGGATTATTCCGAACATCCGTTCACAACCTCATTTGCAGCTTCCGATGTGCGGCTTACTACACGTGTAGACGAAAGCAACTACACTTCGATGCTTTGGAGCTGTATACATGAAGGCGGCCATGGCTTGTATGAGCAGGGGTTGCCGGAAAGTCAGTATGGTTTCCCATTGGGCTCACCAACATCTTTGGGTATTCATGAATCCCAGTCCCGTTTCTGGGAAAATTGTGTTGGGCGAGGTCTTGATTTCTGGAGTTTCTTTTTCCCGAAGCTACAAAGCATTTTTCCTGAGCAACTAGGGAATGTTACAGCTGAAGCGTTCTTCAAAGCATCCAATAAAGTAGAGCCGTCCCTCATACGGACAGAGGCCGACGAAGTTACTTACCACTTTCATGTGATGATACGCTATGAGATCGAAAAGGAATTGATACAGGGTACACTTGGTGTTAAAGATCTCCCTGCAAAGTGGAATGAATTGTATAACAAATACCTGGGGGTTACACCGCCTGATGATAAGTCAGGAGTGCTACAGGATGTGCACTGGAGCCACGGCAGCTTCGGCTATTTCCCTACATATACATTGGGTAGTTTTTACGCTGCACAGTTCTACGCTAAAGCGCAGAGCGATATACCCGGCCTGTTGGAAAAGATCGCAAGTGGTGAGATGACAGAATTACTCCACTGGCTGCATGAAAAGGTACACAAGCATGGCCGCCGGTATACGTCCGAAGAACTCTGCGAGCGCATCACCGGCCATAAACTGGATACCTCGTTTTTCATCCGGTATATACTTGACAAGTACAAGAATGTTTACGGTATATAGATACAAATAATCAGCTTTCGTTTTTATATTTGGTGATATGTCGCACCCCCATAAGACTATTGTTTGCCCTAATTGCGGTTTTCACGCCAGTAACAATTACTGTTCTCAATGTGGGCAGGAAAACCATCTTCACAAGGATTCCTTTTGGGGGCTGGTAACACATTTCATTGGACATTATTTTCATTACGATTCAAAGTTCTGGCAAACGATAAAAGCGTTGTGGTTCAGTCCGGGTAAACTTACGCTGGCGTATTTGAACAAGCAACGCATGCGCTACATACCACCTGTATCTCTTTATATTTTTATTAGTGCTGTTTACTTCCTGTTGTCATTGCTCCTTCACACAAAGACTGACCTCGTCAAAATATCGGATGGCAAACAGGCTAACGATACAAAGAATGTTTCCTTGTTACCCAAAGGTGGTATCCCAGCTACGGATAGTAGTAATGCAAAATTCAACATATATGTAGAAAATAAATTAAATGAGATACGCAGTAAGCACGGCGACGTTGGTGAGTTTGTCCGGGAAAATGTCAGCCACAATCTACCTAAGATATTTTTCTGTATGATCCCGGTAATGGCGATGTTGTTAAAGCTGTTGTTTATCAGGCGCAAGGAATTTTACTTTGTAGATCACTCCATTTTTGCGCTGCATTATCATTCATTTTGGTTTTCTATTTTCGCCGTGCAGCATTTCCATTTCCCGGAAATAATAAAGCAATGGCTTTATCTCATCCTGTTTTTTATAGCTATAGCTTATATGGTAATGGCCATGCGCAATGTATACAAGACTGGCTGGGGTAAGTCGGTTTTGAAGTCTGTACTTTTAAGCCTTTCTTACTCTTTATTACTCGGGATCATTCTGTTTTCTTATTTATTATTGGTCGTTCTTTTGGCCTGACGATTGCTGTCTGCGGCTGATGGTTGTAGCAAAATAAATGATCAGCCCCAGAGCAAATGCACCCAGGCAAACAAAACAGGCAAAAGGATTACTGATGAAAATGCTGATGGTAACAAATAGGTAAGCAGCAATGAACACTAGTGGTACGATCGGGTACCACCTGATCCTGAAGATGCCGGTGTCATCAAGTTTCTTGGTTTTTTTGCGTAAGATAAATATGGCAATTGCGCCCAATGTCAATCCGATTGTATTAAAGAACATAGTATAGTCGAGCAGCGCGGAGAATGAACCGCCCAGAAACAGGAACAAAAGAATAGCGGCAACATAAACCGAAACACAGAATTCCTGCACTTGCGTCTTTGGGTTTATCCGCTTAAAGATCCCGGGAAGTATACCATCTTCCGCCATAGCATAAAATACGCGTGGGTTGGAAAGAATGTACACGTTCACATATGCAAGAACCGATAAGAACATCAATAGTGACGTGACCTTATATCCCATCTGCCCGAAAACTACTTCAGCCATTTTTGCAGCAAGCACATTCGTTTGCTGTAACCCGCCAAACCCTAACACTTTGCAGTATGCAAAATTAATACTCAGATACAGTGCAATAACAATGCCGATACCCCAAAAGATAGCCCGCGGTATGTTGCTTTTAGCATCCAATATATCCGCCCCGAAATTAATGGTGAGCGCATAGCCGGTATAAGTAAAGAACACGGGAATAAGGCAGAGTCCGAAAGCGGTGACGATACTTCCTTGCCGTGGGATAACAGTAGCTGCCAGGGGCGGCATATCGTGCCTGAAAACCGCTGTGCACAAGATGATGATCATACCAACTTTAAATAGTGTAAGCAGGTTTTGTACGCGAGCGCTCATCTTTATGCCGAGGTAGTTGACCACGTATAAGATCAGTACTGAAGATATAGTAATGATGCGGACCCCGGTTTCGTTCTGCAGGCTAGGCGGCATCAGAATAGGATTGATATACTCTGAGCCTATCAGTGCCACAGCAGCTATAGAAGCTATGTTGGCCAGCGCAAGCACCCATTCCACCATAAACGCCAGGGCAGGGTGGTAGCAATAAGAAAGTGTTTTGTAAAAGCCACCGGCATTTGGGTATCTTGCTCCTATCTCTGCAAAGGTGAGCGCTCCGCACAAGCTGACAATACCACCAAAGATCCACGCCGCGAAGAAGAGCCATATGTTACCGGTCTTTACCGCTACAACACCTGGTGTTTTAAAAATCCCCATACCTATAACAAGGCTTACCACAATCATGGTCAGGTCGAAACGGTTTAAAAGGGGCTTAATGCTCATTAATGCAAAATAGCAAAAATTAGCGCTTTGAAGCAGCCTGAGGACGGAACATCTTTTCCAGCATCCCGTACAATTCAGGGTGTCTCTCTTTTAATTTCCCCGGCTGCTCAATGAAAT
The DNA here is from genome assembly GCA_947476485.1 of Chitinophagaceae bacterium. Taxonomy (GTDB): domain Bacteria; phylum Bacteroidota; class Bacteroidia; order Chitinophagales; family Chitinophagaceae; genus Nemorincola. The sequence continues at coordinate 5,615 of CANJQU010000137.1, forward strand.
ACTCGGCAATCACCGCGAAAAATTCAGTTTCATTTGTGGTGCCATAGAGGTCAATGTCAGAGCGCCCACGCTGTTTCATTTCTTCCATCGTTTCACGTACCAAAGATATCCAGGGTGCTAGCTGGTGTTTCGAAAGGAGATAGTCAGGCACACCATCTGTAGCGCCATCCGCCTTGTCTATAAGGTGAGCGAACTCGTGAACTACTGTGTTTTGCCCGTCGTTCGACGCGCTGAAAGAAGCCCGCAGTGAAGACTTTGATAGTATCATGTTCCGGTGCATCGGCCCGTCGCCCACCATGCCAAGCACATTACGGCCGGGTCCCTGCTGATCAAATTCGCGATTGAAAGATTCAGGATACAACAGCACTTCCGAGATGTTGTTATACCTCCAGTCCGGAAAAGAAAAAATGAGAATAATAGCTCCAGATGCTACCAGTATCCGATCCAGGTCATCCACCTCAACACCCACACCCCTTACCGATACATTGGCCAGGAAATCTTTTATCCTTGCTTCGAAGTGCGCTTTACCACTATCATCCAGCTTATTGTAGAATGCTACATGCCTGGTGAGCAGTTCACTGGCGCTGGCCGGGAGATCATAAGCGCGTGTTCTTTTTTTTCTCCGCACATAGATTATGAACGCAGCGACGACAAGAATAATCAAAAAACCTTTCATATACAATAAACTTACAAAATATCGGCCACAGTGTTGTGCGAATGCAAAACGGCCTTAAAACAGTTGTGCCATACAACAAGGGTATGGCACAACTGTTTTAAGAATATTTCTTGGAACGATTAGCTTAGTTACCTCTTAACCAGCCAATCTACCGGCTGTTATTCTCAACAGCCAGTACCGTTTTTAAGTTAAGATCATGTGCTGCGCGCATTACCGCAACGATATTATCTGCAGTTGCCAGCTTATCTGCATTAATTACCACCGTTGGCTCGGCATCCTGTGATTTTGCAATGGCGCTGGAAATGTAAGGTTTTAATGAGTCCAGCGGTACGGGGCGGGTGCCAACGAAAAATTCCTGTTTATCGTTGACAGAAACAACAACCGTTTGTTTAGCCTTTGTATCGCTCTTGGCCTTGGGTATGCTTAGCTTCACCACATTAGGGTTGGCAAGGGTAGAGATAATAAGGAAGAACAGCAACAGAATGAACAGGATGTCATTCAGTGCGGAGGAGTGCCCTTGCGGATCATGTGGTAAGCGTCTCTTAATATGCATCTTCTGTTCTTAGTTGGTTGTATCCTGTATAAAATCCAGAAATTCAGCAGAGGCTGCTTCTATGCGGTTCACGTTCTTGCTCACTTGTGTATTCAGAAATGCGTAGCTCATATATGCCAATAAACCAATGATAAGGCCGGTAGCTGATGTCACCATCTTCGTATAGATACCGCCGGCGATAGTTTCCAGCGAAAAGCCCTGATGCTGTACATTGAAGAACAGAATGATCATACCCGCGATCGTTCCAAGAAAGCCGAATATAGGAGCTATGCCGGCAATGGTTGAAAGAACAGACAGGTTTTTTTCCAGTTGATACACTTCAAGCCTGCCTGTATTTTCCATTGATTTTTCAATGTAGTCTATTGGCTTACCCATCCGGCTAACACCTTTTTCTATTACCCGGGCCACCGGAGTATTCACACTCCTGCAGGTAGCGATAGCTTTTTCCTTGTTGCCGGTCTCCAGCTGGTCTTTTATGCGCGCCATGAATGATGGGTCCACAACCGATGCTTTTCGTATTGCCATGTATCGTTCTGCAAATACATATACTAATATCAGCGAGCAAAACAACAGCGGTATCATCAGTGCACCACCCTCCATGAGCAGATGAAAAAGCGATATTTTTTCCGCTGCGGGAGCTGCGGCCACAGCCGCTTTAGAAACAGTATCCACCACTGCGCTAGGAACAGTAGCAGTGGCCTGGAGCAATAAAATATTCAATATAGACATGTATGTGATTTGGATAAACAAATGTAATTAAAAACAGACACGGTATACAAATGGGTTTTCCCCATGTTATACAATAGATAAGGATTACTGAAAGTAAACGGTGAACTGCGATAAATATTTTATCGAAGCAGTAATTTTAAGAGAAGCTGAAACCACCATTCCTATTATTCATAAATATCTTTTCGATGTCCGGCCGCAAGAATAAGGACAGTAAGAATGTTATCGTTAATATCATAAATGATACGATAGTCGCCCTGTTTAATTCGATAACCAATTCGGCCCTGAAGCTTTTTATAGCCGACCGGTCGGGGATTCTCAGCCAAATTTAGAATGGCATTTTTAAGTCTGGTATAGTCAGGCGGGGGTATTTTCCTAAGTTGCTTTTCTACCTGTTTTTCAATAAGTAGTTCGTACATCAGTTATGCTTCTGTTTTTGCTCTACGGCCTTGAAAATATCCGCTGCAGGAACAAATTCCATTTTGCCGGCTTTAACCTTGTCATAAGCTTTAATACATGCATACTCATCCAGTTCTTCCAGTATTTTTTCGTAATCTCTCACGGGAAGGATGACGGCTACTTTTTTTCCGCCTGCATCCGTAATAAATTGATTTTTATTGATCATTTTGATTGTAATTTTTTATATGATAAGGGTCTGAAATTAGTTTCAATACAAAGATATGTCTTTCTTAAATAATTCAATAGCCCATCATAGTTAATAAACTGTGCAAAAGCCATTAAAGGGTTTCGGGTTTTAGATTATCTTTGCACCGCATTCCACAAAAACTATTCTAAATACAGCCGGATCTTATGAACTGGAAACAATCTTTCAGCACTTCTATAGGTAAGAAATTGCAAATGTCTTTAACCGGACTATTCCTCATCCTCTTCCTGGTAGTGCACTGCTATATCAACGCACAGATATTCTATATGGATGGCGGTACACGTTTCAAAGAGGCGGCTCATTTTATGGGTACCAATTTTCTGATCCGCAGCATAGAGCTTGGCTTGTTTGGCTTCCTGATACTCCATGTCGTTCAGGGGCTTTTATTATGGGCTAAGAACCGGTCGCGCAGGAGCGTAGGTTATGCCGTTAATGCCGGCGGAAAAACCAGTCCATGGTACAGCCGCTCGATGGCTTTATTGGGTACGCTCATATTATTGTTCCTGATTTTACATCTCTCTAAGTTCTGGGGCCCCAACCGCTACTCACAGACTTTCGGCAGCGGCGAGTTAGATCTTTATATCATGATGCGTGATGAATTTCAGATCGCATGGGTTGTTATAGTTTACGTGCTTGGCTGCGTGGCGCTTGGCTGGCACCTGGTACATGGCTTTTACAGCGCCTTCCAGACTTTAGGCCTTGGCACTCATAAATACAAAGGCATGATAAAAGCCATTGGCGTTGGATTTTCGATAATTGTACCTATGATATTCGCATCGATGCCTGTCGCATTCTACATGCAATGGGTTAATTAGAGCGTGAATTTTCATACACTGTCTATTTGAATTTGATTTTGAATTTTGATTTTTAATTATGGCACTAAATTCTAAAGTTCCTTCCGGTCAATTGGAGTCCAAATGGACAACATATAAATCTACCTGCAAGCTGGTCAATCCTGCCAACAAGCGCCAGATAGAGATCATAGTAGTGGGTACCGGCCTTGCGGGAGCGTCGGCTGCGGCTTCCCTTGGTGAGATGGGTTATAAGGTAAAAGCGTTCTGCTTCCAGGATAGTCCGCGCCGTGCTCACTCTATCGCTGCGCAAGGTGGTATAAACGCTGCTAAAAATTATCAAAACGACGGTGACAGCACTTATCGCCTGTTTTACGATACAATTAAAGGTGGTGACTATCGCGCCCGTGAGGGCAATGTCTATCGCCTTGCTGAGGTGAGCGCAAACATTATCGACCAATGTGTGGCACAGGGGGTTCCGTTTGCCCGCGAATACGGAGGTCTGCTTAGCAACCGTTCATTCGGTGGCACGCAGGTACAGCGCACATTTTACGCGGCTGGCCAGACTGGTCAGCAGTTGCTTATTGGCGCATACCAGGGTCTCGAACGCCAGGTGTCCCTGGGTAATGTAGAGATGTTTGCCCGCCATGAAATGCTGGAA
>CANJQU010000138.1 GCA_947476485.1 Chitinophagaceae bacterium
TAGACCATTTTGTAAAAAGGTGGTATGAAATATATCGCAATCCTATTAAGACCACTTGGGAGGGCAATCCGATTTAAGTATGCATATTTTGTGTCTCCGTCCCCGCCGAGTCTCCGCCCTTCGCAGGACACGGCGGCAATCAGGGAACAGCAGTTGAAGGATGTAATGAAAAATATGAAGGACAGAATAAAAGAACGGCCAAAATGAGTGCCCCGTTGTTCCTGATTCAACCGACGGGCGGACCCCTGTTGACCGTAGTGTTCTACAGGATAAAAAACGTGGTCGTTGGGCGTAGGTTGTGCCTACGTCCCGGTGGATGCCAGTCTCCGACTGGCGAGCACGGTGCGCAACGCATCCGGCTCATTAGATTTTCCAATCCGACTGCCATGGTTCAGGATCTGCAATCCCGGTTAGAATTCCCCCGTTCTTCGCAAAACACGCTCCCGTTGTTCCTGATGTTCCCGCAGGGGCATCAGGAACCCAGAATAGAAGCCGTTCTCCGAACGGTATTTATTAAACTGGAGATGAGAAAAGTAAGAAGTCCAATGATTGCAAAAACAAAGTAACGTAATAATGGGTGGAGGATAAAAATATGGTGTTCGTCCCTGATTGCCTTAAGTCCCTTAAGGAGGAGACCCGGCGGGGACGAACACAATACCAATAACTTGATTAAGATTGAAAATGGTACGGGTAAACTTCATCAGAAGATAACAGGATAGAATGACCGCATATAGCAGTCGGAGATTATTTTGTTATATCGAACCAAAAACTTAAATTTATGTAATACCATTCCCACATATTAGCACTATACTTTTCTACATAGCAGTCTCCTCCTTCAGGGACTCGGCTGGGACACAGACCACCGGTAAGTACCATCGCACGTAAACGATCCGAGTTGGGGGGAGGTATTCTCTAATGCTTGGTGGAAATTCTCCTTTTTGTCTCCAATCGGTATTTTTTGTAGTACAGATAGGATGCTGTAATTGACATTAACCCACCAAATAAACCGATACAAATTAAAGAACTTTCCTTGCGTTCATATTCTTTTTTGTTGAGAAGGATTTGCCCATTTCGTTCCACTTGTACCAAATCGATGTTTATATGCTCACTGCTGTTGTTGTTGTCTCGAAAATAAGCAGTTACAGTGTCGCCAATGTTGAATTTTACAAGTAAGTCCTGGTAGTCTTTTAACATTCTATATACCCCTAATTTTTTCTCACTTCCTTCTAAGAGGATATAAAAACACCGGGCTGGCCCCTTAGTTCCATGCCGGTAATCTATTCCCTTGTCAATGATCACACTTTCCGACACGTCACAGTCTTTCAAATTAATGTTTTGTTCTTTATAACCAACATAAGCCAAAAAGAAATAAATTGGTGAACTCAGCAAAAGCACTATGGAAGATGTTATTCTCTTTGTGCTTCTTTTCATGGGGTTGCTTTAATGAATTGGGTGGAGTTACAACCAATATCGGGATTGATGATTGCTTTATCTGCTATAATTAAAATAAGAGTAAAAATTTCTCATATCCAAATCATTACTGCCAAAATTCTGAAACTTTCCATAAACCGGTTCTAAATTTGCACCATAGAGTTCACACCCACGGCTTCCGTTATATCCGGCTTTATCATATCCCACACTTGGTCGTAGTCTTCGGAAATTTAGATAACAAAAACATGATCATTCCGTAGTCTCACGACTACGGAATGGCGAAAGCAATCTTCAGATTACCGTGAGCGCTATTATAAATAAACCCATCCACCCTATAACCAAATCGTGTTGGGCCGTATTATTTTGCTGACTACCTTTGTTCCCGTTTTAACCCCCGTAGCTCGTAGCCAATGCGGTCGAAAGCTTCGCTTATTTCAGGAGGAGACACGAGGCAACTGAAAACTGAAAACTGCGAACTGGGTGGGGCATAATGGGAAATGTAAATAACAACTAATATCAGCCACCACAAAGGTTTTCCACAGAATCCAATGTCCCATTTGTCAATTCCTGTTGGCCGTAGTGTTCTACAGGATAAAAAACGTGGTCGTTGGGCGTAGCATCTGCCAGCTTTGCTTGATTGTCCAATAAAGAACTGGTTGTATAGGTAATTATCTAAAAACCAATTATTAGTGCAACCTGTTCCGGGAAGGCTGTGCCTACGTCCCGGTGGATGCCAGTCTCCGACTGGCGAACACGATGCGCAACGCATCCGGCTCATTAGATTTTCCAATCCGACTGCCATGGTTCAGGATCTGCAATCCCGGTTAGAATTCCCCCGTTCTTCGCAAAACACGCCCCCAATTTCTGTTCTAAGCACAATAAGGCCGCATGTATGCGGGGCCAAATAGCTTTCCCCCACGACCACAGCGTAGAGCTTCTTTGGCCGCGCGGAGCGATTCGGCCAAAGTGGCCTTTTCTTTGGTTCTTTCTGGCGTCTATCCCAATGTATATCGGGAGCCACCCAAAAGAAAGAACACTCCCGCATGGAAAGAGAAATGTGGTCTACATTTATAAAAGATGACATTCAGGATACTGCGCATTATAATCAAACCCTTCCACCCTATAACTAAAACGTCTCCTATGTTTGCAATTCAGCAAAATTGCCTGTGATTCATGTGTAAATATGTCAATAATTTTGATTGCTAAAAGTGAAAAAGGGTGAGAGTGCAAAAACGTCTAAGCAGCTAAAAAGCATGCTGTAGCCAAGAATAAACCTCACCCTTTTTTATCTCTTCGAGTTTGAACAGAATGTAAGAAATGTAGTTTAGCTGCATATTCAGAATATCCAATCAGGAGACAAAACGAAAGGGAGATTTTCACTTTTTTCATTTTCAATCTTTTAAATTATTGACATGAAAAAAATCGTAAAACAGGTAGTGGGCATAGATGTAGCCCAGAAAGAATTAGTGGTTTGTTTTGGTCGCATGTATGATGACTGGAGCCCGGAATTCTATTTAGGTAAAGCATTTGCTAACACATTAAAAGGCTTTGAAAAGCTAATGGTGTTGGTGAAAAAGCAAACTGATGAGACTGTTGCTGTACGGTTTGTTATGGAGGCCACCGGCGTCTATCACGAAGCACTGGCGTACTTCTTAGAAGAAAAAAACCATGAAGTAAGCATTGTATTGCCCAATAAGATCAGCAATTATATGCGAACTCTGGACGTAAAGACCGTTACAGACAAAACGGCATCGGAGGCTATTGCAAGATTTGGCTTGGAAAGAAATCTGGATCAATGGCAAAAGCCCAATGATCATTATCGAAAAATAAAGCAGTTGACCCGGGAGCGTGATCAACTGGTATATGAGCGGACAATGGTAAAAAATCAATTGCATGCGGAACAAGCAGAAGCTTATCCTAACAAGAGCAGTGTAGCAAGAATAAAGGATAGAATTAAAATGCTTAATAAGCAGGCCAGTGCTATAAAAGAGGAGATTACAGCACTTATAGCAGAGGAGGAGGAAGTCAAAAAAAATGCTGACCTGATTTGTTCTTTGCCTGGCATGGGTATACTGACAGCAGCCATCATTTTGGCAGAGACAAATGGCTTTGAATTAATACGTAACAAACGTCAATTGGCAAGCTATGCAGGTTTTGACATAAAAGAAAAACAGTCTGGAACATCGGTAAAAGGAAAGCCGAGAATATCTAAACGGGGTAATAAACATTTACGTAAAGCACTACATATGCCATCATTATCCGCGGCCCGTCACGATGAACGGTTTAAGGGAATATTTGTCAGGTTGGTATCTAAGCATGGAGTTAAAATGAAAGCTATCGTTGCAGTACAAAGGAAATTGTTGGAAATGGCATACATTTTGTGCAAGACAAACACAGCATACGACATAAAATATTTAGAAAAGGAGAATGTAAAAAATGGCAGAACAAAAACAATCGAAATAGATTAAAAACAGAGCAGCGGTCAATAAATTGCCGCCACTCCTTCCAGGCTAACATAAAGCCGCCTTGAAACAAAATTAAAAAAGCAATCAGAATATTTGGACCTTAACACAGAATCTTGGGTCGTGTTATTTTGCTTGTTACCTTTGTGTCAGAATTAGCCATTTTCTCTTCCGGCGAACTTGCTTTGTGGTATTCAAGTTAATCACATTAACCTGCCTGCCGGTAGGCAGGTCAAAAAAATCATAGTTCGGACTTTTACCCACCTGAGCAGGAAGTGAGCAAGAAATGAGCAAAAGTGAGCAAGAAATGAGCAATGATTTTTGACTAGTTAATTGATTATCAATCACAAGGTGTGCAAAAGTGTTTTATTTGGCAGCGGTGAGCAATTTTTTCAAACCACTGCGGCACACTAGGAACCTAATTGGGGTATAACGCCTGCACTGAGCTTGCCGAAGTGGGTAATAATGGGGGATCGAAATGGGACACTGTTACAATTGATTTTGCATCAGGAACTCGAAATCCTGGCCCAAACAAATGCCCCACAGCGTGGCACAATGGGAAATGTAAAATTAAACTAATAAATACGCCAAAACCTGCCACGGAAAAGCAATACAGCAGATTTACCATCAAACCAAAATGCCTCATATAAGCACAATAAAAATATATGGGATGGGGTATGCTTCCACGCAGTTAGGTGTTGGTATTCTGAAAATATAGAGAAAAACAGGGGCGTTTTCCATAGTCTCCCGGTTGCTGCGCGTTAGCCATCTCAGATGCAATACCGGGAATCGGCTTCCAGTATCTCCGTCCCCGGCAAGTCTCTGCCCTTCGCAGGACTCGGCGGCATCAACGTACCGAAGTTGACTATTGTTCCGGTCCCTTTCGCAAACAACGAAAACCGCTGGTTCCCGTTTGCAACAGCCAGTCCCGAACGCTCCGCGACGCTTAGTCGCTTTCCGTTTCAACAGTTGTAGTGGTGGTTTCCTTCACTATTGTTTCCTTCGGTTTTTCTTCCGTCTTGATCGTCTCGGTTGTCTTTGTTACCTGTCCCGGCTCTTCTGTTACTTCCGTTGTCGTTTGCTTCCGTATTTCTGTGTTACTTGACATATGGTTTCAATTTATTTGATATAAACTAATTATCCAACAAAGATTGAGCCATCAGAAACGTTTACTACGCCTGCAAGTTGTGTTTATTCAGACTGGTCTGACAAAGAGAAGGATAACCGGTGAGAACGTCGATCATAACCACCCCGGCTGGTAAAAACAGATCAAAAAAAAAGCTGCCTTTACAGACAGCTCATTTAAACAAAACTCATTCGACCTCACCCGCTCCTTTGGAGCGGGCTGGTGAGACGTCTCTATGCAAGTGTAGCAGAAACCAATGTTTTCTCGCAGTTCAGCGCCTTACCCACCAGGCAGCCTTCGTGTGCTTCCTCAGCCGCTTTCTTAAAGTCTTCTGCAGACATACCGGGCACTTTGCCGGTTACATTCAGTTCGCTCTTGGTAATAACACCATTGTCCAGCGTTATGTCGCAGCGCGTTTCCAGTTGCTCGGGAGTCACATTCTTGCTACCCAGCACGAAAGAGAGCTTCATGGTATAGCAGCCTGCGTGTGCCGCAGCTATCAGTTCTTCGGGGTTGGTGCCTACGCCTTCTTCAAAGCGGCTTTTGTATGAATACTGGGTTTTATTCAATGTTGTGCTTTGCGTGGTAAGGTTGCCGTTACCTTCTTTACCGGAGCCGTTCCATACGGCAGTTGCGTTACGTTTCATGTGGTGTTTGTTTTTTATAATGAAGGGCAAAGATAAGGGCATCCGGGTGTAATGCAAATGGGATTATGTTATACCGTTATCAGCTTTTACACATTTATCACATTATACCTTCTAAAAGATGTTTCTATGTTTTTTTACCTCAATCCGAATTCCAATTTATTCTTTCTGTGCATTCACACTAGTCATAGAGTGAAACTCAGGAAGGGAATTTCCAAATTCCACATTAACTTAGCACCCCTATGCAAAAAATACTTGTCGCCAATCGTGGCGAAATAGCTATGCGGGTGATGCGCACCGCAAGGGAAATGGGTATAAAAACAGTAGCAGTATTCTCTGAGGCAGATAGGAACATGCCTTTTGTACGCTATGCAGATGAAGCGGTTTGTATTGGCCCTGCCCTCTCCTCGCAGTCTTACCTCCGCGCAGAAAAGATCATAGAAGCAGCGAAAAAAACAGGTGCAGATGCTATTCATCCCGGCTATGGTTTCTTAAGCGAGAATGCTTCATTTTCACAGGCTGTAAGCGATGCGGGCCTGATATTCATTGGCCCTTCGGCACATTCTATAGAGGTAATGGGCAGCAAGATAGGCGCCAAGCAGGCAGCAAAGAAATTTAATGTACCCATGGTGCCCGGCACCGAGGAGCCGGTAAGCGATATGAACGAAGCCCGCCGTATCGCCGGCAAGATAGGCTACCCCATCCTGGTGAAAGCGTCTGCAGGCGGCGGTGGCAAGGGTATGCGCGTGGTCAATAATGAGGAGGAATTTGAGGAGCAGGTACTTACCGCGAAAAGAGAAGCGCTGGGCGCATTCAGCAATGACGATGTATTTATAGAAAAGTACGTTGCTTCTCCAAAGCATATTGAGATACAGCTTATGGGCGACCAGCATGGTAATTACGTTTACCTGTTTGAGCGGGAATGCAGCATACAGCGTCGCCACCAGAAGCTGATAGAAGAGGCGCCATCAAGCTGCCTTACGCCCGATATTCGCAAGGCCATGGGCGAATGTGCAGTGGCCGCAGCCCGCTCCTGCAACTACTATGGAGCAGGCACGGTTGAATTCCTGGTAGATGAGGACCTTAACTTCTACTTCCTGGAAATGAACACCCGTCTGCAGGTGGAGCATTGTGTTACAGAAATGATCACTGGTATAGACCTGGTAAAAGAGCAGATAAATGTGGCCAGGGGCAACAAACTTTCCTTCACACAGGATGAACTAAAGATTACCGGGCATGCTATTGAATTGCGTGTCTGCACCGAAGATCCGTTGAATAACTTCCTGCCCGACACTGGCCGGCTGGAGATATACCAGCCACCCAAGGGCCCCGGTGTGCGTGTCGACGACGGCTATGAAGAAGGCATGGACATCCCGATCTTTTATGACTCAATGATCGCCAAACTCGTAGCTTACGCAGCCACCCGCGATGAGGCGATTGATCGCTTGTGCCGGGCCATTGATGAGTACTATATCAAGGGCATAAAAACTACGCTGGAGTTCGGGAAATGGGCCGTACAGACGGAGCCGTTCAGAACAGGTAAATTTGATACAAAATTCATCGAGAATTACTTTAAGCCGGAATACCTTCAAAAGGAAGATGTTGATGCAGAGCAAGTTGCTGCGATATTGGCAGCGGTAGTATGGGAAAAAGATAAAAAACAGGATGTAACAGCACATGTGGCAAAATCGTCTATCAGCAAGTGGCAGATCAACCGGCGGTAATGTTTCAGGACTGTTAATATTTATTTAATGCTACATGCCTTCTGCTTGAAATGAGCCATGGGCAACGGATACGTTAATTTGGCATACAAATTGTAAATAAGTTAATTATACATAGTATGATATTTCTTTCGGTTCTGCAAACGTTGTAACTTTGTAATATCTTGTAAACTCCCTGTTAAACATTTACCATATGGCACATGAAATTTTGAATGATCGCGATCACCAACATCACTCCTCATGGATCGCTCATGTAATAGAAAGGATCGAGGAAGCAATTGAAGATATTGATATTGATTTTCCTTTGTCGGGCGGCGAGGATCATCCGCATCATAAGCACCGTGTGCACCACACGCATCACTCGCACACACTTACGGAAGAAGAGCTAGCAGAAGACAAGAACAGAAGGCACCAACATTGGAAACTGGATCTGTTCCATCACATCGACACTGATTTTCCCCTGTCTGGCGGCTAGCAGATGGAACAGGCTAATATAGCCATTTCTCGTATTGCAGCCTCGTAACGCCATAACCTTCATTTTCAAGGAATTGACGCATACGGATATTGTTTACAAGGGTAAACCTGATCATCCGTTTTATACCTTTTTCAATGTAGTGTTTTTCAAACATATCATTGATCATGCGGTAGATGCCTAGTCGCCTGTATTCGCCCATTACATAGCCGTCGGTCACATACAGTTCCTTGCCTTCGTGTATCTCTATACGGCTGTCATCCTGCCCTTCCACATATCCGAACATAAACCCAACCGGCTGATCATTGATAAAAGCTAAAAGGCACAAGCCATCATTCTCTTGCTGCATCGCAATTACATGACGCATGTAGCTTGCTTCAATTTCCGCCCAATCAGCAGTTTTATCAAACAAGCTATGCTCATGTATATGGAGTTCGTGCATCAGCTTTGCTATTGCCTGGTAGTGATCGGTTATCTGAACTGACCGTATTTCTAATGATGAAAGCATGGTAGGACTATTGAAAATCAGTAAAGAGTTTTACTCATCTACTCCGAAAATACATAAGAATAATTAAAACTGCGCATTGTGTGGATAACCTCTGATACACGATGTTTCCCCACTGTACTTTTTAGTATCTTAGCGCACGTTTAATAAAGTGATGAGTTCAATTTGCGCGAATGCCTAAAGTTCAATTATTTATTCCCTGTTTTGTAGATCAGTTATACCCCGATACGGGTATGAATATGGTAAAGGTGCTGGAGAAGCTGGGTTGTGAAGTTAGCTATAATACAAAGCAGACCTGTTGCGGCCAGCCGGCCTTTAATGCTGGGTACAGGCAAGAGGCAAAGTCGGTGGCGACAAAATTTCTTCAGGACTTTAAAGAGAATAATTACATAGTAAGCCCAAGTGGCTCTTGCACGGGTTACGTACGTAACTATTACGACAAGCTGTTTGATAATAGCTCAGATCACAATCTCTGCAACCAGGTATGTGGTAATACATTTGAATTCACGGAGTTCCTGACCAAGGTGCTGAAAGTTGATAATGTAGGCGCTACCCTTAATGGCAAGGCCACCTACCATGATGCCTGCGGTGCGCTGAGGGAATGTGGTATAAAAGAAGGCCCTAGAAAACTACTCGCTAACGTAAAAGGACTGGAACTACAGGAGATGGGCGAATGCGAAACCTGTTGTGGTTTCGGCGGCACATTCGCTGTTAAGTTCGAACCCATATCGCTTGGCATGGCCCAGGTGAAGGTAAAAAGCGCATTAGACACCGGCGCTAAATACATGATAACCACCGATGTAAGTTGCATGATGCATATACAGGGCTATATCAACGAAAATAACTTCCCCATACAGACGATGCACATTGCAGATGTGCTGGCGAGTGGATGGTGATTTTTAAAATTGCACAATAGGATGTGTAATTTTTGGATGTTAGCATATCTGGTTTTGCAAAAGCTTATTGTCAATCTAAGCGGGCTACCCCAACACGCTTAGGGAGCGACTTCCAATTGCAACGACGTGGTACTGATTTTTAAGAATGGTGGCGCATGCGGGAAAGTAGCTTGTTTGCAGTTTCCAATTTCTTAGGAAAAAGAATTGTTTTTGCGTCTTTATCAAGCTCATTGTTTACGGTGAATTTCATGCCGAATTTCTCTTTTCCACCTTCCAGTTTTTTCTCAACATGCTTTTTCATAAGTTAATATTTAAAAGAGTTTTTCTTTTTATTAAGAACCCTAAACAATTAATACTATTCATAAAAGGGACATGAATTATCTCATCCTTTTCCTCAATCAA
>CANJQU010000139.1 GCA_947476485.1 Chitinophagaceae bacterium
AGAAACTTACTTCCGCGATCGCGGAAGTCTCCTGTACCTTCTGAGGCAATGGTTGTATACTTATTTGCGTCTGCCATTATTTATTTCCCAAAGCTATGAGCAATATCGCAATGACAGACAATATCATGCCGATTATGCGCATCGAATTTACGTGCTCTTTGAACAATATTATGGCTGTGAGTGCAGAGGCGGTCAGTATGCCGATATTCAACACCGGGATAGACGCTGAACTTTCGAGGAAGTTGCTATTGAGTGCACGAATGAAAAAGTAGATAGAAAAATAATTAGGCACGCCCACGCATATACCCGCAACAAGATTCTTCCATTGCAGTGTTATCTTATTCATTAACAGGAGTACTGTTACAACAACCAGACCTACCACGGCAGCGGTACCAAAAACGAATATGGTATAAGCAGCCTGAGCTTCTGCTGAGCTGAGAAAATGAAGCTGCACGTAATTTGTGACGGTATCTAAAAAGCCGCCACCCAAAAAGATAAGCACAGGCCACAACAGGCTTTGGGGCTTATGATCATCGCCCTCTACTCTTGTTGTAAGATATACGGCAGGAAAAGCAAGGAGCACACCAATGATCTTGGCAACTGTAGCATGCTCATTATAAACTACTAACGAGAATATGACTGGGATCACCAGAGATAGTTTACTTGCTATAATAGTGGTGGTGATCCCATCTACGCGAGTGCTATATGCCAGCAAATTGAAGATGGCGATAAAGGCACAACCCATGACCAGGGCCCATGGCAACCAAGCCTCATGCACCACCGCGCCCGTGAAAGGTATATGACCCACGGACAAGCAACCCGTAATTACGCAAACAAAGTAGTTGGCCACGATTGCCTGCAGCGTATCTATCTTATACTTTGGGAAAAGCTTAAAAAGGACAGAAATAACTACATTCAATAAAATGGTTGCAACCAGGTAAAACATGCGTCAATTTCAAAAGTGAACATTCAAAAGGCAAAAACAGGGAATATACTATAGCTCCATTCCTGAAGAATATGGATAGCCGCTCTTATTATTAACGTAAACGTCCAACTGATCATTGCCAACAAGAGTAGTAAATGCCTGCACCACATTAACAAGTATGGGAGCATGAATACCGTCTTTTATTGAGACATCGCCTGTAAATATCCGCGCTTCGTCCCAAAGGCCTGCATTGATAAAACTATTCAGCAGTGAGCTGCCACCTTCTACGATAACAGAAAATATTCTAGCCTCATACAAACGATTCATAAGCGCCGGCAATAAACCTTCTCCGAATGGCATCTTAACGGAATGTACATTGCCAAGCAGTATTTCCTTTTGCTCATTTATTATCCACGTGGCGGCCTTGCCATCATATACATGGTGAGTGTGTGGCACCCGAAGATCTTTATCTAAAACTATTCGCAATGGCTGCTTTCCTTCATGAAGCCGGGCGGTCAATTCAGGGTTGTCATTAATGGCAGTTGTGGTTCCTACCATGATGGCGGCTTCCTCGGTACGCCATTTATGCAGCAGCTTCTGGCTTTCGGGACCTGTTATCTGGATCTTGCTTCTGTCAGCCGGCGCAATAAAGCCGTCTTTTGAACCTGCCCACTTTAAAATGATGTAGGGACGTTTCTGTTGATGAAAGCAAAAGAAGCGCCTGTTGAGCCACTGCCCTTCCTTTTCTAAGACACCGGTTGTCATTTCTATCCCCGCCTCTTTAAGTTTATCTATCCCTTTACCATTCACTTTTTCAAACGGATCTTTATTTGCGATGACTACCCGCTTTACTTTCTCCCGCACCAGCCTGTCGGCACAAGGAGGTGTTATGCCGTGGTGGGCACATGGTTCGAGGTTTACATACATTGTACACTCCGAGATCAGGTGCTTATCGGCTTCTGCAACATTCTTCAGGCAATTCACTTCGGCATGGTCTGCGCCATAGTAATGATGCCACCCTTCGCCGATGATGCGGTCGTTGTACACGAGCACAGCACCGACCATAGGGTTAGGTGACGTGTGGCCTTTGGCACGTTGTGCAAGATCGAAACAGCGGGACATATTACCCTGCTCCCCTAGAGGGGTATTCTCCACATGGTCCATAGATAAATTTTTACAGGCGTCAATTACTGTGGCTATTTTGTAACATTTAAAAGTAATGAAAACTACAACAAAATATGGGTAAAGCTCCGGTATAGGTTTGCTGTTGCATATATTTGCGTCATGCTCAGTTACAGCCAGGCCTTCTACCAGCTTAAAGACAGACTACAACCATTGTATGATGCGAATGAAGCGGTCGCTATCACGCACATCTTCCTGGAATATATAACCGGATTGAATAAATCGGACAGACTGCTGAAGAAAGACTCATTGTTTACCGAAAGGCAGCAAGAACAGTTTGATGCCAAATCAAAACAACTGACAAAAGGGAAACCCGTACAGTATGTGACCAATAGCGCATGGTTTATGGGAAGGGAATTTCTTGTGAACGAAAATGTACTGATACCCCGGCCGGAAACGGAAGAGCTGGTGCAATGGGTGCTCGAAGATTCGAAATCCAAAATCCAAAATCCAAGCCAGGTGATAGCAGATGTTATTGCCACACAATCTCCTGAGCGGCTGCGGGTGCTGGATGTGGGATCTGGCAGCGGCTGTATAGGCCTGTCCCTGGCTAGACTACTACCAAATGCTATTGTTACCTGTGCCGATGTGAGCAAAGAAGCCGTTGAGGTGTTAAAAACAAATATAGAATGGGTACTTACGGCAAAGGAGAAAAAGAACGGGACAGACAACATCACCATAAAAACACTCGATTTTCTCAACGAGGCACAACGAAATAAGCAACTTGGACGTTATGAGCTTATTGTGAGCAACCCACCATACATACCAGCGAGTGAAAAAGCAAAACTGCACAAAAATGTGACAGACCACGAACCCGCTATCGCACTATTTGTACCAGACAACGATGCGCTGGTTTTTTACCGGGCGATAGCAGCCTTCGGCAAGGATCATTTGACCGGTAACGGTTATATTTATTGTGAATTGGACGCCGGGCATGCTATGGAGTGTAAGGTAATGTTTGAAGCGGAGGGATATAAAAACGTAGAGGTACGGAAGGATATGCATGGGAATTTGAGAATGCTGCGGGCAGGCGGGCAAGTTGATAAGTGACAAGTTGAGGTTGATAAGTATGGTATTGACGCAGCGAAATTGAGCAAACTGCCAAGCGAGCCAACCACCCCAGGCGGGTCGCAAGCGACCAGCTATGCCCTCCTAAAAACAGGAGGGAAGGTGTTACGCAAGGCTCACACACCCCTGGTTACAACATCAAAACAAACAGGTGGTTTGTTCAGGAAAAAATTTAAAAGGGATAGAAATTAGCAGGAATTGACAGGATCAAAATTCAACAGGCAAGACAAAGTATTCATCGGCATAGTTGTGCTGGTGCATGCTATATTTTTTTTGCTGGCCTGTGGATTTAAGCGGATATACATGGGCGATTCGTTTGAGTATATATACGAGGCAGTCAATATCAGGAAGTACTTTTTCTTTTATAGTGGTAACCCGGCGATGCCTATTGTACCTGAGTATATGACCCAGCGGCAGCCCGGCTATCCTTTGTTTTTGGCTGGTGTTTACCTGTTTGCCATTAATAACTGGATCGTTATCGCACTGCAAAATCTACTCTCGGTTTTCAATATTTTCCACGCAAGAAAGACCTTACTTAAGATCGGGTACAATGCAAAATATGACTGGCTGTTACTACTCCTCGTTCTCGCCTACCCTGCGCAGTTCATCAATGCAAATACTATTGCACCCGATATTATACTACAGACTTTTACCTTATTGTATTTTGGCTGTTTCGTCTCATTGTTACAAACGAAACAGCTTAAATATAGCATTTGGATGAGCCTTGCACTTATAGCTGGCTTGTTTGTAAAGCCCGTACTCTACCCTTTCGTTCTGGCTCACGTAGTTATTCTCATTGGTATGGGTATTTATCAAAAAGTGCTTTTGCAGCGCGTAGTTGTTGTTGCTATAATGCCGCTTTGCGCAGTACTGTGCTATAACTATGGGAATTATATGCGCACCGGAAAATTTCACTTTACCAGTAACCAATCATTTAACGCCATCTACTATTACTATTCCTTCTTCAGTCATAAACAGGGTGCGGATAGCGCAGGAAGGTTTTTAAGCAAGGAGCGAAAAAGCATAGCTGCAATACCGGAATACAAAGACCGGTATGAATATGCCAATGAACGTGGGATGGATCTACTAAAGCAAAATTTCTTCCCGTATATGGCGTTTCATTTAAAAAACAGCGCACGGATGTTTATTGAGCCAGGCAAAGCTGAAATAGATCTATTTACGGGGAAGCTCACTTACGGCAGGCTCTATAATAAAGAACAAACCGGCTTCGCGGCCACGCTACACCGCAACGGAATAATGGGAGTCTCCGAATACGCACGCAAAAATCCATCTCTATTTCTTGCGTTGCTGGTGTTTGTGTTCAACTGTATACGACTGATAGGGCTCGTACTCTTTCTCATCAAACGGGATAGGCACTGGACCCTGCGATTGTTTACGTTGATGCTGCTGGTCTATTTTGCTGTTGCGGCCGGGCCCATAGCCAATACCCGGTATTTTCTGCCGGTATCACTGGTTGCCATCGGAGCGGCGGCCTTGGGGTATATGGACATTTTACAAAAAAGAAAGACCACATAAATGCAGACAGTGCAGAAATACATACCCTTCTTCTTATCGGCATTGCTGATGTGCACGGTAGTGTATTTTATTTATCCGCACTATCAATATTATATAGATCCCGATGGAACGGCATATCTCACGATCTCCAGGCGCTATGCCACCGGAGACTACCATAAAGCCATCAACGGCTATTGGAGCCCGTGGAGTTGCTGGCTTACCGCATTGCTGATAAAGACAGGACTTTCGGCTATACCTGCGTCGGTGATCATTAACACAACTGGTGCAATAGGTTTCCTGTATATCTCCGAGTCATTTTTTATTCGGTTCGGCCTCGAACGCAAATCGCAGTGGCTGTTATGTGGCTCGCTGTCGGTCTTCCTTTGCTACGCTGTATTCGCTCAGTCGTTCGATGATCTTTGGGAGTGCTTCTTTTTGCTGTCTGCGCTGCGGATAATGCTTTCTGAAAAATTTACACAGCGGCCCGGACAGTGGACAGCCATGGGCATTATAGGCACACTCGCCTACTTCGCAAAGGCTTATTCGTTTCCATTCTTTATTCTGAATAGTGTTTGCTGTACTTATTTTTTAACAAAAGGAGATAGGAAGTTATGGTTGAAAATATCGTTCACATCTGTTGGCATTATGCTCCTATGTGCCTTACCATGGATCTGGCTACTGCATGATAAGTATGACATATGGACAACTTCCACCGCAGGTACATTGAATACGTCCTGGTACCTGGTGGGGCACCCGCACTGGAAGGATGGGATTGAATTGCTGCTTCCACCTGCCTACCCTGACAGCCCGAGTTATTGGGAAGATCCGTGGTCTGCAAATGGGGATATGCCACACTTTTGGAATTCCTTTCATCTCCTGGGATTGCAGGTGTTGAGGATCGGGCTGAATATCTGGAAGTTTATTGTCAGTAGTCTTCAGTTGTCAATATTTTTCGTCGTTATTACAGGATATGCAAAGTGGAAACTGTTCTGGAAACGGGATAAGCCTGCAGCAACAGAACAACGGGTACTTATGCTATCCTTTCTGCTGTTCCCATTGGGTTATGTACTCGTGAATTTTGAGTCCCGTTATCTGTGGTACATGGTACCACTTAGCATGGTATTGGGTGCGCAATTGCTTCAACATTCCGCAATTAATAAACGAGGGCAGACTGCCGTCCTTATTGTTGCTTTGTCATTTATTATCTACCCGATGTACTGGCTGGTAAAGACGGCTGATACAGGTAAGAATGAGTATCTATGGGCGCAGCAATTGAAAAAAGATAACGTCACTGGAGCCTTTACAGCCATAGTAAAGCCGGGGACCGCGACCCAAAACGCAGTGCGACTGGCATATTTTTCCGGTATGAGCTTCTATACAGCACCGGAGGGCGTTAAGAGCAAAGACGCACTTTTGAAAGAGATCGAAAGGTATCACATCCCCTATTTTTTCGCGTATCCGGTAGCGTCATCTTCACGCACAGACTTGATACCATTAGCCGATGAACCCGGGCCTCCCCCGCCTTCTATAATAGATAGTAGCCGGAACGTAAAAGTGATCTTTATCGGCAACCTATGATCGCAATAAGGTAAATTCACGCCAGTATCTCTCTTAGAAGAATTCATTCCACCGCTCCCAAATTTGTTTATGGAATAATTTATTTCCTGCGTCTTAATTATACAACCCTGCCAAAACCTACAGACCCGCTACTCTCTTTTCGTTAATTTTATTTTGTTTTTACAGCTAAAAATGCTCCTGTATGAACTTCAAAAATACCCTCTCCGGCACTAAGGGCTTTACCGCCATATTGTTTGCCCTTACTTTGTGCGCGATAATGATCCTAGCTACCAAAACAAACCATGCGGGCCGGCACAAGTATTTCGCGGGTATTGGTCCCGGTTCTATTTCAGGCACTATACGAATGAGAAACGGACGCATACTACCACTTGCAAAGCTATCACTTATGCAGCATAATAATGTAGTCCGCACAGTTGAAGCTGACTCCGATGGCTATTACGTATTCAAAGACCTTGAAGCAGGCAGCTATGTGGTGAAAGTACTGGCAGAAACATTTAAACCGGTGGTATCAGATCCGATACTCGTGAACAAAGACCTTGAGATCTGCAATCTTTCCGTTTCCGGCCTCCATCCAGCACACTACAGGCTGTCGTACAAAAGCGACATTAACTGTGCAGATACACCACTTACAAAACAAGCGGATAGCTTACTGGTTCTAAAATCGAAACGGGAATTGCTTGTGTTCCGATCAAAGGAGCTACTAAAAGTATATCACGTTTCGCTGGGAAGGGTTCCTATTGGTCCAAAGCGGGTAAAAGGTGACTATAAAACACCGGAAGGCATATACTATATCAACGGGAAAAATCCGAACAGTGAGTGCCACAAAAACCTGGGCATATCCTACCCTTCAGATGCCGACCGCCGTTATGCAAGGAGCAAGGGGCTATCCGCAGGCGGTGACGTAAAAATACACGGCATCATTAATGGATATACTGGCCCAAAGCGCGAATACCAGAACTGGGACTGGACCTATGGCTGCATAGCGGTGCTGGACGAAGAAGTTGACGAGCTTTATGACCATGTACCTGTCGGAACGGTTATCAATATACTGCCGTAGCAAAATAGAAAATAGGCAAGTTTTATTTATCTTTAAGCCCAATGTTATGTCTTAAAATAAAAACTGCCGCTTTTGCTTCAGCCGTCTTTGTGTTGTTGTGCGCCAGCACCATGCTGCATGCACAAAATATTATTGGCCTGCGGTTTCATGATGCAGTACTTCAATTGGGGCCGGAATACGAAAAAGTGGTAGATGGCCCGGTCACCAAACTCAAATACAGCTTACAGATAGTCGATCATCCCGGCTTCGGCGTTTTCAAAGAGTACAACCAGTACGACTTTATTGACGGTAAATGTGAAGCCCGGCACACTTATATGCCGAAATCTCACAAACAGGATTTCGTTGATTATTTCAACAAAAAATTCGGCAAGCACGATAATTTATGGAGAGGAGACAATTGCACCTACATTGCGATCAGGGAACGCGATGACGTTTTCGAACTTATGGTATGGCCCCCTGTGTACGAAGACATGTTAGACAACCGGTAATTACTCCATCCGGGCTACTTAATAAAATTCCGTAACCACCACCACGCATATGGAACTATTCGATGTTTTGAAAGCGAACCCTTCGCTAAAAAAATTGGCCGGATTTTTGGAGTAATATAAAAGTATGGTGGCTGGAGGATGCCGGAAGCGTATGCGAATTCAAAGAAATCGTAAACGAGAGGCGTAAATCAAATAACTAAACAAAATAATTTTGCACGTAAATTGAGCGGAAGAAGCGTACGACTAATGTGTATTTTCGCCTTCGCACAAGCCATAGCAGGAGTAAAATAATGAAGAAAGTTTCCATTATTACTGTTAATTATAACCAGCCGGGCGCAACAGAAGCCTTGCTGGAATCGATATTTAATACCAATACCTATTTCTCTCTTGAGATAATTGTTGTTGACAACGGAAGTGATATAAATCCATTGCATCCATGGAAAATAAAGTATCCGGCAGTTAATTTCATCCGGTCTGAAACAAATCTTGGTTTTGCCGGAGGCAGCAACCTTGGTATCCGCGAGGCTATCGGCGACTACATTTTCCTCGTGCATAACGATACCGAGTTTACCGAAGAATTAATAGACAAGCTTGTTGAAACGCTGGATGAACATCCCGAAGTAGGAGTCGTGTCCCCCAAGGTCCGATATTTCGACAGGCCGGATATTTTGCAATATGCAGGTAATGCAAAAGTGAATTACTACTCAGGCCGTAATAACTGCATAGGCCAGTATGAAAAAGACAATGGCCAATACGATGACCTTACCGGGGAGACCGGGTATTTGCATGGCTCGGCAATGATGGTTAGAAAGGAAGTTGTAAGAAAAACGGGAGGGCTTCCGGAATTGTACTTCCTCTACTACGCAGAAATGGATTGGTCCGAGCAAATAAGAAATTCGGGTTATAAAGTCTGGGTAAATATGCAGGCACTCATTTATCACAAAGAGAGCATGTCACAAACCGGGAGAACTGCAATGAAAGAATATTTTCTGAACAGGAACCGCATTTTGTTTGTACGCAGAAACTGCCCGACAAAAACGCAGATAGTATTCTGGCCCTATTTTATTCTTATAGTTGCAACGCGCAATACACTGAACTACATCAGGCAAGGAAAATGGTCGTTTGTTGCTGTGCTGTTTAAAGCCATCATCTGGAATATGGTCAACACCATATACAGCCCGAGGCTGGGATATGACGTCTCGAAAAATCAATACCCGGATAAGAACTGATCTGCCGTAGCTACGCTACCCTCCCCTTCGCCTATGTACCATAAAGTGTACCACACATAAAAATAGAGCATTGCAATCGATTGATTTACAATGCTCTATACAAATTGAAGGTGGTCCCTCAGGGACTCGAACCCTGGACCCGCTGATTAAGAGTCAGCTGCTTAATCCCCTATAAGTGCCTATTAACAATAGTTTTGACCTTTTTATGTTTTACTTGTCTAACATTTGAAAAACAAATGCTTCACTGGTTATGAAATAATTATTCTCAAAAATACGAAAGGATGTGTTTAAGTGGTAATTTTTTTGTGTTAAGATAGGGTCATACTCATTAGCTTTACGGTATTGCCTTCGATTAGATTATAGACAATTATTCCTTCCTGCTTCAATTGCTCAATGAGTTTTGGCGGTACTTGTTTAATTGGTGTATTAATAATAATTCTATCAAATGGGGCATACGTTTCCAACCCGTATTTGCCTTCTCCAACAAAACGGCTGATTGAGGGGTAATTACCTATGAAAAAGTAATTCTTAACCATCTG
>CANJQU010000140.1 GCA_947476485.1 Chitinophagaceae bacterium
CGTGTCTCCCGACGCTGTTTTTACGCCTGTTATCCGATCACCGTTGAGCAATATATCTGTGAGTTTTGTCTCAAACAATACCTGTCCGCCGCACTCTATGATCTGCTGCCGCATAGCAGTGATTATCTGTGGTAGTTTGTTTGTGCCGATATGAGGATGTGCTTCGTAAAGAATGTTATCCTCTGCACCAAAGTGGTGAAACAATTGCAGTATCCGCTGCACGTTGCCACGCTTGGTAGATCGTGTGTAGAGTTTACCGTCGCTATAAGTACCGGCACCACCTTCTCCAAAACAATAGTTGGACTCAGGATTTACTATACCTTCTTTGTTCATCGCCGCCAGGTCCCTGCGGCGGCTGCGCACATCCTTGCCGCGCTCCAGTATTATAGGTTTATACCCCAGCGTGATGAGCCTTAACGCAGCAAACAGCCCCGCAGGCCCGGCGCCAACTATAACAATATGCGGGGCATTGGAAACATTCTGTAATTGCGGATCAAATTGGGGCGCTTCCAATACCGGCTCGTCAATAAAAACCGTTACCTGGATTATGACCTTAGCCTGCCGCGAACGGGCGTCTATGGAGCGTTTTTGAATGGTGTAGCCTGTGATGCGATGCGGCGCAATGCCACATTCTGCGGCGATGTGCTTCTTCAGGATTGTTTCGTCTGCCGCATCACTTGGGGTGATGGTAATAGAAATGTTCTTTATCATGTGCGTTAGGTTTTTATCCTAAAAGCAAAAACAGTTATTCTTGATTAATCTGAGGTTCAGACTACGGATGCGTCTTCTTATAATTCGCTTTCACCTTATCAAGGTGTGCCACAAATCGTTCTACATCTGGGTTATACCCATAACCTTCATCTGCTAATTTGATCCCGTTCTCATCTACAAAGAAATAAAACGGCTGGGAGTTAGATCCGAACTTTGATGCCTGCAGGTCGGCATTTTTATCGCCCAGTGTCATCACCTGTGAGTTGAGGTCTTTAGAGAAATATTGCTGTTCTTTTGGCAGTTGTATCCTGTTGATATCACAATAAAGCGATACTACGATAAAGTCCTCTTTCAATCGTTTTGCTACCTCCGGTTTAGACCACACCTGCGATTCCATCTTCCGGCAATTAACACAGTTGATGCCTGTAAAGTCGAGCATGATGGGCTTCTTCAGCTTCTTTGAGGCGACAAGCGCTTCATCGTAATCGAAGTAAGTAACAAGGCCCAGGTTACGAACCACCGGAGGCTCGTATATCTTCATATCCGACACATATTTTACGGGCACCTGATCTCCGGCTCCTTCGCTGCTTGCAGCAGTAGTAGTACCACCGCCGCCAAATGCATCGAATGTACCCAATGGTGGAACGAATGCACTCACGCCATTCAGTGGCGCTCCCCACATGCCCGGCGCCAGGTAAACCGCAAATGTAAATGATGCAATAGCAAGGAATAATTTGAACAGCGAAACATATTCCTGGCCGTAAATGTTTTTAGCCGGAGCATCGTCATGAGATAATTTAAGGCGCCCCAACAGGTAGAGGCCAAGGAGAATGGAAAGCACGATCCAGATAGCTATGAAAATCTCGCGGTCAAGCAATCGCCAGCCCATCGCCAGGTCGGCATTTGAAAAGAACTTAAGCGCCAGCATCAGCTCCAGGAAACCAAGTATTACTTTTACCTGGTTGAGCCAGCCGCCTGAAGATGCCAGCTTATTGAGCATGCCAGGGAAGACGGCAAACAGTGCAAAAGGCAGCGCAAGGCCAATAGAAAAGCCGAACAT
The DNA here is from genome assembly GCA_947476485.1 of Chitinophagaceae bacterium. GTDB lineage: Bacteria > Bacteroidota > Bacteroidia > Chitinophagales > Chitinophagaceae > Nemorincola. The sequence goes on from CANJQU010000140.1 coordinate 1,772, forward strand.
GCCGACTGTAGGGCCAAGTATGCCACCCTTGCCTGCAAGCACCAGCAGCGGCCCTACAATAGGCCCTGTACAAGAGAAGGAAACAATGGCCAGCGTCAGCGCCATGAAAAATATGCCGCTGAAACTGCCTACCCCTGCTTTTGAGTCGGTTTTATTGGTCCACGATGACGGCAGCGTGATCTCAAATGCCCCCAGGAAGGAAATACCAAAGATGACAAAAATGAAAAAGAAAAAAAGATTGGCGATCCAGTTAGTGGAGAGCGCGTTAAGGGCGTTGGCCCCGAATATTGCAGAAATGAGCACACCGAGCACCGTGAAAATGATAACGATGGAAAGGGAGTAAAAGAATGCATTGCGTAATCCCTCTTTCCGTGTCTTACTTCTTTTGGTAAAGAAGCTCACCGTTATTGGTATCATGGAATATACACAGGGAGTCAATACTGCTGCAATGCCGCCACCCAATGCGGCCAGGAACAGCCATAGCAGTGACTTACTACCTCCGGAACTGTTGCCGTTATCGCCTGGTTTTTTGTCTTGTGGTGGAGCGGCCGCAGTTTTCACCTTTGCAGTATCCGCTGTTACTGTGCCGTCCTGTTTCGATGTGTTAGCTGCAGTTTGTGAGTCTGTAGTGGACGTGAGTTGTTTAGTCGCTGCAGTAGTATCAATAGCACCGCCTGCATCTGTGATAGGTATAGAGAAGCTGACTGTTTTCTCCCGCAGGCAGATATTGTGATCGCAGGTCTGGTAAGTATGTTTTCCTTTTATGGTGGTATTCGCTTTTATGGTCACATTTTGTATGTAGTCGATTTTGTCTTCGTAATAAAAGAATGCTCCATCAACACCATCGGCTGTTTCTGTGATCTTTTTACCTTGCTCAATGAGCGGGCCATTCAATTTCACATTATCATTATGCGAAAATGTGAACGAAGGTGGTATCTGCATCCCATCACCGCCGGGCTTCAGAGAAAAGATATGCCATGTCTTTTTCAGCTTCACATGAAAAAGTATCTGGTACTCATTGCCTTTTATCTTCTTTGCTTCTATGGTCCATGTAGCCGGGTCGGCAGTCATTTGCGCATGCAGCCCGCTCACTGTGAACAGGCTGAAGCAAACAATAAGTAAGGCTTTAAATATTCTCATTACGAGCGTATCATTTTATTTCAAAACTAAAATCTTTGTCCTTTGGCGCGAGGCACATCCTGTCACTACATATCTGGTAGGTGTGGGTCCCGGTTATTTTAGTGTTCCCGCTAACAGTAATATTCTGCACATAATCTACTGTGCCGCTCAGGTAGGTCACTTTGCCGTCAATGCCATCCATAGTAGTCGTAACAGGCTTGCCTTTTTCGGTCGCAGCTCCTTTCAGCTTTACTTTGCTGTTAGGCTTGAATGTGAAAGAAGGAGCTATCAATGACCCATCGCCCCCGGGCTTCATAGACCATATATGCCAGCCGTCCTTTACCGAAAGGTGAAAAATAAGCTGGTATTCGGTTGCGCTTTTCTTCTTCACTTCATATTTCCAGCTTGTGGGGTCTTCTGTCTGCGCAGATACCGGTTTGGCAGCCCAAAGCGTAAGCAGCAGCAGCGATAAGAATTTTAGTGATCTCATAATATTTCCTCCTGGAGTTTAATGAACTATGAAGATAACGTACAAACAAGTGTGCGCAAGCACAAATTCGTTTTTTTTAACGTTTGATTTAACAATGGCGGTTAGTTGGCGTGGCTCAGCGCCATTAGTATTGCCCGTCCGTCTATATTGTGCAGCACATCAGAGCAGGCCCGTTCGGGGTGCGGCATCATCCCAAACACATTGCGGCCATCGTTGCAGATGCCTGCAATGTTATTGATCGCTCCATTAGGGTTTGAATTTATGTGCACCTCGCCATGCTCATCGCAGTAGCGGAACACCACCTGTTTGTTGTCGTGCAGTTGCTTTAAAGTAACTGCATCTGCATGATAGCGGCCTTCGCCGTGCGCTACGGGTATTTTCAGCGCTTTTTCACCCACATGCTGCCCTATCAGGTTACGGTTGCTGTCGCTCTTTATGTATACGTTCTTACACACAAACTTCTGATGGTCGTTCTGCAGCAATACGCCTGGCAGCAGCCCTGCCTCACATAGTATCTGGAAGCCATTGCACACACCCAGCACTTTGCCGCCTTTGCGTGCAAATTCTATCACCTGCTCCATCATGGGGCTGAAGCGGGCCAGTGCCCCGCAGCGCAGGTAGTCGCCATAAGAAAAGCCGCCGGGCAGCACGATACAATCATCAGTTGAGAACATGCTCAGGTCGCGGTCTTTATGCCAGAGCATGATGGTTTCCTGTTGCAGGTCATCGCGCAGTGCATGCATCATATCTCTGTCGCAATTAGACCCCGGGAATACGATAATACCAAATTTCATTTAGCTAACTATTTATTTGCCGTGAGGCAGAAAATCAGAAAAATAAGAGAGAAATAAAAGATAAAGTTACTAAACCGTTTATTTTTTTCAAGCAAAAGGGCATGAGATATAATAATACTCAATGCGGGCATGGTTATGAGCCAGGCGCTCTTTATGGAATGATCGGTAAGAAACGCCACCACAAGGGATATAATAAGATAGAACGAAATAGCGATCCAGTCGCGGCGGATGTAGATATTGCTCATAGCCACATTTTTTTGCATCGCATATATTCCGCTGGCCAGTAGTATCATAATACCTATTAATGTGAGGATGAGATAAAATACGGATGCGACATGTGATGACAACGAAAACCCTACATGCGGCCATTGCGAAAAGAGGTAAAATCTGTCGGCAAGGAACAGTATGCTGGCCAGGAAATAAAACGGGGTAATGTATCCCATAATGGCAACCGACCACTCACCAATATTAAACGAACGGAACATAACCATACCCACCAGCAGCAGCAGGAAGAATGCCAGCAGCGTGAACTGGAACAATGCCGCCATGCTCAGCAGGAAGCCGGCGTTATAGATCAGTTTCCTGGGCTGGGTGGTTTGCGTGAAGCCAAACATAATATCCACTGCCCCGAGCAATAAAAAATTAATAATAAGTGTCTCGTTAAAAGTGCTGAACTGTGGGTATATGGAGGTAAGCAGCAGGTACACAAAAGCAGGTATATAGGTGTATCGCGGAAACAGTTTATGCCGTGTGGCTATGCTTTTCAGGTATAGCGACTGTATAAACAAAACAAAAATAGCCAGTATGGTATATGCAAACGCATTGTGCTTGAAAACCACACCAACTGCCCGAAGAAGATAATTGTAAATGAAATGCCCTGCGGCAGGCTCCGGCGCCACAGCATGCAGCAATACCTGCATTTTCACCAGCAAGGCAAAAATGAAAAGTATAATTACGGTAAATGGGCTGTTATTTCTGAATAACCGGAGCACGCACGGATTTTTGGCTAAGGTAAGGCTGCAAAACTACATACAATTGCCGATTATAATAAGCCGTTGTTGAAAAGTGGTTTAATACGTAAATAACTCAAATTTTAATTCTCCTTGAGGCCCTGATTGCGGAAATACTTCGGCTTTTATGAATTATCGTGAGTACTTCGATTCGCTCATCTGTTATACGGTATATCACTAAATAAGAAACAAAGGTGAACATGCGGTATTTTTTCGATTTGGGTAGGGAGAAACCTGCATTCAGTATGTTGCAAAAAGCGTGCTGCACAGGTCATCACATTTTTGTATCAGATGCAGTGCAAATTTTTCGGCAATAGCAGGCGAAAAGGTTTCAGCTCCATATTCATAAATGGTTTCAAGGCAGAGGTAAGTATTGGCAGAGAATACTACCGGGAGTACTTTTTGCTCCATTTTTTAACAGCTTGTTTCATCTCTGCTGAAGTATAAAACGGCCCCTTTTCAGCCTCTTTAACTAACTTGGCTATGTCCTCGCTGGCTGCGGGTGCATCGGCAGGAAAAACAAGGTTCACTTTCTTATGTTTTACTGCTGGCATAATTTCAAAGTTTAGGAAGAAAAAGAAATCTATTCCTTAAAATACAACTTTAGCAAAGCAGATTTGCTTTTTATGTACGCAGGGTACTATTATAACTCTTCCCGCTACTTGTTTACCGTTGCGGGGCAACCAGTCGGGGTAATCGTTGCCTTCAGCATCAAAAGAGCGAAAATCAGTTTTGCCGTCCGGTGTCACGGTTGTAAGCTGGATACGCGATCTTGACGTATTAAAGTCGTTATACAAAAAGGCAAGTGTGCCACCGGTGTTCAGCAGCGCATATGATGAGAACGCACCACCATCTTCCTGCGAGTATTGCTCCTTAGGCACGAAGGCGCTCCAGTCGCGCACCCCATCGTTGTTGTAAGACATTGCCATAATGTCTCCGTAATGATACTCACGCACGGTGCTGGTTGTACTGGGACTGTAGTAAGAATAGAATCCGAGGCCGGGCGTGTAGTTGCTCCGTGTGGTTACGAAGTGCACTTCCGCGATCATTACAAAGCCGCCATCGCCCTTTACGATAAGCTGTTTTACAGCATAGTTATCAAAAGAATGGTTTCTTCTCCTCGCTCCCGCAGCGTCTATCAGTTCCTGGTCGAAAGGGATCAGCTTCCTGGTAACGAATGAACCTCCGGCAATATCGTATGCCGCATAGATAATGCCGTCAAAACCGCCATTTTTTTTATCAGCATAAAAACCGCCAAAGTATACCTTGCCGTTCATATTATCTACTTTCAGGTACCCGCTTGCGGCAAATTTCTCCTCAAGCTGCATTTCCTTAGGTTCAAATTTTGTTGCACCCGGCGATAATTTAAGTATCCAGAACTGGTCGGCATAATTCATAGCTCCTTCCGGTGTATATACGGCCATGTACACGTTGCCGTCATTGTCTATATTAACATCTGCATGTTCTATCGCATTGTCTGCTTTAAAGGTGGCACGGCTGCGTTTTACAATGTTGAGGTTATCATCAAGCCATCGGCCTTCAAACTCAGTTTCGTGGCCCTTTTCGGATACGTTGTATATCGCGATCATTTTCTTATTCTCAGATACCGCCGACTGGAAGTAAGTCTTCATTGCGCCGAAGATCCCGGTTTTTACTCCGCCCAGTTCCACAGGTTTTTTCAGCAGCTTTCCTTTTTCATCAAGCAGGGCGGCGTACTGCACCACCTTATTGCTCTCCAGCGCCTGGTAGAGTACGATGATCTTATCATTGTATGCTATGAAACGGGTTTCGTATATCTTATCCGGGAAAAAATCAAGGATCACTTTGGCTACCTTATTCATTGAATCATCATACACATCCAGCACAGCCTCACCCGATGAATTGCGGTAATTATACAATCGGCCGCCAACCATGCCTACTACAGCATAGTCACCGGCGCGCATGTCGAATTTATCGTACTGGGAGTATAGTACTTCCTGCGCTTCTGATGTGACCGGCAGCCACAGGAGTAGCAGCGCCACTAGCTTCAGATACTTCATGCATCAAATTTAGCCTTCGGGATGCAAATAATTATTAAATTTTTCAGGAAAGGAAGCGCGCCATAACATCAGGTGTCGGTATCATGCATGTGTCACGCCTGCCAAACCATTTGTAGCGGTTGCGGGCAACAAAATTATATACTGCGTCCCGGATGAAGCGCGGAAAAATAATACCCGCATACAACAACGCCCAAAGTCCTCCTAAAAGCCGGAACATATGCAGTGAGGCCGACGAACGTATATAGTAGACCCCTTTATTGTAGAGGATAAAGCTGTCGGTGCTTTCGTTGTCTGTGCCGCCGGTTTGTTCACGGGCTTTCTTACCATAAGGAGATTGCAACGGGGCGAAAAGGAATTGTTTCTTTTTGTCGCGTTTAAGCACAAATTGCACCAGGCTATTACACAGGTTACATTCACCATCAAAGAACAAAACGGGGGATGTGTTGCCGCGGGTCATTTATTTTATGGCTGGTTTCTTTACTGCGGCGCTGTCTGTGGAGGAAGCATGCATAGCGGCATTTACCATTGAGTCTACTTTCACCTTCACCTCTATCTTTATCCGGTGCTCCAGGTCCAGGCGGGCCTGTTCATCCAGTTCCTTTATGCGCACGGTGGTAATGGAATCTATCCGTTGTTTTATTTGCGCGGTGGTCGGTGGCTCAGGTTCTTTGTTACAAGCCGCCAGTCCACATACAAGTATTGCTGATGCCAGTAATGTCTTTTTCATGATCCGGGTGCAAAGTTATTACATCAGCAATGGCAAATAGCATACCATATCTGGAATAGTGCAAAAATTAACATTTTGAGCCTTGCGTTCACAAATATTATTTAGCAATGTTATACCAATAAATTGTCCGAAATTTACGTTAGATATGAGCATGAGGTCATCCGTCATATGGTCGTCCGTTATTCTGGCGTTATTTTCCGTGAGCAATGTTTGCGCACAGGGAGTAAACGACACGATAAGGCTTGGGGCGGTAGAGGAGCAGGGTAAGATATATGCTATGATCTTATTACCCGAATTTACCGCAATAGGTATAATGATGCCGGGTGAGGAAAAAAATCGCAGAAACAAGTTGCGTACCGATGTTTACCAGGTTTATCCATACGCGCTGGCGGCTGCGAGTATATTTAAAGATGTCAATGCAGCCCTTGATAAAATACCGGAGCGGAGAGACCGGAAAAAATACCTTAAAACAGTGGACAGGCAACTGGACCAGCTCTTTAAACAGCCCCTTAAAAATCTCAGCATCGACCAGGGCCATGTGCTGATAAAGCTCATCAACAGGCAAACGGGCAGAAATTGTTATACAATCATCAAAGAGCTAAAGGGTGGTTTCTCAGCTGTAGTGTGGCAGTCGGTGGGCGTGATGTTTAATAACAACCTCAACCGTGATTATGATCCGGAAGAGCGGGATAAAGAAATAGAAGGTATAGTTAAGGATATGGAAGCGTCTAACAACTACAGATACCAGCTATACCAGCAGCAGGCGTTGCTTCAGAAAGTGAAGAAGCCAAATGCGCCGGATCATCAGTGATCATTTCATTTTTTTGAGTAGTTCCTTTGCTGAGACGCTTTTTATTTCACCGTTAACAGAGATCACAGCGGTTTCGTTATTAGCGGCCTTTTCCTCCATCAATTTGCGCGCAGCTAACTTAAGCCCTCTCTTAATTTTATTAAGTAGGTCGGTATTCGTTTTCTGACTGTCGGTCATATGCTTGACTTTTTATCGCAGTCCAAATGTCGATCTTTTCTATTAGTACATCAAATTCCGATTTTTTGCTAGCGATTTCCGCGAGTTCGCCATTCGAATTATCTGCGGCAACCCAGTTATCACACACAGGCATGAACAAAGCGAATAAATTAATCAGTCCCTTAAAATATCTTCTGACAATTACGTCTGTCGGAATATTATGACCGCCTTTTTTTACCCTTTCAGCAACCCTTTGCAAAGCCAGCTCTGGGCTGTTCAGCCAGATGTATATCAGCGAAACAGTATAGCCCAATGTTTTGGCTTTATGCACTAGTCCTACATAGCTGCGGGTAGTAAGTGTAGTTTCTATCGTGAAGTCCTCATTGGTTAATAGTAGTTCCTCTATTCGTTGCAACATTATTCTGCCCGCCTCTATAGCCACACCTTCTACATTAAAAGGGGAGATCCCGGCGGCAATATTATCAGCGTTCACAAACTCCCTGCAGTTACTCCCAGGTCATTAACTTGCCTGGCTGCCGGGATGGCCAGCTTATAATAGTTTATCGCCTCAGCAAGGTTACCGGCATACTTGTAAGCAAACGAAATACGCTGCAGTAACTTCACCTCTATATCCGGCCTGGTGATCTGTTTTGAATAAAC
>CANJQU010000141.1 GCA_947476485.1 Chitinophagaceae bacterium
ACATCAGCCATATGCTCGTTTTTCATCCATGTCAGCCACGCATCGGCGACATCATTGTTCACTTTAATTGTAACATTGTATATGATCATGACCTGAAATTTAGATGCTCTTAGCACTACAATAAACGCCCAATACCAATCTATCACTTATCAACTTATCAACTTATCACCATACTACCATTTCTTCTCAATGCTGTCCAGTATCGCCACATAGCTCACATACCTGTCTTCCGATATCCGCTTATCAACTACTGCTTGCTTTACAGCGCATCCCGGCTCGTTGATGTGCAGGCAATTATTGAACTTGCAATTACTCATTGCGGCGCGCATTTCCGGAAAATACTGCGACAACTCCTCCTTCTCGAAATCTATCAATCCAAATTCTTTAACACCCGGTGTATCTATGATCCTGCCTCCTTCCGGCAGATCGAACATTTCCGCGAATGTGGTCGTATGCTGCCCCTTACCACTCCAGCCCGATACTACCTGGGTCTTGATACTAAGACCCGGTATGAACTGGTTGATCAATGTGCTCTTACCTACGCCCGAATGACCGCTGAAAAGCGTGGTCTTGTTCACCAATTTCGTCTCAAGCGCCTCAAGCGTAGCCTTGTCTTTCGCAGCCACGGGATAAACATCATAGCCAGCTCTTCCATATATCTCCTGCCAGTGACGCAACACCTCCTCATGCTTTTTCTTCAGCAGATCCATTTTATTTACCACAATGATTGCCGGTATATGATAGGCCTCTGCCGTAATAAGGAAACGATCAATAAAGCCCGTTGATGTACGCGGATCTGCGATCGAAGTTACCAGCAGCGCCATATCAATATTCGCTGCGATAATGTGCTTTTGGTTTTTGTTGTGCGGAGAAACACGCACCATGTAATTATGCCGGTCTTTGACATCAGTAATGATCCCCGTTTTAGTACTTTCGTTCTCTGCATCAAACAACACCGTATCACCAACGGCAATAGGATTGGTCGAAGAAATATCCTCGTCAATTTTCATTTTACCCTTTATGCGCGCATCCCAGAACTCACCTTCTGCGCCCTGCACCAGGTACCAGCTTCCCGTCGATTTATATACTAATCCCTGCATTGCAAATTAAAAATTCAAAATTAACAATTCAAAAAAATCCACCTTACCGGCTGATTTAAAGAATCGAAAAAGCTATTCAGTCCTCCAAATGTATATACTCAAGATGTACCGGGTTTTGGGCTTTGACTTTTGACTTATTATTACTCATATCTCAGCGCTACTATCGGATCCAGCTTGGCGGCCTTTATGGCCGGATATATACCCGAGATGATCCCGACAATAGCGCAAACGCTGACACCCAATATTATCCAAAGCCACGGCACAACAAAACCAGTATGAAAGAACGTTCCGATCAGGTTCCCGCTCAGCATCCCCAGGATAATTCCGGCAAGCCCGCCCATAAGGCTGATAAGTATAGACTCGGTCAGGAATTGCCGCTTGATGGTAGATGAACGTGCACCAAGCGCCTTGCTCACACCTATCTCCCGCGTACGTTCTGCTACCGATACCAGCATTATGTTCATCAGGCCGATCGTTGACCCGAGCAGGGTTATGATACCAATGATCACACCAGCCCAACGCACATACTTCGTGCTATCCATTACAATGCTCACCAGGTCATTGTTTTGGGTAATGGAAAAATTATCAGGAGCGCCAAGCGGCAACTTCCTGATTACGCGAAACAACCCCTCAGCTTCTTCTTCAGCAAAGTCTTTCATGCGCACATCAGGCACGATCACAGTTATGAGATAACTATTGTCACCACCATACAACGCCCGGGAAGTATTGAGCGGTATGATCACCGAATTATCATTGTCCATGACCATGCTGCCACCCTTCGACTCCATAACACCGATCACACGGTACTTAATATCACCTACAGATACAATATTGTTCACAGCGCCACTCGGATTATGCTTAAACAGCTTCTTGGCAACCCCGCTGCCCAATATGCATGAATAGCTGCCCGATTGTATTTCCGGCACCGAGAAATTGCGGCCTGCATCAAGTTTGGTATCCGTTGCGGCAAGATAGGTCTCCTCAACACCCGTCACATGCACATTCGGATTTGTTTTATCGGACCCGTGATGAACCGTGGCAATGCTTGTACCGTCTACCGAAATGCTCACAACGCCCGGAAATGTAAACCGCTCCCTGAACGCGCGCGCCTCATCATACGTAATATTCTTTTCCTGGGATGTGCGCTTGCCGCGGTGATTTTTCTTTTTCACCACTTCATTGATCATCTGGAACGAATTAACCCCCATGCTGCTGAAGTTAGTTTCGATCGCCTGCTTCATAACATCAATGGAAGTAAGCGTACCAACAAGCGCCATGATGCCCAGGCCTATGATCACGATCGTCAGCGACGACCGCAGCCTGTTAGTACGTATGGCCCTGAAAGCAAGTGTGAGGTTGAAAAATAGCTGCCGCATCCGCTCCAAAGATAACTAAGAACCCACTATTTGCAGAAAGTAAAAACCCCTGCCTTTCAGCAGGGATTCAAATATTGAATTTCATCTCCTCATTCGACCTCACCTCTCCTTCCGGAGTTCCCGCAAGGGAAAGAGCGAAACTCCCGGGAGTGGCCTACCCCTGCAATGCTGCTGCTCCGCTCACGATCTCCGTAAGCTCTGTAGTGATGGCAGCCTGGCGGGCGCGGTTATAGCTTATCTTCAGCGATTTCAGCAACTCATTGGCGTTCTCGCTCGCTTTGTCCATCGCGGTCATGCGGGCGCCGTGCTCAGATGCGTTGGCATCAAGTACTGCCTTGAATACCTGCGTATTCAATATCTTGGGCATCAGCTCCTGCAACAACACGGTCATCGATGGTTCAAAAATAAAGTCAACGCTCTTCTTGTTGCCCGTAACCTTCGGGGTCTTTGGTATGGGCAGGTAAGGCTCTGCAACAAATATTTGTGTGGCCGCATTCTTGAACTGGCTGTATACCAGCTCCACACGGTCATATTGCTTGTCAAGGAACGCCTGCTGTGCATACTGTGCCGCCTGGCGAACATTATCGAAAGACAGGTCAGAGAAAATGGTCCAGTAGTTATCGATCAGCTTGTAGTTGTTACGCTGAAAATATTCGTAACCCTTCTTACCCAGCGGAAGTATGGTCACATTACCCTTGGCAAACTGAGCTGCATATTTCGTTTTAATGATCTCGCGGGTCATTTTTATTACGTAGGTGTTATAGCCTCCGCAAAGTCCCCTGTCGCTGGTGATGGGTATCATCAGCACCCTTTCTGCGGGGCGTTCATCGGCCAGCGCCATGCCGCCGTCAGATGATGCGTTACTTACTATATTGCTCAGCATTTCCTGCAGCTTCTGGGTGTAGGGGCGCATCTGGATGATAGCATCCTGTGCACGGCGCAATTTGGCCGCACTCACCATCTTCATCGCCTTGGTTATCTGCTGAGTAGATGTTACTGATTTTATACGATTACGAACCTCTTTAAGTTGTCCTGACATATTATCTTTAATAGCTATGATAAAAACTGCCGCAAAATTATCACTTTATAAGAAGGTGGCAAAATCTAAACTAAGATTTATTCCTCGCCCGCCGAAGCTTTTTTAATAGCCATAGCTTTTGAAAGAATATAGTGCAGGAGTGGGACGCACAGACAAACCTTTTTTGGGTCCTGACTACCTCCCTACTATCACCTTCCGTTGTGTCACTCACTTGTACGTTCCGTTCTCTATTCAGCATAACAAACCACATAACTCATTCCACCTCACCTCTCCTTTGGTCCAAGCCGAAAAGACGTCATACGAGGAAAACACCCTTTTTCTCCGGGGTTTTTCCCGTACATCGGATCAAAATATTTACCAATTTACATTGCATAATACTATGACCTTATGAAAGATGTCAATTCACTGCCTCATGGAGAGGAACTCGAAGTGCTGAAACTAATTGCCCAGGGCAATATTTCGAAAGAAGTTGCAGCTATACGCGGCACATCCGTTAATACCGTATACAACCAGCGGAAGCACATGTTGAAGACAACAGGCGCAAAAAGTATGGAAGAATTGGTAGCGCGATATGTAAATTCTCTGAAATAGACAATAGCCACAAATGGCTATATTTTGTATCTTTAGATAAAGTAAATTTGGAGTAACAAACTCGTTACTCTTAAAATTATTTCCTATGGCTGCTTCATATTGTACTTTTTGCGACCCTGCTACCGGTCAAACATTGAGATCAGATCCCTCTGTCGGAGATACAGGTATTATTTGTGGTAGCTGTTCTGCCATATTAGGTGGCATCCCGTCCGGCTCCCCTACAAACTGCATCTGTGCAGATTTATCGACTATAATCAATGGTGATACAAATTTTATTGATTTAGTTAGCGCTATACCACCTGCCGATAATGGGATATACAACCTTATCGGGAATGGTAGTAACAATTGTGCCGCAGGCCATTATGCCAGTATTTTAAATGGCGATACAAATAATATTTTCGCAGACTACGGAGCCATTGTTACAGGGCTGAACAATCGTTTGGCCGGTGCTCATTCCTTTATGGGCGGAGGCAATGCCAATACTCTGCTGGCAGATGCTGCTGTAATTAGTGGTGGTGACACAAATTTAATTAGTGGTTCCTCGCATTGTAGCTTTATTGGTGGCGGGCTACAGAATAGTATTGCAAAAGCCAGCGCTAACCCTTCGCCGTCTATTTTTGGCGTTATAGCCGGAGGTAGCCAGAACTGCATTGATTCAGGCATAATGCCTGCCGCTCCTTCAAGCTATGGTGTCATTGGCGGCGGACAGGCAAACACCATTTGCGAGGCCACTGACTATGGCGCCATCTTCAGCGGCTGTCAGAATACAGTTGCAAGTAATTTTAGTGCCATCGTAGGTGGCGGCACCAACAATATTTTTGCTGCATCAAATTGCAGTTTTATAGGTGGGGGCAGTTTTAACAGCATTACCGGCATCGGTAGTGTAATAGCCGGTGGCGGGTGGTGCGATCCCGCTCCTGTACTGCATGGTAATTCTATTTTCAGCAATTTTAGTTTTATCGGCAGTGGCGACACAAATGCGATCAACATACTCTCTGACAATAGTTTTATTACCGGTGGGCAAAATAATAACGTTGGCGCGGCTGGCGGTGCCGGTTGCGGCGCACCATATAGCAGCATAGGTGGAGGCTTTAACAATAGTATTGATGACAGCGCTGCGATCAGGCTAAGTTCCGGTATTTTTGGCGGCAATAACCATCAGATATTTGGCAGCTATTCTTTTGTGGGCGGCGGCGATACGAACACCTTAAAATCAAGTTACAGCGTCATAGCGGGAGGAACGGCAAATGGCGTTACCGGAGATTGTGGTGTTATCGTTGGAGGGAATAGTAATGGTGTATATTCCCTTGCATCGTTCCTTGGCGGCGGTGACACAAATTCTATTCAGGCTGGCACCGCCTGTAGTTTTATTGGAGGGGGTAATCTCAACAATGTTGGCGCAGTAGCGGGAGGGTTTGGAGCTGTATTTGGTGTAATAGGCGGTGGTTTTAATAACAACATTGACGATTCAATCAATGCATTGACAAGTTCAGGTATTTTCGGCGGCAGCAATCATATTGTAGCAAGTAACAATTCCTTCATCGTTGGCGGTGACTCCAATATAATAAACGTACTTTCAGATCACAGCTTTATCAGTAGCGGAAAAGGTAACAATATCGGTGCGCCGGGTGGCGTTGGCAATGGCGCCACACTTAGCGGTATAGGCGGTGGGTGCAATAATTTTATTGATGATACTGCAAATAGCATGTCTTATTCAGGCATTTTTGGCGGCATTAATCAATGCATAGCTGCCGCCAGTAACAGCTTCATTGGGGGTGGCGGTGATAATATTATAAACATAATTTCAAATTACAGCTTTATCAGTAGTGGGAACAGAAATCATTTAGGCACTATATCCGGCATGGGGTTGGGTGTGCTGAACAGCGGTATTGGCGGTGGCTTTAGTAACTGCATGGATGATACCGATTTTGCACTGTCAAATTCAGGTATTTTTGGCGGCAGCAATAATCGCATGGTTGCAAATGGCGGCTTCATTGGTGGTGGCGACACCAACAAGATATGCAGCACAGTTGCGGCAATAAACAATGCTGCGATAGCAGGTGGCGCAAACAACCTGGTGTCTGATCTGGCTGGGGGCACGCCGGCGCATCATGCATTTATTGGAGGGGGCAGTGGGAACTGTGCATTAGAGGCAATGTCAGTCGTTGCAGGCGGGGCGAACAATAACGCATCGGCCTTACACGGTGCAATAGTGGCCGGGAACGCAAATACAGTATGTGGACTTAACGGGTTTATTGGCGCGGGCGGAAATAATACGATCTTTATGAATGGCGGTGGTGGCGCAATCGTTGCCGGGGCTAATAATTGTATCGGCACTACAGGCGGTTCCGTTTCCGTGGGCCGTCATTTTATTGGGGCCGGGGAACTAAATCTCATAGACGATGGGTCTACATGCAGCTTTATAGGCGGTGGTTTTTCTAATTATATCATTGGCAATGGCAGTTTCATTGGCGGTGGTGGCTGGCTTGATGCAGGGCCTCCGCCGGTATACCATGGTAATAGCATTTGCGGAGATTTCAGTTTCATAGGAGGCGGCAGCGATAACTTTATTGATAATACCGGCGCGGCTACATCCTATGCCGTTATTGGCGGCGGCCAAAACAACTGTGTCTTTCCAGGCACCAACCACTCATCTATCTTCAGTGGCAATGGAAACTGCGTTGCAGATTCCTGCTCCTCTATCTTAGGTGGTGCTAACAACACTATTCCTGCTGGCTTCCCAAATGCGCATATTGTGGGTAGTGGCATAGTTCTTAACGCAGGAACAGTAGGTAATCCAAATTCTCTCCATGTAAATGGACTTTGGGCTAATGGAATTCCTGCGTATCCTACGGGCTATCCTTATCCTGTAGGTACAGTTTTTTCCGCTCCAATCGGTGTAACTCCATTGACAGGAAGTATACTCTACATAATGTGATAAATATATAATATAACATAAAGACATGAAGAAGATAAATTTAAATGACATAATATGTTTGACGCTATTCTTGTTTATTGTCCCTGTGTGTATACACGCACAAATTATTACAACTTATGCAGGTAATGGTATTGGTGGGCATAGTGGAGATGGAGGAGCTGCAACTTTAGCCAAAATATCCAATCCTCATGGTGGCGCATTTGACAAATATGGTAACTTGTATTTTGCGCAAACAGCTGGAGCTCGTATAAGCAAAGTTGATACAATGGGTATTATTACAACCTTTGCAGGAACCGGAATTATTGGGTCAAATGGAGATGGAGGTCCTGCCACAAACGCAAGAATATATCCTGATGCTATAGCACTTGACACATTTGGTAATATTTATTTTACAGACTCTTATAAAGTTCGAAAAATTGACATTATTACAGGAATAATTACAACTATTGCAGGTAATGGAACTTCGGGATATAGCGGTGATGGAGGTTCTGCTATCTCTTCAACCCTATATAGTCCTTGGGGTATTTGTTTTGATAAGCACAATAATTTATATATCGGGGATGGTTTTGCTTTACGTAAAATAAATTCCTTGGGTATGATAAATAAAATAACAGGTGATGGCACGTTAGGTTTTACAGGTGACGGCGGTCCTGCAATTTCGGCTAAATGTGGTACTGTGCTTGGAGTATGTATTGACACTATTGGCAATTTATTCTTTGCAGATGCCGATAACCGCAGAGTACGAAGAATAGACACTAACGGAATAATTACAACTTATGCAGGTAATGGTGTTTCCGCATATAATGGCGATGGGATTATAGATACAGCTGCTCATATTGGTCCATTAGATGTATATGCAGACAAAGAAGGAGCTTTGTATATAATTGATGCTAGCAATCAGAGAATTCGTAAGGTTGATGCGCTTGGTATTATTCATACGATTGCAGGTACAGGTATTGCTGGATATAATGGTGATAGTATTGCCGCAGATACTGCAAAGATTTATAATCCCGGAGGTTTAGCCCATGATGATTGTGGAAATATATATTTTGGAGATGCGGCTAATAATCGTTTTCGCAAAGTAACCTACCCACCCTCGTCAATTACACTCACCAATGCCATTTCCACACTGATAGCTACTGTCTGTACCGGCACGCCCACTAGCTACACCGCTGCCGCTACTGCAAGTAGCGGCTCAATCACTTACCAATGGTATGTAAACGGCAGTCCGGTAACAGGGGCTACAACCGGTACTTACACCTACACCGCTACAGATGCAGATAGCATCCGCTGTGTAGCTACTGCCACTAATCCCTGCACCAGTGCAGTTACCAGCAGCAATAGTATCATTATGTCTGTGTTGCCCGTCACCACACCTATTATCTCAGTCACAGCCCCGGTAGCCGCATCCGTGGGCAGCACAGTCACAGTCAATGCCACCGTTGCAGGCGCGGGCATCGGCTATACACTGCACTGGTATAATAACAGTATACTCTTCAGTACCACCTCCCTGCCCACCACCACCTACACCAAGCCCCCCGGCACAGACCACATCACCGCTACTGTCCTCCCCGGCGAGGGCTGCTATGATAGTACTATGTCTGCGGTTAGCACAATTGCGGCAAGTACAACACGCAACATCTCCCTCTCCTTCGGAGAGGGCCGGGGAGAGGTCCGTATTTACCCTAATCCGGTGAAGGATGTCTTTTTTGTAGACGATATAAATGCCGAAGTCGCGTATGAAATATTAAGTGTTGTAGGCAACACATTGCAACGAGGAATTTTGCAACAAGGCAGCAATACCATTAACATAAAAGAATTGCCTGGGGGAGTGTATATGCTTGAAGTGGTTGATCCTTCGACAGGGTTTAGAATAACAACTAAAATCATAAAACAATGACCTGCTCAATAAGTGTCTCCACAACATGGGTACGCAACTTCACCTCTCCTTCGGAGAGGCCGGGAGAGGTCTATAACGGCATCATTGGCGGCGGCCAAAACAACTGTGTCTTTCCCGGCACCAACCATTCGTCCATTTTCAGCGGACAATTTAATAAAGTCTCCGGCTCATGCTCATCCGTTCTTGGAGGGAGTGGCAACAACGATGGTGGTTTTCCCTATACAGGTATGTATGGTTGTAATTTAACAGCCAGCTTAGTAGGATGCGCTTTCTGGGTCAATGAACTGATAGTACCCAATATGCCGGTGGATGCAACAGGTACTGGAGCATATTTGAGTTTGCCGTCAGGAGCATTATATACATGTGTTCTCGCATCAACACCATCATATTTGGGAAGGCCTGTTTTTATTAAATAATAATTTGTTGATCATGAAAAAGAAATTGTTGAAACTGTTTTTTGTTTTCTTGGTTGCAGTGTATGTTGATTTTCCAGCTAACGGGCAGGTAATAAATACTATCGTGGGCGGTGTCACTGGGCATGGAAGTTACTGGGGAGATGGAGGGCCTGCTACTGCTGCAGCCATTAATGGCCCGTGCTTTGTGGTGGAT
>CANJQU010000142.1 GCA_947476485.1 Chitinophagaceae bacterium
AGATGGATTTTCGGTATTGATAAAATAGTAAACTCACTCCAAAAACAAAACGACTATACAATGGTTCAAGTGAGATTATTAAAAAAAATGCTCCTAAACCAAGGAACGCCCGCCGAGGAAATTGACGATATAATTCAAAACGGCAACCAAAAAAGTAATTTAGAAAGTACAATAGATACAAATTCAGCCGCAAATCAAATCGAAGTGAATTTATGACAAACTTGTACCCAACCCGGCCCAAGTGTACCCCACAATGTACCCCAAACACAAAAACGCGCCATAAATCATTGATTTACAGCGCGAATGTCTACATTTTCGTAGTTCGACTAGGATTCGAACCTAGACTAACAGAGTCAGAGTCTGTGGTGCTACCGTTACACAATCGAACTCTTTATTTCGGAGTGCAATGTTAGGGTATTTTATAAAAAAAGACAAAAAAAACTCATCGCCCGCTTACCTTTAATAACTTAATTAGTAATTCGTGGCCCTGAAAATAAACACAGGAAGCTCGTGGTTCCCGGGACATAGGTTTTTGCATGCTGTAATTTTCTTACTCTGTATCCTTGTTCTGATAGGTTCGGGTTTGTACATTCTTTGCGGATACCAGGCATTGGTCAACTGGTATCTGAGCCTCAATAACTGCTTTTACCACAGCCAGTCCTGGAGTGCCGATTTTTTTACGCCCGGCATAAAATCAGACGGCAACATGTATTGCGCCATCGCAATAGCCATGGCGTCTATTTGCCTGGTCTATATCGTAAAGCAGTATAAAAAACCTCCCGCTGGAGATCATCGCAGTATTGTGATAAGTGCCTCGTTTCCGGACATACTGTTTGCATTGGCCGTATTGATAATTTCAACATTGTTTTGGCAATTGGGCGCCAACGCCACCCTACCCGCCCACGATGAGATATTCTCCGCACTCAACTCTGCAGGCATTCACCCGTTCCAGTCAGTATCCTATTACATGCTCCCCAACAATCACGTGCTGTTCAACCTGCTGAACGGACTGTTGTTTCACGCAGCAGGCGACAAAGTATTCACGGGAAGGATCATCTCATTGATCGCATATTGCTCGGTCAACGTCGTGGTCTTCTATTGGTTAAAACAATTGCTGCAAAACCGATGGTTTGCATTTCTAATATGCATTACCGTTGCCCTCCAGTGTCCCGTATGGGGATTTAGCTTCCAGGCCAGGGGGTATGAACTCTACCTGCTTGCCGGCTGGGGTATGTTTATTTCTTTATTTTCCTGGCTGTTATCCGCCCGCAATAAATGGCTGCAATTAAATGTTGCATGCTGCTGTGTTGGATATTTTTGCATGCCCTCATTCCTATACCTGCATGCCGCCCAGCTTGTTTTCATGTTGCTTTACTGCCTTCTTTACAAAGCGAAAGAACCTTTCTTTTGGAGATCCCAGTTAGCGGTTACAGGTATTACTTACTTGCTTTACTTGCCCCTGCTTTGCTTTTCAGGGCTGGCCGCACTGGCGAACAACGACTACGTAGCGCCTATGGCCGGCTTCAAACATAAGGGACTGGTTGACTTTGTGCGCTGGGCGCTCCCTGATGTCCGGTCTTATATAGAACATATATTCTCCAATATCCGCATTGGCAATTTTTCTTTTGATCTCATTTTATTCCTGCTCCCCCTGGCGCTCATTTTCAGACGGAAACAAAAAGTAAGCTTTCTCTTCGGCCTGTTTTACCTGAGCATGTGGGTCGTATTTTTCGCAATTGTTGTCATCATGAAACGTTTACCCTTCGAGCGAAATCTTATTGGTCACTATAGCATTACGCTTGCCGGCGTTGTCTTGGTTGCTGCATGGGTCGCGGGTCTGCAATCGTATAATGTACTTCGGCGGGTGTCGGGGGCTGGGGCGTTCGTAACAATGCTGGTATTAATATCCGTTCACTTTTTTCACACCAATGATGCTTTTATGAAAATAACCCTTTATGAGCATGATGTCAATACCGCATATAAATACATAAATAACGGACTGGATTATGTTCCGCATGGTAGCACTGTAGCCTGTTCTGACGAAAGCTTTTTCCCCCGCTATATTTTCATGAAGAATGGTTGCACCGTTAATACTTGCGCAACCGGAACCGAAGCTTACTATATTAAGTCGGGATTCGAACACCTGCCGCAGAATTTGGTTTCCGGGTACGATTCTGTAAGAACAGCAAATGACTATGTGATCTACAAAAGGAAATAGTCTACCCGAATATCCGCTCCAATGCCCATGCCTTAAGCCTCATCTCATCCCACTCTTTTTCAGGATCACTGTCGTATGTAATAGCCCCGCCGGTTTGATAAGACAGGTACTTGGCTCCCTCATTGTAAAACAAACTCCTGATAACAACGTTAAAATCAAAGTCTCCGTCCGGGCTGATATAACCTACCGTGCCGGAATAAAGTTCTCTTCTGCTGTGCTCATACTTGTCTATAAGCTGCATCACTTTATATTTTGGGGCTCCGGTCATACTGCCCATTGGAAATGAGTAACGCAAAGCATCCGTGAAGGGAATATCTGGTCTCAGGTTACCGGTCACTGTAGACACCATTTGGTGCACCTGGGGAAATGTATAAATACCGAAAAGCTCTTCTACAGTCACACTTCCTGTTTCGCAGCAGCGGGCCAGATCGTTTCTCACAAGGTCCACGATCATCACATTCTCGGCCCGCTCCTTGATATCCTCCTTAAGTTGTTCTTTTATCAAAGTGTCTTTCGCAGGGTCAGCATCCCTTCGCGCAGTTCCCTTTATTGGCTGGGACAATATATTATTTCCCTTTTTTCGCAAATATCGTTCGGGACTCGCGCACATCATATACTTATCACCGCAACGGTAGTAGGCCGCAAATGGCGCAGGCGATAAAACATTCAACGCCTTAAATACCGGCAATGGCTCCACCAATGCATCCCTGCAAAATCCTTCATTGCAGTAATTGATTTCGTAGCAGTCACCTTCCGCAATATGACTGCGAAGCTGACTAATCGTATCCAGGTAACGATCTTTGCCCGTTACACTTGTAAACCGGAGGCTGGGAATATTCTCTTCGGGTGCCGGTGGAGTTTCATTGATGGCTTTATATACAACAGCCGGGTCATCAAACGACTCAATGGTCAATACTGTCTTCGATGCATCAATATGACAAACAGTTTGAGGAATAAAAAAATGACTAAGCGAAAATCCGATCCTTTCTTCATGACCAGAAATTAATTTAGGCTCCAGCCTGTTCTTATAGTCATAGCACAGGTGTCCGAATATCCAGTCCTTATTGGTCTCATGCAATAGCTTTAACTGATCCAGTGTATCACCGTCCTCGTTCCAGTTACCTGCTGAACCCACCGCAAGCAGGCACTCATAACTGCTATGCAACTGCCCGTAATTATTACTATCTAAAAAAAGAAGGATGCCGAATTGTTTTGACCAATTCAGCATCCTTTCCTTTATTTCTTTTACCTCAGCAGAGGTTATGGCGTACGTTGCGCTATGTCTGTGCAATCCATGCAAGATTAAAAATCATCATCGTCATCATCAAAACCGCCGCCACCGCCTTCTGCAAAGAAGCCTAGATCTTTGAACTCATCGTCGTCAAACCCATCGTCTTTGGAAGATGACTTCTTTTTTGCGGCCTTGCTCTTCGACTTTGGTATGTCAAATTCCTCGAACTCTTTCTCAATGTCGTAATCGTCCTCATCGTCCTTGCCGAAATCGTCATCATCATCCTCAATGTCATCATCATCGTCGTCATCGTCGTCCGACTTAGCTTTCTTAGACGCTGACTTCTTTGACGCGGTCTTTTTCTTTGGCGCATCGTCAATGTCATCATCGTCGTCATCATCATCATCGGTGCTCTTCTTCTTAGCCAGGGTCTTCTTAGCAGCTACCTTTTTTGATGTGGTCTCAACATCCAGATCATCGTCATCATCATCGTCTTCTGATGCCTTCTTTGATTTCGCCACAGCCTTTTTCGGCGCGGCTTTCGTTTCTGGTTTTACGCTTTTTTTGCTAGCGGTCTTTTTGTCGGTATTTGATTTCATAGCCATTTAACTTGATGACGTAAAATTTTAACAGTTTGGTGAAATTGCCAAATTTTTTTTCGTGAAAAAAATATTTTTTTTTTAAGAAACAGTCAATAACTGGTTGCGGCCAGTGCCGTTAGAAATAAATGCGATCTTGGTCTGCAGATAGTTTTCTACAAACCTGCAATAATCCTTGAACACCTGCGGCAGTTCATCATACTTTGTACATGTGCTGACTGGAGAATCCCAACCGGCAAAAGACTCGTATATAGGCACTATATCCTTATCACAAAGATCGTAAGGAAGTTCCTTGGTTTCCTTGCCGTCGGCAAGATAGCTCACAGCAGCCTTTATAGGATTGAAGTTATCAAGCACATCTGCTTTAGTGATAATAACTTTAGTTACCCCGCTCAGCATCACCGCATATCGCAAAGCAACAAGGTCTATCCATCCGCAGCGTCTAGGCCGGCCCGTAGTAGCACCGAATTCAGCGCCGGCTGCGCGTAATGCCTCACCCGTTTCATCCAGGAGTTCAGTAGGGAATGGGCCACCTCCAACGCGTGTGCAATACGCCTTGGTAATTCCATACACCTCTCCTATCCGCGATGGTGCCACACCTAGTCCGTTACATACCCCTGCCGCTATTGTATTTGAAGAAGTAACAAAAGGATATGTACCGAAATCAATATCGAGCATACTGCCCTGTGCACCTTCTGCCAGCACTTTCTTGCCGTTATGAATATGGTTGTCCAGCCAGTACTCGCCATTTACGATCTGAAGCGTGCGCATAAATTCCACCGCTTCAAAGAACGGCTGCTCCCATTGCTTCCAGTCAGCTACATTGCTAAACTGACCTAGCATCTGCAAATGCTTTTGTGTAAGCTTATCGTATTTTTCTTTGAAATTCTTACTCAGTATATCACCTACCCTCAGTCCGTTTCTGCCTGTTTTATCCATGTATGCAGGCCCAATGCCCTTCAACGTCGATCCGATCTTATCATCTCCCTTCGATGCCTCAGACGCGGCATCAAGCGCGCGGTGTGTAGGCAGTATCAGGTGTGCACGCTGCGATAGGAACAAACGTTCCAGAAGATCAGGGCATAATGGCTGTATCTTCCTGATCTCATTTTGCAGCGTCACGGGATCTATCACAACTCCGTTGCCTATAAGGTTAAGGCAGTGCTTCTGAAAAACGCCCGATGGTATCGTATGCAATACTACTTTATTACCATCCAGGTATAAAGTATGCCCCGCATTAGGCCCTCCCTGGAACCTTGCAATTATGTCGTATTGACTGGCGAGGTAATCAACAATCTTTCCTTTGCCTTCATCCCCCCACTGCAATCCCAACAGAACGTCTATCATAAAAAAGTGAAAATTAAAATTACAAACCTATGCAGAAAAAGCTCGCTAAAAGCAAAAATAAAAACCTGCAGCTTTCCTTACCCGCAAACGCCAAAAGTAAAAAGTATAAACTTAAAAATAAAAAAAAGATAGTGCACCCAAATCAATTGGAAATTCAGAAAAAAACAGTAAACAGAGGCCGTTGCTTATTTTTTATTGTCGCCCTTATCGCTGTCAAATCCCTGTAGCGTAGACATCAGTTGTTGCATCGTGCGCTGATAATTGTTGCTTGAGCCGTCCAGGAATATCGTATTGCCCTTCCCGTATTCCGCGAAATGCTTGATCGCATCTGTCCACATCGAGAAAAGTATATAGGAAGCATCGAGATTTGCCGTTTCCATTTCTTTAGCGGCGCTGGCCATACCACGTGCCACTTCCTCGCGAAATAGCGCAACACCCTGTCCGCGCATCTGCGCAGCTGTGCGCTCTGCATCTGCCGATATTTTTATAGCGTTGCCTTCGGCTTCTGCAGCTTTTGTTTTTGTTATCAGCAATGCCTGGCCTTCATTCTCCGCAGCCGCTTTCAGATTGTTCGATGCCACCACACGCGACATTGACTTTAAGATGTCTTCATCAAATGTAATATCGTTTATCTGCAGATCAAGCAGGTGAAATCCCCAGCTCTCCAGTTGTATATCCAGTTGCTCCTTTACATGTAGCACGATCTCGGTGCGAAGTAATAATATTTCCGATTGCCTTTTGGTGGCAACAAACGCCCTCACTGCGCCTTCCACCGATTTTACAAGGGCTTGTATAAAACTCCGTTCGTCAATAAATTTGAACGCCACATTCTCAATGGTAGAGCTCTCTTCATTGCGCACTGAATAAAGCAGCATGGCAGTGAAATAGACATTCGCCTGGTCTTGCGAAATAGCAGGGATCTTTATTTCCATTGAGCGGTTTTGATAAGACACGCGCTTGAATATCTGCTCAATAAATGGAATGCGCATGTTCAGTCCGGGGCGCATAATACGCTTAAATTTTCCGAATACCGTAATTACCGCCACGGTACCTTGCTGCACCGTTACAAAGCTCATAAAGAGCAGCGCTGCTGCTACGAAGAAGAAGATCAATACAGGCATAACAATTAGATTATTTTTTGAAATGTACAAATTAACCGGAAAATCAAGTGTATATATTTGAGTGAATACTTTTTCCTGTTAAATAAAAAGGAAAAGTACGAACTTTATACCTCATTGCAGACAATCTCATTACTTATTTACCGTCCATAACGACTTACGAATAGAAAGATGCCTATCTCAAAAATGATATTGAGCACCTCGGCAATGCAGGAGGACTTTTTCACCGATACTGCAATGATCGGCATCGGCACTGCGCAGCCCGGTTATAGATTCTGCTGGCTGCTAAATCGTTATTTTGACCTCAGCTTTCTCCGCGACCCGGAACAGAACATTTGTCTCCAGAAAAAAGACAGCCAATACTTTTTTCCTATTTACCGTTATGACCTGCCAAACAGTAGCCACAAGTATTTACTGTATAAACTGAAAAATGGCACAGAATCACTTTTGCCAGAAACTAAGCTGCTTGACTACCTGTGGCTTATACAGACCGCCAGCCCGGAAGGTGATGCCCGAAAGATCGCCAACGAGCTCCGTAATATTCCCGAAGTTCAGCTTGCACAGATTCTAGACCCCGGCCAACTTAAAAATCTAAATAATTTGATCGTTTAGTATTCCGCTGATACGACATTTAACTACAGATCGGTAATATCAAATTTCTGATCGTTTATAGTACTCCAGCCCCATCCTGATCTCGGTATAGCTATATTTATCCCCAAGCAGATCTTTTATTGGCTTTAGCGCAAATGCCTGCCCGGTACGTTTAATTGTAGTAATGATCGTCTCCAGTTTATGTTTCGATACCAGCTTATTGATATCCAGTTCCCCCGATGCAACAAAATGGGCAAGATGGTTTTCTATGGTTGCATTTGACAATCCCCTCAATACCGCAATTTCAGGAACGCCAATTCCATCGCGGAACATTTCCAATGTAGCCTTCTGAGTAGCGCTGGCAGCGGGTTTGGCCGCCGCTTTCTTTTCCTTCTTGGGTTTCTTAAAGTGTATCTTTGATTTGAGACCATGTTCTTCAGCATACTTCTTTATTACCCTAAGGAAGTTAGCTCCATACCTGCTGATCTTGTAATCTCCAAAGCCTGAAATATGCTTAAGTTCGTCAAAGTTCTCCGGCAGATAAGTAGCCAATTCAATTAGCGCATTGTCGGGTACAATGTTGTAAGCCGGCACATGCTCGCGGTCAGCTATTTCAGAACGCACACTTCGCAGGTCATTAAATAATTGTTTGTCATACTCCTGCTCTTCCTGCACTGCCAATTGCTCCTTCTCTTTCTTCATCACCAGCTTCAATTCCGATTCGCCCTTAAGTATCTTCCACCCTTTCTCATTCAGCTTCAGGGTCACATATTGGTCGTCAGTTTTGTCTATAAATTTATGATACAGCAGTTGCTGCACCATCCATTGCCATTCTTCTTTTTTCAGATGCTTGCCTATGCCATAGGTCTTTAGTTCCTTATGCGCAGGTTGTATCTTCTCACTTGCCGATCCGCGAATAAAATCAATGACGTATCCCGCACCATATCTTTCACCCGTGCGCACGATCGCAGAGAGTAGCTTTTGCGCATCTACCGTCGCGTCCTTCTCCTCCAGTGAGCTCATACAGTAATCGCAACTGCCGCAGTAAGCAGCAAACGGCTCGCCAAAGTACTGCATCAGGTATTGCCTGCGACAGCCCTCGTGCTCACAAAACTCTTGCATTAGCTGCAGCTTCTTTTGCGAGATAGCCGCTTGCTTCGGATCATCGTTCTGTATAAATCGTTTCAGCTTTATTATATCTCCGACAGAGTAAAAAAGGATCGCATCACTTTTCAATCCATCGCGCCCGGCACGGCCCGTCTCCTGGTAGTATCCCTCTATGTTCTTTGATACATCGTGATGTATCACGAACCGCACATTCGACTTATCAATGCCCATACCAAAAGCAATAGTGGCCACGATCACCTTATATTCGTCCCGCTGGAATGCTTCCTGTACACGGCTGCGTTCCCCGGTATCCATGCCAGCATGGTAGTATGCAGCTTTCACGCCC
Source organism: Chitinophagaceae bacterium (assembly GCA_947476485.1). Lineage (GTDB taxonomy): Bacteria > Bacteroidota > Bacteroidia > Chitinophagales > Chitinophagaceae > Nemorincola. The sequence goes on from CANJQU010000142.1 coordinate 8,558, forward strand.
GCCGCGTGCAGCCGTCCGGCAATATCTTCGGTAGACGCACGGGAAAGTGCATAGACAATGCCGCAGTCATCCTTGTGTTTTTTTATATACTCCAGTATGTGCCCGAACGCTTCACGCTTGGGCTGGATATAGTAATATATATTGGGCCTGTTGAAGCTGGATATAAATATCTGTGGGTTATGCAATGCCAGCCGGCTTACAATATCTGCTTGCGTCACCTTATCTGCGCTTGCCGTTAATGCAATTACCGGTATGCCAGGAAACTGCTTCTTCAGTACAGCCAGTTTCAGGTATTCCGGCCTGAAATCGTGTCCCCATGACGATATACAATGAGCTTCGTCAATTGCAAATAGCGAAGGATTAAGCTTCCTTAAAAACGCAAAGAATGCTTCACTGTTTGCGGGAATGCGCTCCGGAGCAATATAAAGCAACTTAATATTCCCCGCCTCCGCATCCCTTATTACCCGGTTCTGTTCTTCCGCCGATTGGGAAGAATTGAGAAATGCCGCGTAGATGCCGTTTGCAACAAGTGCATCAACCTGGTCTTTCATCAATGCAATCAGCGGAGACACAACTATGGTAATCCCGGGCAACAGCATCGCCGGAAGCTGGTAGCAAATAGATTTGCCGGCTCCGGTCGGCATTATGGCAAGAGTATCTTCGCTCCTCAGCACTGCTTCAATTATAGGCAGTTGGGTAAGCCGGAACTCATCGTAACCAAAAAAATGTTTTAACGCTTTGTGCAGCCTGTCTTTCGTATAATTGCTCATCTTTCTCTTTATCCTGCACAAGATAAATATAAAAATTCCGAATAAAAAAGACAGCCGTTAAACCAATACTCCACAAGCTATTTTCTCAAAAAATGAACGAACTTTCAATCGAATTTTATACTTTAGCGTCAAACAAAAACAATATGAAAAAAATCATTTGCATTTTATTGTCCATGCTGGTATTGGGCAGTGC
>CANJQU010000143.1 GCA_947476485.1 Chitinophagaceae bacterium
ACATTGCCATCTACCACTGCCTGGGGCAGCCCGAATGCGAATGATGCGATGGCTGCGGCTGTATAGGGCCCTATGCCTTTTAATTGCAGGAGGCCTTCATATGATGAAGGAAAATGTCCCTGCAACTCATTACTGATATAACGGGCTGTGGCCAGCATATTCTTGCAACGGTTGTAGTAACCGAGTCCCTGCCATAGCCGAAATGCCTGTTCGTCGCCGGTTGCGGCCATGTCTTTTATTGTGGGGAATGCCGCGATGAAGCTTAGGTAGTAGGGTAGCCCTTGCTGGGCACGGGTTTGCTGCAATATGATCTCTGAAAGCCATATTTTGTAGGGATCCTTCTCATTCTTCCACGGCAGGCTACGCTGGTTTTCGGTAGCGTGCCACATGGTAAGGCGGGCGGTGAAATATTTTTTGCTGGCGTCCATATTTGCTGCTGATCAACCGACTGAAAATAAGGACATCTGCACCGGTTTAGCGAATATGTGTTCTTTCGAAGGCCCAGTTGTGCCGGGCTCAAAATATACTGGAGTCTCCTGGTAACGGGAGGCTACGACTACGTCGGTATCGCCGGCATGAGGGGCAAATAACTCAAGGGCCAGGTGCGGGGAGTTGTTGTCTTTAGATAAATGGGAGAGGTACAGCATACTCATAAAATCAGGCTTATGCTGAATGAACAATTCCAGCGCCTGCCGGTTGGATAAATGCCCGTGATCACCGCTTATGCGTTTCTTTAAGTGGTGCGGATAACGGCCGTTCTGCAACATATCTTCATCATAGTTAGCCTCAAGGAAAGCGATATGGCATTGTTTGAAATTATCGATAACATGAGTACAGGGGGCACCAATATCGGTGAATACACCGACATTTAAACCGCTGCCGGAAACCACGAAACTGTGAGCATCTATGGCGTCATGGAGCTTTGGGAATGCCCGCACAGACAGCGCGCCGATCTGAACAGGGTTATATGCAGTAAAGCTTTTTATCAGTGGCTCATTGATGCGGAGCCTGCTGTTGCGAAGCGTGGCGGGTGTAATGTATACCGGTATCAGGTGTTTGTTAGCCAGCGTTTCTACGCCACTTATGTGATCGCCATGTTCGTGCGATATAAATATGGCTTTTATCTTCTTTATGTCGAGATCAAGGCGTTTCAGGCGTTTCTCTGTTTCGCGACAGGAAATGCCAGCATCTACCAGCACGGCTTCATCTGCATTGCCGATGTAGTAACAGTTGCCATTGCTGCCTGAATTGAGCGATGTGATGAAGAGAGACATGAATTGCAAAAATAGGATGAATCAGGCACGGATATAAACATGAGTAATCTTTTATACCTGAAAAAGAGTTTCTTAAATCGAGCATATCTGCTACTTTTGCAGCCAATTCCCTGACAAAATGGATATCAACAACCTTAAAGAAATGGCCACCCAGGTGCGCCGCGATATAGTGAGAATGGTGCATAAGGTGCAGAGCGGCCATCCCGGCGGCTCGCTGGGGTGTACGGACTTTCTGACTGCCCTGTATTTCAAAGTAATGGACCGCAAGCCCGGCTTTGATATGGATGGTGCGGGCGAGGATATTTTCTTTTTGTCGAACGGACATATTTCCCCGGTATTTTATAGTGTTCTGGCGCGCGGCGGATATTTTCCGGTAAGTGAGCTCGGTACTTTCCGACACATTAACTCCCGCCTGCAGGGCCACCCGGCAACGCACGAACATTTGCCCGGAGTGCGCATAGCGAGCGGTTCGCTGGGGCAGGGTATGAGTGTGGCCTGCGGCGCTGCACTTGCCAAGAAAATGAATAATGATGCCCATATCGTGTATACTTTGCATGGTGACGGAGAGTTGCAGGAAGGGCAAAACTGGGAGGCAATAATGTTTGCTGCCCATCATAAAACTGATAATCTCATTGCTACGATCGACTATAACGGGCAACAGATAGACGGGCCTACCAAGACGGTGATGAACCTGGGGTCTCTGAAAGATAAGTTTGAGGCATTTGGTTGGGAAGTGATGGAGATGCAGGGCAATGATATGGAAGATGTGCTGCGTGTGCTGGCACAGGCGAAGGCGGCGTCCGGTAAAGGAAAGCCTATCTGTATACTAATGCATACTGTCATGGGTAAAGGAATTAGTTTTATGGAGGGCACCCATGAATGGCATGGTATCGCCCCAAGCGATAAGCAGCTAGAGGAAGCGCTGGCGCAGTTGCCACAAACTTCGCACGGAGATTATTAATTTTCTGAAGTCTATTGTTTTGCAGTTGATATTTGGCCGGTTTACCCCAGTTTTACGGGTAAGCCGGCTTTTTTTGTGTTATGAAAATTTGCCACGGGAAAGCCGCCGCCGGCCACATACCGGCCCCGTTACAGCGTCCGTTCTCATTGAAAAAACGTTTAGTATACCATTTATCAGTAATTTTGTAATGCTATGCCGGCGTAATGTTTTACATCGCTGACCAGTAGCGGCACGAAACCATGAAAAGGAACATTGCCATATTGACCCTGCTCTCGCCCTTGCTTTTTATTTGCGCCTGCACAAAGAAGAAGCAGCCGGATACGCCATTTACCCGCGTGATGGGCGCCTGGCAGAAAGTGCAGTATGCAACAGATGATAATGAGAATGGTAACATTGACAAGCAGGAATTACGCAATCAGCCGCTGGACTTTATTGATGTGTTGGTCTTTAAATCGGACACTACAGGCTATGAGGCTACAAGCATAAACGGGAGTAAGGATACTTCGTCGTTTGTGTGGTTTGTAGGAGGTGATTCTTTGTATGTGAGTTACAATGCACATTTCTCCATTGCCTATTATATCAGGCATGTTTCGTCAGGCAGTCTTACACTGATGACGGGTACTTCTACCGGCCTTGCATGGTATAACTACAATAAGGATTGATACCCCGGCCATTTTAAGCTCCCTTTAATGTTCACCAGGTTCAGGGGTAATAATGCCACTGAAGTCTCACTTACTTTCCCGGAGGCCTGCCCTGGCGCAGCATTTCTGCGGCAGCAGCTATCCCCTGTTGTATCTGCGGGCTGTTTGGGTTTAACTTCTGAGCCTTTTGGAAGCACTCCATAGCCTCGGGATATTGTTTGTTTGTGTAGTATGCACCGCCCATGTTATACCAGAGGTCTGCATTGGTAGGGTCTATAGCGAGGCCCTTTTTATACTCTGTTATGGCTTCCGCATACATACCTTTCTGACCATAGCTCTCCCATCCGTTCTTGAGGTAAAAGTCACTTATCAGCTTATACATGCCGGGCAACGTTGGGTAATTGGGATATAATGACCGCACGGTATCTATGTTTGGCTTTGCCCTGTCGACATCCCCCAGCTTGTACCATGCGATGCCGCGGTTGAGGAAGCCGGCAACGAATGTGCGGTGTATAGAGAGCGTATGGTTCAATATGCCGATCGCATCGTAAAGATATTTTCTGCGGGCAGTATCTGTTTTCTGATAGTCGGCCAGTGTGATATAAGAAGCAGCAACATTCGCGTTTACCAGCACGCTGTTGGGAACTGTTTTTATATCTGTGCCAAAAAGAGTAGCGTCATTTTTCCATGCTGCGTTGCGTGCAACGGTTTGCACACAGCACAGGACGGTGATGACCGTCATGACCGTAGCAAGCACGGCCCGGCCGGTAGCTTTGTTCTTTATCAACTCCATAGCTTTTACGAGCAACCATGCTTCGGCAATAGCAAAGCCTACGGAAGAATGGTAAATAAGACGCTCACCCATGGTAGCCCCTATGTCGAACACGATATTGCATACCAGCAGCAGGTGCAGGAAATAGAAAGTGATCGCGAAAAGGAATATAGCGTAAACGTTGAACCGGTAGGCATCAGCTTCCGGCGCGGAACCACTCAATTTGATGTTTGTGCGTCTAGCTGCTTCTGACTTGAAAGCGAGTATTTTTTTAAACAGTATAACTCCTGTAGCAATCAGCCCGACGTGAACCAAAATGGAGAGCCATACTTTCCAGTTGGAGAAATCTACGTAGGGGATGGTATTGAAAGAATAGTCGGCAGATAGCGGGTATGGGAAGATAAGCAGCTTAAGGTAATTCAGTGTAGTTGATATCTCCGTTGCAAGTTTCTGGGTTGGGTCTGCAAATAAATATGGATTGTTAAGCACTTCCTGTGCAGAGCTTTCCGCAGCGGGAGGAACCGTTTTGTATCGCTGATACAAATAGAGGCCGGTAAAAAAGAAATATGGCAAAAATATCAGAAAATTCCTGACCAGGGTCGAGTTATCGGTTCCTTGTTTCTTTGGTATACGCAGATAAAAATACAGTGCTGCCAGCCCGGCGACAGCCCCTATCTTGGGGAAAACGGTAAGCATCGTAACTATTGACCCATCAAGGTCAAGCTTGTCAATAGCCGGAGCGGAAGAGTTCATCCTTAATCCCATGTACAGCGGAATTACGACCATGTATGGTAACGCTGATGAGATGCTCTTAGAGAACGAGTAATTATTAAAGATAAAGAAGGCTAACGGCAGCAACACTACCATGGTGATGGCATACTCTTTTGCCAGGAATGCCAGCAGAAAACTGAACAGCGCTGAAATCAATACACCGATCTTTTTTCTGTCTTCTTCATATTTAAACGCAAGAATGAAGGTGAGGCACATGAAAAGCAGGGACATGATCTCATCGCGGCTTTTCACGTTTGCTATAACTTCTGTGTGAATGGGGTGGATGGTAAAAAGTACTGCAGCTATAAACGCCATGAGCGGAGCGTTTTTAAATATTATGTAACGCAGAAAATACAATAGCACTATTACCGAGACCATGTAAATAAGCACGTTGACCACATGTCTCACGTGCATTGCCGTTATCAGCTTCTGCTGTTGCGGACCTGATACGCCATAAGAAATACTCTGTTTCAGGGTACTGTCGATCTTGTCCAGCGGTACGGCTCCTAAAAATTGCTGCTCGATAGCGAAGGTGACAATAGATAAGGGACGATAACGGCCACCAGAAAGTTGATTGGTTGTATTTAGCTGGCGGTAGTAGCTGTCATACGCATCCTTTGTCATTATATCCTTGATGCCAGCAAACCCCTCCAATACATATTCATTCTTCACGATCACAATGCCATCATCGTGGGCGAATTCGTTAAAGAAGCTATTGAAATAAAAGCCGAAAGCTAAAAGCGCGACAATGACAGCCTGTAGTTTAAAATCATAAATAGACCATGGTTTGGCAACTTGTACCGGCATTTCAACGACAGGCGGTGGCGTTTGTTTTACTGTTTGCGCCGGTTGTGTATTTATTTTTTTAGCCATGAGTGTATAAAAGTAAAACTCAAAAATAATTATTATTTATTGTGTGGAAAGATACCATTAATAGGTGATGAAAAATTAACAGCCAGTGAATTTTTCCACTACGTCTCTTAACTCAGCAGTTGCTATATCCAGGTTTTCGTTAATAATGATCCGGTCGAACCTGGGCGCGAAAGTGAGCTCTACTTTAGCTTTATTCACCCGTTCTTCCAGGCTGTGTTCGGTTTCGGTGCCTCTTGATCGCAGGCGCTCCCGTAAAATCTCAATAGATGGGGCTTCGATAAAAATAGTCATGGAGATATCGGGGAATTTTTTCCTTACGGCAAGCGCGCCCTGAACATCTATGTCTATAAGCGGACATTTTCCCTCATTCCATATACGTTCCATTTCGGACTTAAGTGTACCATAATACTTGCCGGTGTAAACCATCTCCCATTCTACAAAAGCATCTTCTTCAATTAGTTTCTGGAATTCGGCTTCCTCATAAAAATAATAATCTTTTGCGTGCATTTCCCCTGGTCGCGGTTTGCGGGTGCAGGCAGAAATGGAAAAAGCAAGGTGAGGGCATGCTGCCAGCAGGCGCTTGACCAATGTTGTCTTTCCCGATCCGGATGGTGCAGTGATGATTATTATTTTCCTGGAGCTCAATGCTTAATTTATCTGCGAATAAAGCAAAAATAAATGGGTTTTTCTAATTTAGTGATGCCCCTGATGTGCTATTTTTACGGCATGAACCAACAATGGCAACAGCAGGTGGAAGCTGCATATGCAAACAGAGAATTGCTGAAAGACGAAAACTATAGTGACGCGATAAGAGCAGTGATCGAAGAAGTGGACAAAGGGAGGCTGCGTGTTGCCATGCCCGCGACCAATGGCTGGGAGGTGAATGAGTGGGTGAAGAAGGCGATCCTGCTGTATTTTGGAATTCAGCCGATGCAGACCTGGCACCTGGAGCCATTTGAGTTTTATGATAAGATGCTGCTTAAGAAAGATTATGCATCGCTGGGTGTGCGTGCCGTTCCGCATGCGGTGGCGCGTTATGGCGCATATATAGCGAGGAATGTGGTGCTGATGCCATCTTATGTGAACATAGGTGCTTATGTGGATGAAGGGACCATGGTGGATACCTGGGCTACAGTGGGCTCGTGTGCGCAGATAGGCAAGGGTGTGCACCTGAGTGGGGGTGTAGGCATAGGTGGGGTGCTGGAACCATTGCAGGCTTCTCCGGTTATCATAGAGGACGGATGTTTCATAGGGTCGAGGTGCATTGTAGTGGAAGGGGTAGTAGTGGAGAAGGAAGCTGTGCTGGGGGCCAATGTGGTGCTGACACAGTCGACCAAGATAATAGATGTGAGCGGGGCTGAGCCTGTGGAGTACAAGGGCAGAGTTCCTGCGCGCAGTGTGGTAATACCCGGCAGCTATACCAAGCATTTTCCGGCAGGGGATTACCAGGTGAGCTGTGCGCTGATAATTGGTACCAGGAAGGCATCAACAGACCTGAAGACCAGTCTTAATGATGCTTTGCGTGAATTTAATGTAGCTGTTTAATAAACAATAAATGTCCTTAATACTGTTAGATATAGACTGGCGCTTTTTCAACCGTGTGTACATGGGTGAAAAAGTGTCCACTTATTTTTGGTGTGTGGGTATCGTTTTAGCAACATTGCTGCTGAAACGCCCAATGGCTGCGTTGCTTACCCGTATCAGCAGTAAGCTAACCGCGAGGTTCAGCTATATGCAGCACAAGGATACCATTCGCGAGATGCTCTTTAAGCCGATGGAGCAACTGGTGCAGACTGTGCTTTACTTTGTGGCGATAAACCAACTTGATGTACTGCTCGATAAAATAGCGATACATCATTCTATGGGCGTGAACGGCCAGCTTAACATCCGGCTTGGAGACATTATCGACCATGTTTTTTACTTTCTGTTCATCGTGTTCTTTACGCGTGTTATCACCAGATTTGTTGATTTCATATACTATCTGCGCATGGGTAAGGCGGAATCGGAGATGAACCACTCCCGCCTGCAGTTGCTGCCCCTGATCAAGGAAATGGCCAAGCTGGTATTATGGATACTCAGCGGTTTCTGGACATTGGGCAGCGTGTTTCATGTGAATGTACCAGCGCTTATTACCGGGCTGGGTATCGGTGGCGTGGCTATTGCGCTCGCGGGTAAGGAGACCGTGGAGAATTTTTTCGCTGCTTTTACCATTCTCTCTGATAAACCATTTCAGACGGGGGATGTGATAAAGCTGGGGGAGATCGAAGGAACTGTGGAGCGGATAGGATTTCGCAGCACAAGGCTGCGCAATGCCGATGGGTCTGCATATATTATCCCCAATCAAAACCTGGTGAGTCAGAACCTTATCAACCTCTCTGCCCGCGCAGCGCGGGGCATGAAGGTAGTAGCCAACGTAAAGTATGGTATAAATCATGAGGCGCTTACACAGCTTATTGCAAAGCTGAAAGAGGCCGTGACCGCGATCCCGCCGGTCAGGGAGCCGGTGGAAGTGAATATCGAGACATTTGATAAAGAAACGTTCCAGCTTGTGATCTCTTATCAGTTACCACATCCTTTGCCATCGGATACATCACTCGCCGCCTTGAAAAGGGATGTGAATATGCGGGTGTTCGAGATACTTGGCGCCAATGCAACAATGGGTACTCCTGTCGGAACTGCTTAGTTTTGCGGTTTGCTTGTTGGGCAGGCAACGTTCGTCAAAGAAAAAAGGTTATTTCCACCGGGAAATAACCTTTTTTCTTCTAATTATAAGCTGGCTTTATTTTCCCGCGCGTACTGTGACTTTCATATTTCCTTTCGGCAGGTCATTGATGATGTTCACTGTTTCGGCAATGTAAATATCCTTGCTCAGACTTTTCAGCCAATCATTGTTTTTAGCAATAGAAGTACTGTCGTCGTTGATCTTCTGGAGGTCGGCAGGAGGATTGGTCATATCCAGTGCCACTGCTTTTTTCTGCAGCTCTTCTATTTTTTTAGAAGTAGCGTTAAGTTGTTCCTGTTCTTTCCGGAAGTCTGCTTCGTTGAGCGACACCCTGTTGTCATCCCTCTTCTTTTTCACTATAAGGGCGTTCTCTTCTATGAGCCTGAAAGTAGGATTTGTAACAATGCGGCTTTCGCTTAATGTTGCCAGTTGTTTCACATTACCTACGCTGTTTGTGGGTTTGTAGGTTGCTTTCGGAATTTCATCCCATGGGAGGGCTGATTTATTAAGGCGCTCGCCCAACTCTTCATCATCATAGCCATCATAAGCGTCAGGGATCGTGATATCCGGAGTAACGCCTTTTAACTGTGTAGAGCCACCATTTATGCGGTAGAATTTCTCCATGGTCAGTTTTACAGACCCGATAGACGTACCCTGTGCTCCATTAGAATCATTGAGCATCTGCAGGCGTGTCATAGGGTCCAGCATCTGGTCAAGGTCAACCATTTTCTGAACAGTACCCTTGCCATAAGTAGTAGCACCAACGATCACCGCACGCTTATAATCCTGCATAGCAGCCGCAAGGATCTCGGAGGCGGAAGCGCTATTCTCGTTTACCATAATCGCAAATGGACCTGTATAAGCAGCGCTATCAGTAGCAGGCTGTGCACGCAGCACGGTAGGAGCTGTTGCGTTATTTTTCACTTGCACCACAGGTCCTTTGCCGACAAATATTCCGGCCATGTCCACTACATCGCCCAATGAGCCGCCACCATTGTTGCGGAGATCAAGGATGATGCCGGCGACACCTGCATCTTTAAGTTTTTTTACTTCCGCTGCAACATCTGCAGAACAGGTGCGGCCGCTTGTGTGGTTGAAGTCTGCGTAAAACTCCGGAAGGCGGATATAGCCAACAGGTCCGAATTTGCTTTTTATTATCGCTGATTTAGCAAATGTCTCTTCAATTTCGATCACACCACGCTTTATCGGGATCACTTTAGTAGAGCCGTCCATTCTCTTAACAGTGAGGCGCACTTCAGTGCCCTTGGGGCCGCGTATCAGTTTTATAACGTCGTTCAGATCGTATCCGGCAATGTCAACCGGTGGTTCGGCGCCCTGGGCTACTTTAGTGATCTCGTCGCCTGCCTTAAGCTCTCCCTGCCGGGCTGCGGGGCTGCCTACAATAATAGAAGAGACGGTTATCTTATCATTCTCAGGGCTTAGCTTGGCG
>CANJQU010000144.1 GCA_947476485.1 Chitinophagaceae bacterium
AAACACCAAAATATTTTATTCCAGCCTTGTTAGTATTTATATTTATTTCTTAATTATCCAAAAGCGCCAAAATAAGTGATTTATTAAATAGAAAACAACGGGTAAAAAACGGTTTTTTTTATCGGTGTTTCTTTGTAATTGCGCACTCAACTCTAAGTTCAGGTGGGATTTACGCAAAAAAAGAGCGCAGGTCTCCACTTAACCGACATTGAGGCACTGGTATGCCCGACTTCGAATAAGCGAGCGCCCACGCCTTTTGGCGTGAGCGTTCTTACTTATGTCCCGAAGTCTAAAAATTACCAGTTTTCAATGCCGAGACTTAAAGCAATAACGCTTCAAGAATTTTAACGGGGTAAATATAGCGTATAATTTATTTTTTATGTAGCCCCAATCCCTTTTTTATCATTGATTAATGATGTTTTCAGGCTGTTTTGCCCCAGTATTACTCGTAAATGTATTCGTGTACATATCGGAGGTAACAGGTAGTTAATCTCCGTGCTATTATTATCCGTATCCCAGCGACTATTTTCCAATATCCTTTAAATGGTCGGCGACTATCCGGCATATGGTAGCTAAATAGAGGTTAAAGCAATTTTCTCATGTATAAACGCAAAACGGCAAAATATCCAACTCTGATTTAAATAAAAAAGTAGTACAAACATGCACTTTCATGCACAAAAGTGCAGAAACGTGCAGAAAACGAACGTTTTGATACGTTTCGTTACGTTTTGAACCCTTCCGTGCCATTTCCTGCTATTTCATGCGCTTACCTCACGTTACCTGCGCTAACTGGAAAGTAGCCCTTTGCGGCAATAGCATCTTTGTGTCGAAAAAAGCCAAAAACGGACTATATGGATACAAAGATGAAAGAGCTGATGCCGCCGAAGAAAGAGTACGGGCAACGCACAATGAACGTGTACTACCTGAGCAAGGTAGCATGGAATTTCGCACATGCGATATTATGGAACGAACAAAAGTTTACCGATGATGAGGTAAAGCAGATCAAGGAGCATCTACTTACTTACTTCCGTGAAGCCACCCACAGGAAAAAAGCACTTATCGCCTTCTGTGAGCGTATCATTCTCGCTGAAAAGCACCAGCAAAACAAAGAGGTAAAAACGCTTCCCGCTCCTGCCATTTGGTTTAACCCCAAATATTATTCCGGCTTTGTAGAAACAAAGTCATGGTATGATGGCATACAGGAGCGGCGCACTGAAATACCGGGTTATCTCAAGCATTATACAGTCCTTGCACTGCACTACTACCTGTATTCGCTGCATCCATCAAAATCCATTCTAAGCCAGTGCAGGGAAAAATTGCTCGACCTGAAAGCCAAGAGCATACTGGAATTATTCTATAAAACCGTCTATCACTTCAACTATATCAATCAATAATTATGGCAGATAAGAACAAGAAAGCAGCAGAGACGAACGAAGAAGTATCATTCACGATTACACCGCTCACCAGCAACCAGCTTGCAAAGCTGTACGGTATCAGCCTCAAAACGCTATACCGCTGGTTAGAGCCTTTCAGGGACTCAATCGGGGAAAAGTATGGCAGGTATTACAACAATGCGCAGGTGAAAATTATTCTCCAAAAGCTGGGAATGCCCTTAGAAATCATCAAAGGATAAGACGATTTACAGGGATTGTGGTGAATCTATAAGGAATGTGGTGAATTAACTGTCCTCTTCGTCCCAAATGCGGACAGTAGCCCTTCCCCACCATCATACCTTTAATCAAATCAACACGGTTTTTATGATGAAAACAGACACAGCGGCAGCAACAAGCCACTTCAGCAATGTAATGCTTACCGGAACGATACTCCTTGCAAACGTGGACGTGAACGGACTATTGGACTATGGCCTTAAAGCCTTTTTAGGCGGCGCAGTTTGGTTGGGGTACAAGCTGGCAGCGGATTACCTGGACAGGAAAAGAAAAAGCAAAGACAATGAGCTTAACTAAAATAATAGCAGGAACGGTAATCGGAGCGGGAGCAATAGCAGGCATAGCATACTTACGAAACATCAAACGGGCACAGGTACAATTGCAGGTAATACCAAACGCAAACATTCATAAACTAAGCCTCGATGGATTGACGATAAAAGTAGATGCGCTGTTAAAGAACCCGACAGGGGCAAGTTTCAGGATCAAGTACCCATTCATCGAGATCACACATAAAGGAGTGCTTGCAGGCAGTTCACAGGTAGTCAACAAAGACATAAAGATACCTGCATACGGGCAAGTGCTGATACAGGACATGATGGTGAAGATACCTGTCCTCAGTTTCTTTTCGGTGATGTACGATGTGGTAAAATCCCTGCTCAACAACAAGGCTATTGTCTTCACGGTTGGGGTGATCACGACAATTGACTTAGGCTTTTCGCAGTTGCCCTATGAACACAAACAGGATTTGACATTAAAACACGAAGGTAATGGAGGCAAGAAAACAGCGGACGATTAAAAGCGGTGCGGAATATGACCATTTGTTTCCGAAGGCGAATGTGGACACAAATACTGTAATGAGAAATGCAGGTGTAGGCGATACAGTGGCATTCATACCAAAAGTGGTAAACAAAACGCTCGACCATACGAAAGGGATAGCAAGCGTATTGAAAGGACGGGATGACTATGAGACCTGCCGAAATATCTGGCATTTTGTGTACGGGCATATTGCCTACCGCAAGGACAAGGACGGCTATGAACAGATAAGGAGTCCGGCGAGGTCGTGGCATGACCGCAAGGCGGGAGTGGATTGTGATTGCTATACAACATTTATCAGCAGCGTACTGAACAACTTAGGAATAAAGCACAAGCTGCGCATAACAAAGTATCACAGGGACTATTTCCAGCACATTTACCCGATAGCGGAACTGCAAAACAACAGACAAGTCGTAATTGATTGCGTAACAGACAAATTCGATTACGAAGTACCATTCAGCGAGAAAAAAGATTACAAAATGGATCTACAGTATTTAAACGGTTTAGACGGATATAGCGATGACTATATAAACGGGGTGGACGGCACGGGCGGTATGGAAGAACTCGGCAAGCTGTTCAAAAAGAAGGCAAAGAGCGGCAGCTCATCCGGTGGAGGCGGAAAAAAGAAGAAGGGCGGCGGCATCTTCAAAAAAATAGGGCAAGGCATAAAGAAAGCAGGCCAGGGCGTAAAGAAAGCCGTAAAAAAAGTCAACCTGAAAAAGGTGTTGAACGTAGTAAATAAGTTCAATCCCGCAACAGTAGCCTTGCGTAACGGTGTGCTTGCTTCTATGAAGCTGAACATAGGTAATGTCGGCAAAAGGCTAAGATGGAGTTACATCACACCGGAACAGGCGAAAGCGAAGAAAATGGACATGGGCAAGTGGAACAAGCTGGTGGAAGCACGTAAGAAGCTGGAGAAGATTTTCTATGGGGCGGGTGGCAAGCCGGAGAACATGAAGAAGGCAATCCTGAACGGAAAGGGTAACAAGAACCATGAGGTGCATGGACTGGACGGTTTCGGCGCATTGTATGACCACAGGACAGGACGGTTTCACCGTCAAATGTCCGCTAAACCCGGAATGCGTCATATCAACCCAATGCACGCACATCACCCGGTCAACAGGCTGCACAAGCACATGCCGCTTAGGTCGGTTATCGGTAACGAAATGTTCCAGTCCGAAAACCCGGTAGGTGCGCTCGGTGAATTAGGGGAACCTATTACCGCAGCTACAATAGCAGCAGCATCCGGTGTCATCGCAGCCATAGCAGGAACGCTGAAAAAGATAGGCGACATATTCGGCGGCAAGGGTAAAGGGTCGGAAGACTTTAATGAGGAAACGAATAAGGAAGCGGAAAAGGAGATACCGGAAGGTGGTAAAAGCGAAGAAGATGTGAAAGCGGCAGAAAGCATCACAGACAGTTCCCCCGGTGGTTCATCATCAGAGAGTGGCGGCGGTAGCAGCGATGAAGGTTCCGGCGGCGGTGGAGGAAAAAGTCCCTCGTCAAAGAGTGGCGGCAGTTCCGGTGGCGGCAGCAGCAGTGGTGGCGGCGGCGGAAGTAGTAGTGGCGGTGGTAGTTCCGGTGATGAAAGTAGCGGCGGTGGTGGCGGAGCCAGCACTGAATTAGCGCCCGCAGGTGGTGGGGATGACGTAAACGGCGGTACGGAAGCACCAAGCAAACTACCTGCTAAAAAGAGCAGCGGCGGCGGTGGCGATGATGCAAGCGGTGGCGATGAACCCAAAGAGGGATTTTTTGAAAAGAACAAAAAATGGATCATGCCGGTTGGTATCGGAGTAGGTGTTATAACAGTCGGTGCGCTGATTGCAAAAGCTATGAAGCCGCCTACACCTGCTGCAACACCAAAGCACAGGCCGATGCACGGCATACCCCGCAAGCCTGCCCACAAAAAGCATCGCAGGGCAAAGCCAAAAGCAAAGCCGAAGGCTAAACATCATGGGCATACCAAAGGGAAAACACACAGCAGGAAAAAAGGCAAGCTGTCCGCATTAACGGTTTAAAAAAAGGAGTAAACAAATCAATAATTATGGCAAAAGCAAAGAGTGGAAAGGCAAAATCGGGGAACCGCTATGCCAAGAAGGGGCATAATGCCAGCTTTCTTCATAGCGTCAGTATGCCGCTGGAAACAAAGGGCGACCCAAAAAATACCGCAATAGAAACCGTAAAGGATGTTGTGATAGGCGTAGTAGGCGGCGGGCTGGTCGGCGCAGCAATAGGTAAACCCTCCTTCCTTGTAGGGTTGGGCGTAACAGGGATGGGGCATTATACAGGACACCGTCTTGCCTCGCTGTTCGGTGTAGGACTTATGGCAGCCAATGGCTTTCAAAACAAATCTGTATCAGGCGTTGACGGCCTTAGCGTGGATGCGGTAAAAGAGCGGGTGACTGCATACAGCCACAGTTTGAAAGAGAAACTGTATCTCGACAAAGTTCCGTTCCTCAACAAAAAGAAGGCAGCGGAAACAACTGACGGCATGGGAGAACTGCAATTCTTTAATCACACCAACGATATGAACGGCGCATACAATGAGCTGCATAATGAACTGGCGGCACTCGACCATATCGAACGGCAGATCGAGAACAGCGGCATAGCCCACATGCAGATGACAGGCATCAGCATGGGAGACATGGATGGCTATGATGATATGGGTGAGGTAGGTGCCTACGATGACATGGGTGAGGTTGGCGAAGTCGGCGAGGTTGGTGAACTCGGTGAAATGGGCGAATTATCCGACATAAGTGACCGCAACCTGTAAGAAAAAAAGTAAGAATAGAGCGAACAATCAATTTTTAAAAACCAAAACAACAAATATGTACGATTTAGAAGGTGTAGAAGAGTATAACAACACAGGCGCATTGCTCGGTATAGACGGTATAGACGGCGATGAGCTACTCGGTGCGCTTCGTAGGATGAACCCTATCGCAAGGGCAAAGACCATCAACAAGCTGGCGAACACTGGCCCTCACAGCAAAGGTTCCCGTGCCGAAATGGAGAAGTTCTTTGGTGAACTGCCGCCCAACATCAAGGATGCACTGGTAAAGGGGGAACTGCGCCTTGCTGATAACGTGATCTATTCCATCAAGCAGGTGAACAGTAAAACCGTCAAAATGTTTGAAACGCAGGATACCAAATCAATCGGTATCTGTAACGTGTCCAACGCAAAGCTGCCGAAAAATCAGGCATTCCTTGTAAGTGGTATTACCCTGCTTTCAGGCGTATCAGCCGACCTGACAAAGGATAAGATCATGGCTACCAATTTTACGGGTATCGAAGCTATGCCCGCCCTTGCGACAGGTGAAATTAACCTGAAGTCCAACAAGAAGCAGATACTGCCGGAAACAAGCTGTAGCATTTTCAAGACAGCCAACTTCCACATGAAGCCGCTGGGCTATTACAAACTGTCAAATCCACGCCTGATACTGGACGATGTACTGATAGAGCTGACGGTGGAATTAGGCACAATGGATGGCCTGCAAGCAAACACGCACATATTTGCGGCCTTGCACGGTACAATAACCACTCCATAAGGCTTTGGGGGTTAGGATGATAACAGGATTGCGGCTGCCGCATGGTAGCTGCAATCCTTAATAAAGCAAGACAATGGGCGACCTGCTAAAAGAGAACTGGAAGTACATACTTGCCGCACTTGCCACACCTGCCTTGATAATGGTATTCAGCAACAAGCTGAAAGCACAGACCGCCGTAAAAAGCAATGCAAATACCAACCTGAACGCATTCCTGACTATGATACAGTATGCCGAAGGCACTTACGGAGCAAACGCTTACCGCATGTTATACGGCGGACAGCTTTTCAACAGCTATGCACAGCATCCGAAAATTGCCATAACAAAGGGAGGTATCACCAGCACAGCAGCAGGGGCTTACCAAATCCTGTTCAGGACATGGCAAAGCGTACAGCAGGATTTAGGGCTGGCAGACTTTAGCCCTGCAAGCCAGGACAGAGCAGCGGTAGAGTTGATCCGGCGGCGGGGAGCATTGGAAGATGTGCTTGCAGGAAGGTTTGATGTGGCGATCTACAAATGCCGGAAAGAATGGGCATCCCTGCCGGGTGCCGGGTATGGACAGGGTGAGCGCAGCTTTACTTCACTTGTTCAGGTTTACCAATATGCCGGAGGACAAATGGCAGCATAAAAAAACGAGAAAATGGACAATGTAAATGAAAAGCCGATAGCAGGACTGATATTCAAATGGTTTGATATAGCCGTTACCGCAGCAGACAAAGTGTATTCCGTTTCCTATGAGCTGGACAAAACGATAGCCTTTATAACAGGTATAGACTTTACCACGAACAGGGACAAGCTGATGTACCAGCGGGGAACGCACAGGCTGGAGGTCAATCGCTTTGAGGTATTTCCTGAAGGGTTCCCGACAAAGAAGGTATATCACCTGCCGGATGTGGAAGCACACAAACGGTTTTACAGGCGGGGAATAAAAATACCAGTAGGCAACGGGATAGTAAAAGTAGAATACAAGGACACAAGCGATGCAATTGCTCCTTTTGAACCCTATAACATCCGGGTAGTCCTTGATTGTGAACTGAAAGAAAACTAAAGATGCAGGGAAACATAATAGCAGTGGATATTCCGATATACAGGAAAGGTGAGATCAACTTTTTTCAGGTGAACCTTCCCGATGACGTAAAAGGCATCACAGGCATTGTTGCCGAGATAAGGGGGTATGATACACTCCCCACACCGGGCGTTCGCAACCTTGCAGGAACGGTAAAACTGCAATCTGAACAGCTATCCGGCATCTGTTATAGCTGCCAGCTATTCACGGGCGACAGCGCAATAGAGAATGATGTCGTGAAGGGCTTTACTTATGCAGGTGGTGATATTGCCGACCTGTACTATTCAAAAAGTTCAGGCAGCACTTTCAGGGGTATTCAGCCTGTTAGGATAGCCAACTGCTATGTAGTATTCGGTTGCTTCGAGGACAATATCGGCAAATTGATGAATCAGGATGTAGCCTACAATGTTAGCCTTCATCTTTATACGGAATGGAATTAAATCATGAGCAAATGACAGCAGAATTAGCGCACGAATACATCAGGCGAAGAATGGAAGAATTGGGTCATGCTCGTTACCATATCCGTTTCAGGCACTTCAATCTGAAACCATCGGAACAAAGAAAAGTGGAGGGCAACAGGCAGTTATTCATCCTGACCGAACCAAATGGATGTGTAAGGGTACAAAGTGAGATGGGCGTGTTCGATATGACCGACACGACCGCCAATGAGTTGCAATATGAACATCAGGGGACAATCGGGCTGACCAATTACAGCCTATTGCCCCAACAGGTAAGAATGATACAGGTAATTTTTAAAAACAAGTAAATATGCCAGTGATAGAAGAACGGTACGACCAGAACAAAATAGACAGCCTAAAGCGTTACCTGAAAAGGGAAGCAGACAAGAGCAGGCCAAGAGACTACGAGATTATCGTAGATGGCTTTAAAGTAGTGTCCCGCACGGATGATGTAAATGAGTTTGACGATTATGAGGAAGAGATAAAGGACAATACCCGCAATATCGCCATTCTCATTTATGACGGCGCAGGGACGAACCGTAATACCCGGTATTCCTTCTCGCTTAATCAGGACAATACCAACCTTATCCCGGCAAAGCCTGTGAACAGCTTGGGTGGTCTTGGAGAGATAGACGAGATCATACAGCAGAAGCTGGAGGAGAAAGAGAAGGACTTTAAAATAACCACGCTGGAAAAGGAGCTGGAAGAAACGCAGCAAAAGCTGACCGAGGCAGAGGAATATCACCAGCAGTTGCAGGACAGGATATTGGAACTGGAGCAGGCAAAACCGCAGCCCAACGCCCTGAGCCTTAACCTGGCTGAACTTGGTGCAGGCCTACTGGACGGGCTGGTGAAGCGGAATATGCCGCAGCTCGCGGGAATACTGAACGGTATTATACCGCCTCCCGCCGGATCAACGGCCCCGGCAGAGCCGCAAGGCGAGGCTACCTTCCAAAAGCAAGGCGAAGCACAACAGTCACCGCCGCTAACGGAAAGGCAGATGCAAAACCTGCAAAACCTGAACATGATGGAGCAGGTCTTTAACGGGGAGCAGCTACAGATAGCAATTGTAATCCTGCGCAAACTGATGGAATGTCCCGAACAGCTCATTCCTGTAGCGCAATTTTTAAACCTACATAACAGCAATGAACAAGTTTAATTATTCGATAACCATCTCGGCAAAGACAGAAGCAGAGGCAATAGAAAAAATGAAGGCACTTACCATACTGGCATCAAAGCTGACAAGCAAGGAACTGACAAAGCTGGCGCATACGGTAGAGCATGACCCCATAAAAACAGCAATGGCAAAAGCATACTTAGGGGTATAGCAATTTCCCAAACGACTAAAACGGCAACAGTGAATTACGCACAGGACATTGGCGAACAGGCAGCATATTATCCGCATGAGCAGGAATTTTCCCTGAAAGAGAAAATACAATACTCCCTGCTTGGGATTATCGTGGTGGGCGGCGCTGTTATTGTCGGCAGGAACTGGATCAGAAAGGCACGGACGAATAACGAGGAACTAAAAACGCTGGATGAGGGGAATGCGCCGACCATAGCCAAACAGATAAAGATGG
>CANJQU010000145.1 GCA_947476485.1 Chitinophagaceae bacterium
CAAATCGGAAATGGTAGAGTTCGATGACCTGGTGGTGAAAAGTCTTTAAATATTTTATCGCCATCTTAACGTCCGGAACAGATGTTCTATATCCTTCTCCAGGAAGTCGGTGGCTGGCTTTAGCGAGTTGGCATTTGGTGTGACGTCAAAATAAAGAGCGCCATAAATGAAATTCTTAACCGAGTCGTTGAGGTCAAACTGATTTTTCAGCGCAGGTTTGTACCATGAAAATACATCATTTGCTGTATGGCTTACGCCACTTATTATAAATATTTTGTGTGCTTGTATTATTTCACTTTAATTTAAAAAGCAGATTTTATGAAAACCAGAATTATTTTCTTCGGCACGTTATTGTGTGCATGCTCTATTTTGAAAGCATCAGCACAGGAAGGCAAAATACTTGTTGAAGAGCATTTTGTTGAGAATGACCGGGGTTGGAACCTGGGGGATGACAACAATGTTGCGCGGACAATGAAAGACGGCAAACTGACACTCGAATGCAAAAAATTAGAGAAGGGGGGAGGATACTGGATAAAAATGCCGGATTTCAAATTGCCGGCAAGTAATTACTCTATTTCGTTTACGACGCATTGGGTGAAAAATATGAAAACCGATGATTCGTATAGCCCGTATGGGATGATACTGGGTGAGTATTACTTTTTGGTGTATGGCGATGGGGAGCGCAGATTGCTCAGGTACAACACCGTGGACAAGAAGTACGAGACCATTGTGGATTGGGGAGCTCAAAGTGTTATCAATAAGCGTGGAAGCGGCGATAATAAATGGGAGATACAATATAAGGACGGGAAGGCAGCATTTTACGCAAATGGAAACATGCTCTACAAAAAGGAAGTAGCTATACCCGAAGGAACAACGGTAAAGCTATATGTAGAAAAGTCGGAAGTTGTAGAGTTCGATGACCTAGTTGTGAAGGGGTTGTAATTCCGATCGCCACCTCAGTGTCCAGAACAGATGTTCTATGTCTTTTTCTATAAAATCGGTTGCGGGCTTCAGTGAGTCTGCGTTAGGCGTAACATCAAAATAAAGGGCGCCGTAAATGAAATTCTTTGACGAGTCAGTGAGGTTAAATTGATATTTTGATGCAGCGTTACCGCCATGTGTAAAAAAGGTTCCGCCGGAGTAAGGTGTATGAATCGTTTTTTCAGTGATGTCTGCTGAAACCACTTTATGTTTATAAGACATTTTGTAAGACTCTTCTATAAGTGCATAAAACTGGTCAGGTGTGCTGAAGCGTTTGTAAGTGATATTTATGACCCCACCAAGCGTTGGGAAATTTATGTTTATCCAAAAGGAGTTGTCCGTTTTGCCATCCCGGAAAACTGTGTCGCTGGCAATTGTGGCATATACAGGGAACTCAAAAGTGTAGGGGAAGCCGGGATGATCGAAAAGCTGATACCGATGCTCTGCGGGTGTATCTATCCGGGCATAGCCTGCCGGCTTGGGTGGAAAGATAGGTGGGCGGCATGAGGCGATCATTGCCAACGCAAGAAGACTGATTATCAGAAACCGGGACATTGCCGCAAAGATAAGTGGATAGGTGATAAGTTGATAGGTTGATAAATTTAGGCATTCTCGAATTTCCGGCGCCTGAAACTGCAATGAAACAAATGAAACATATCCGCATTTGTTACCGCACGAAATATTTCGGACGATCAACTTGCCAACTTATCAATTGCATAGCCTAATTTCGCAGCCTGATAAAACAACTCTTATGGCAGATCAACAAATTCCGGAACAACCACAACAACAACTGAATATCGAGCTTTCTGAAGAAATGGCGGATGGCGAGTATGCGAACCTTGCGATCATCACACATTCATTCGCTGAATTTGTGGTGGATTTTGTAAACGTTATGCCGAATGTGCCGAAGGCTAAAGTGAAATCGCGCATTGTAATGACCCCACAGCACGCAAAGCGCCTGATGAAGGCCCTGATAGATAATGTAAAGCGTTTTGAAGCCCAGTACGGCAACATTAAAGACCAGGAAACAACAGCAATGCCTTTTAATTTTGGTGCTCCAACGGCGCAGGCGTAACCCCCTCCGCCTACCTGGGGGGCTTCCTTCATTTAGTCATAGGCGCGGGGATAATAATATTGATAACTGCTGAGATCCGGACAAAACAAATGGATCGAGGATAAAGCCCCTTTAGGGGTTGGGGTTAATGAACGACAAAATACTTATACTCGATTTCGGGTCGCAATACACTCAGTTGATAGCGCGCAACATACGTGAGCTAAACGTTTATTGCGAGATACAGCCCTGTACAAAAGCGGTAAATTATGATGCGTCACTAAAGGGGATCATATTGTCCGGCAGCCCATTTTCGGTGAACGACCCAAATGCTCCGACACCGGATATATCGGCCATAGCGGCAAACGTACCTGTGCTTGCAGTATGCTATGGTGCTCAACTGCTGGCAAAGCAGGCAGGTGGTGAAGTAGGTAAGTCGACACACCGCGAATATGGGCGAGCTCATCTCCAGGATATTTCTGATGATCCGTTCTTTGCAACGATATCACAGGGTTCACAGGTATGGATGAGTCATAGCGACACCATCAAGAAATTACCGGATGGGTTTACGCTTATTGCACGTACAGATAGTATACCTGTCGCCGCATTCAAGGCAAGTGTGGCTTATGCAAAACACCCGGTGTACGCCATACAGTTTCACCCCGAAGTAACCCATAGTACGGATGGCAGGCAACTGCTCAAGAACTTCATCACAGATGTTTGCGGTTGTAAGCAAGACTGGACTCCCGCTGCTTTTATACATGAAACAGTAGCGCGCATTAAGGAGCAGGCAGGTGATAAGAAAGTGGTGATGGCATTGAGCGGGGGGGTAGATTCTACTGTTGCCGCAACACTCATTCACAAAGCGATAGGTGACAATCTTTACTGCATATTTGTAGATAATGGCTTGCTGAGAAAAGGTGAGTTTGAGCAGGTGCTTGATGGATATAAACATCTTGGACTGAATACAAAGGGTGTAGACGCGCGGCAGAGATTCTATAAGGAACTCGATGGTGTATCTGATCCTGAGACAAAGAGAAAAATAATTGGTCGGCTGTTCATTGATGTATTTCATGAAGAGTCGCTGAAGCTTACTGACGTTAGTTTCCTGGGACAGGGTACGATATATCCGGACGTGATCGAGTCAATGTCTGTGCACGGACCATCGCAGACCATTAAGTCGCACCACAATGTTGGAGGGCTACCGGATATTATGCATCTGTCGCTGATCGAGCCATTGCGTGCACTGTTCAAGGACGAAGTGCGCAGGGTAGGGCGCGAGCTTGGCATTGATGAGATATTCATTGGCCGCCATCCGTTCCCCGGGCCAGGCCTGGGTATTCGCATACTGGGTGCGGTGTCGGAAGAAAAGGTGATCATGCTGCAGGAAGCGGATGCGATATACATACAGCATCTTCGCGATAGCGGTATGTACCAGCACGTGTGGCAGGCAGGAGCAATACTGCTTCCCGTGCAGAGTGTAGGAGTAATGGGTGATGAGCGTACCTATGAATACACCTGTGCGCTGCGTGCAGTAACATCTGTAGATGGCATGACCGCTGACTGGGCACACCTTCCTTACGAACTGCTTGGGCGTATTTCGAACGATATTATCAACCGTGTGCGTGGCATCAATCGTGTGGTGTACGACATAAGCTCAAAACCGCCCGCAACAATAGAATGGGAATAGTATTTGTTAATAAATGGTAACGTATAAACACTCTATCCTTTTTGCCTTTGTAATGCTTGTAGGGTTTACAGGCATGGCGAAGGACGCTGCAAAAAAAGGAGACCAATCGCCCTCCTATAAAAAAAGCCGCTACCGGGTTGATGTATTGACTCCACTATACCTCGATGAGCTGGTAAAGGGGCGCAGCACTACGTTTAAAGATAAAATGCCTGAAAAGGCCCAGGTAGGTGTCGCTTTTTATGCTGGCATCACGCTTGCTGCTGACAGCCTGAAAAAGGAAGGATTTAACATAGATATTTATGTCCATGACGCAGCGTCAGACAATGAGTCTCCTGAACGCCTGATATCAATGGGCCGGTTAGATTCATCTGATCTTATTATTGGTGCAATGCTGCCGCCGGACATTAAGGTCCTGTCTGATTTTGCGAAAAAAAAAGGTATAAATTTTGTTTCCACTTTGTCTACGTCATACGTCAACGCGAAGCATAATCCATACCTCACATTACTTTATCCTTCTCTAAAGACGCATTGTGAACGTATTGTGGCAGAGGCGGTAAAAAAACACGCCCATGAAAAGATAACTGTTCTGTATCGCACAAAAGAGGCTGCTGATGATGCTTGCTATGATTATGTCACCGACGCAACAGGAAACACGCTGCGCATGCAGTACATGGCTTGCAACAGGCCGCCTAAAAAGGTGAACCTGGCACTTTTCATCGAGGGGAAAAAGGAGGTGGTGATGATTGTGCCTGTGAATGAAACAGACTTTGCTGACAGCCTGCTGCACAGCCTGTCGTCAGATTTTCCGGACAAGCATTTCGAAGTATATGGCATGCCTTCGTGGGCCGGTATTGGCGATCTGAAAAAAAACAAGGCATTCCCAAATATCACGGTTCATCTTACCTCGGCGCCAGCTATTGATCCCAATACCCCTATGGCACAGTATGTGCGGCGCATTTACACCCAGGTATATGCCGGTAAAATGTCTTCCCCTGTTTACGATGGCTTTGAAACTTTGTTTTTTTATGCGGGCCTGTTAAAGAAATACGGCACGCATTTTAACGAGCAATACGGAAGTGTTACTACGCCTCATTCATTTGATATACAGCCCCAGACTGATAAGGGTGGAAATGTGCGGTATTATGAGAATACGCGGGTTGTAGTCAATGATTTCGGGGAACGTGCTTCAAAAAAGAAGTAGGTTGTTTTGGTTAGATGATACTCCCGTTCAACTTTATTTCTCCAGTTTCCTCTGTCTCAACATATAGATAATAAATAACACCAAAGAAGCTAATCCAGTTATACTGAGCAGACTAATATATGGGTTTCCCGCCCTCAGGAAATAGGCGAGGGCAATAATCACAACGTTCGTGGTAACTATGATCAGGACTGACTGTGTATGTGTAAAACCGGCATCAAGCAGGTAATAGTGCAGGTGGGTGCGGTCTGCTTTGAAAGGCGAGATGCCGCGGGATGCGCGGAGAATGAATACCCTGATCGCATCGAATATGGGCAGGAACAACATAGCAAACATCAGGATGAGTGCCTGCTGCTGGTTGGGTATAAGACCTGTGATCTCGGCCGCTTCACCGCCGGCATACATGTTGACGAACAGCAATGAAAAAGTAAAAATGGTGAAGCCGAGGAACATTGAGCCCGTATCGCCCATGTATATTTTTGCAGGAGCAATGTTGAAGATCAGCAGACCGGTTGTGGCGCCTGCCAGTGCAAAACAAATACCTGCTGCTCCCGGGTGACCGGTGTAGCCAAACAGGGAGCCGAGAATGAGCATATACATAGTCGCCATTACACCGGCGAGGCCATCTATGCCATCAACAAAGTTGAATACGTTGATAAAGAAGGTACAGCACAGAGTGCTGAATATCACATCGGGCCACCAGGAGAGTATGTCTATACCGAAGAGGCCATACAAAGAACCTATGCGGATGTTTCCAAAAATTACGGTGATGAGGGATGCGATGAGCTGTGCGATCAGTTTTTTAGATGGCCGCATGTTCATGATGTCGTCATAAATGCCGGTAAAGAATAAAATGGCTGAAGAGGCCATGATATAGGGCATGAAATAATGAGCTCGTGGCCAAAAGAATGCGGCGACAACTATGTAGCCAACAAATATCCCGATGCCGCCCAGGCTGGGTATTCCTGCTCCATGTATCTTTCGTGTATCATCCGGCAGGTCGTATAGTTTACGGCTGCGGGTAATGAAGATGATCTTACGGACCGAGTAGGCACTAATGACAGCAGATAAAGCTATTGCGGCAAGGTAGTATATGAATATGGGTAATGATGCTGACATTGGTACTAAAACGAACTTCCTTTTATTTTATTTGAGCCAATAATAAGTCATTTACTGGGACCTGTTCAAAAAATCTTTTGTAAATGCGTATAAATTAAAATCATCTTTCAGTATGGCAGTTGCAAGTTCAGACTTCAACACGTTGTGGTTTATGTTTTTCATGCGCTGAGCAGTAATGAGTTGCCAGCATTTTTCTGTCATCAGGTGAAGGCGTTTTGCGGGTTGCTGTTTTTGCGTCTCAAGGAATTTATCGATCTCTGTTGCCAGTTCTTCTATTCCTGTATTTTCTGTTGCTACGGTTTTTATCACCGGAGTTTCGTGCGTTTCCGTGGACTTTTCGTGGGCCAGGATACGAAGATTGCGGTACAATCCCTCTGCATCAGCGCGGTCGGCTTTATTAACGACGAAAATGTCGGCGATCTCCATTACGCCGGCCTTTAGCGTTTGTACTTCGTCGCCGGCTTCCGGAACCAGTGCTACAATGGTGCAGTCGGCAAGGCCGGCGATCTCTACTTCACTTTGGCCTACTCCCACCGTTTCTACCATTATAATATCGAACGGCGCTTCCCTGATAAGGTCTGTGATCTCTATGATCTTGGCGCTGAGGCCACCTAAAGCGCCCCTGGTGGCCAGGGAACGGATGAATATATTGGGGTTGGTATAGTACTCACTCATCCTTATCCGGTCGCCGAGCAGCGCCCCATAATTGAATGGAGATGAGGGGTCAACGGCAAGAACGGCTATTTTTTTATTTTCCCTGAGCCAGTGATGGAGCAATGCGCTCACAAGTGTACTTTTGCCGGCGCCGGGTGGCCCGGTAATTCCTATGACACGCGCATGGCGGGTTTCATGTAAGCTAAGTAGTAATGACTCATAGCCGGGCAACGAATTTTCAACAATAGTGACGCCTCGGGCAATTGCCAGAAAGTTACCTGCTTTTACCTGCTCATGAAGTTGTGTAATATTGTGCCGCACTAAAATTCGTTTTTACCCGTTATATTGAACCAGTAATTAATCTCTGCCAGAGACCAACTAATGAACAAAAGTAGTTTTCTAAATAATAAATTGTTAGACAAATCAAATATTGCAATAATCTGCATGTGCGGAATGTTTGTTGGGTACCTGTTTCCACCGGCCATATTGTCTATTTCCATGATGGTTTTTGGTGTAAATGCACTGTGGGGTGTACACCCAAAACAGTGGTTTCGTGATAAGTGGTGGCTGATGGGTGTGGCTTGGGTGGCGATGTTTGCGATGACATGGTTTTGGAGTGAGAACAAAGGAGACTGGGAAACCCGGTTCCAGCTAAAGTTACCGATATTGATATTGCCACTTGCTTTTACGTTCCTGCCGCGCTTTTCCCTAAAGCAATTGACCTGGCTAATACTGATAATTGGGCTGATGCTCGCCGGGAGCGCCTTTTACAGCATCTCATTTTTGGTCCGGGATCCGGTGCACTATATTCGGGAGTATAAACAGTCGCATATACTGCCGACATTGCCCAAGGGCGATCACATTAGTGCGAGCATGGGTGTTGCTGTGTTCATAATTACGGGTGTATATTTTTGGCCGATGCTGAAGGAGACGTGGGTGAAATGGGTGGTAGGAATTTGCCTGGCGATATTGGTTATTCACCTGCATATACTAGCAGTAAAGTGCGGGTTAATATCATTTTACCTGTTTGTGATAGGGTGGAGTATATATGCAATTGCCACGCGGAAGAAGATGATCGGGCTGGTCATACTGTTGTCGTTGCCGGTTATCTTTTTCCTTGTAGGCACCTTTGTGCCCACGCTTCGGGAGCGCGCAGCATATACTGGCTTTAGTTATTTCATGTTCAAGAATGGGGATCACTCCGGTAAGTACGGTGATATTTCACGGCTGATGTCTTATAAGATATCAGTGGATCTGATAAAACAATATCCATGGCTGGGCGTTGGTGCCGGTGACATAAAGGATCAGATGGACAAAGCATATGCCATTGAATACCCTGAAGTGCAGCAAGTGGACCGTTTGTATCCTCACAACCAGTTCCTGGTAAACGCACTTGGGTGTGGCATTCCTGCTATGCTAATATTTGTGTGCTGGTATTTTATGCCACTGCTTACGCTAAAGAGGAACCGGCAAAGCTTTTTTTTCTTTATGGTTTGGATGATGGGACTTTTCGAGCTAATGATCGAGCCTCACCTGGAAGGACAGCTCGGTGTTTTCGTATTCCTTATTTACCTGTTGTTGCAGAAGCATGAGCTGGGTGCACCCGGCGGTGAAGGTGAGCAATCGCGCGTAACTGGTGGGACTGCATTTCCAGCGAACGGTTCTGCTGCATTGAGTCCGGGTGGGTAGGAACCGGGCGTCTTATTATCCCGGGAAGACAATAAACGCATAAAATCCGTTTTTGCAATTCAACCTTCTTCCTTATTTTTGTAATATAAATGTATCGAGAAGTGAATATTAGCGCAAATGTGAAATGGCAGACCGAGGAGCAACTGGATACGGATGTCATAGAGGAAGAGTTACATAATCTTATTGTTTGGAATGACGATGTAAACACTTTTGATTGGGTAATAGAGTCGCTCGTGGATATATGCGGACACGAAACGCTGCAGGCGGAACAGTGTGCGCTCATCATTCATCATAAAGGAAAGTGTGGTGTAAAGAAGGGGAGTTTCGATGACCTGCGCCCGCAGGCGGAAAGCCTTATAGACAGAGGCATACAGGCAACTATCGATTATTGATTCCCTGGGCATAGGAAGCGATACCGTTGCCATCATAGGGCTTTTGCCTATTTGCCAATTGCGCCAAGCAGCGTATAATCTACAAGTACCCGGTCGCGGAAGAACAGGCGTAGCACACTGTTGCGGTATGCATAGTGCATTTCCTGCGTCGATTCCTTTATCTTCATGTCAAGGGGAGTACCTAGCAAAGTAATTGCCTGCACCATATTCGTTTTGCCTGAGTGTAATTTGGCTGAAAGCCGGCTGTCAAAAACATACTTTTCTCCTGGTTTGCAGGTGTAAGTAAAATTTTCAAACAACTC
>CANJQU010000146.1 GCA_947476485.1 Chitinophagaceae bacterium
GAAGAGGCTTATCCGGGCGATGTTGTGGGTTTGTTTGATACAGGCACTTTCAAGATAGGAGATACACTTACTGAAGGCGAGATGCTGCAGTTCACCGGTATACCTACCTTCTCTCCTGAGATATTCAAGGAGCTGGTGAACAAGGACCCGATGAAGACCAAGCAGATGGAGAAGGGCGTGCGCCAGCTTACGGATGAGGGTGTAGCACAGCTATTCACACAGCATGGTGGCAACCGCAAGATCATAGGTTGTGTGGGTGAGCTTCAGTTCGAGGTGATACAATATCGCCTGCTGCAGGAGTATGGCGCATCCTGTTCATTCGTTCCGCTATCTTTCTACAAAGCTTGCTGGATAACGGGCGATAAAAAAGCCATTGAAGACTTTGCACGCTTTAAGCAGAGCAACATAATGGAAGATAAAGACGGTAACCTCGTATACTTGGCTCAAAGCGAGTGGTTCCTGAATACCGAAAGGCAAAACAATCCAAAGATAGAATTTCATTTTACATCGGAGTTTAAGACGGCGAGATAAACCCCAAACCCCTAAAGGGGCTTCACTGGGAAATAAAGGCTCATCAATGGTTATAAATCAGGCATACTTATTTAAAGCCCTTAATTTTGCATTGTTAATTAGGAGCTGTGTTTCGGAGAATTGTTAAGCCAGATAGTCGAAATATATCTATCGAATTGCCACAAAATTTTGTGGGCAAGCAGGTAGAGGTTTTGGCTTTTACTATTGACGATACAATTGCCACATCAGTTGGGGAAGATAAATTACTCACGCACTTTGCTAGCGAAAAAAGTCTGTCTAAAGATTGGATGACTTCACAGGAAGATGATGTATGGCGGGATTTGTAAAAGGAGATATAGTAGTAATACCTTTCCCAGCATCACACACATCCACATCTCGATTATTAGCCGGTTTCAGATATTCTATAATAAATAAGATATAATATCTATTTTGTGTTTCACATAAATGCTGTTTTATGAGAAATGTAATTCTGGGACTTATATCATTGTGCTCGTTGAGTGCCTGTTTTGTTTCGTGCTCTAATAACCCAACCCCGGAAAATAAGACGGTATCAAAAGATACCGTTGCAAAACCTAAGTGGCAGGACCCCCAACGTGGGAAGATCTGGGGAAAGGTGAATTATGTGCAGATACCACTTACGGCCATGGAGAATCACATCCTCGGACCCGTGAAGTCAGTGAGATATACCGACTTTAAAATATCCGAAAAAGACGGCTCAAGGGAGCTGGACGACAGCGGCTATAATGTATACGATAAAGCAGGGCACCTCATCGATCAGAATGAATACAGCAAGGATGGAAAACCCAAATGGAAATGCGTTTACAACTATGATGATCAGAACAGAGCTACCCTCTGGGACATAAAAGTGTACCGGTCAAAAAATATGTCGCAGGTCACTTTTATATATGATGATAAAGGGCGAAAAATAGAGCAAAATGAGGTTGCTGCCAAAAAAGAAGATTCGAGAAGACTGGTTTATAAATACGACGACAAAGGCAATGAGATAGAGGAAATGGAGTATTACGGCGATCGTAAGCCGTGGACAACGACCGTTAAATATGACAGCAGGGGATACCAGACCGAGTATGCTCACAGGGATCAGACAGGCAGGTTGTTGATGAAGATGACACAGGAGTACGACAGTGCGGGCAATAGGATAAGCGGTGCCACTTATACATCAGATACCGTGATGAAGGGGAGATGGACTGCGAAAAACGATAGCAAAGGAAGGTGTACGGAATTGGTCACTTATAGTAAGGACGGAACGCTCCGTTCTACTACAAAAATGAAGTACGATGACTGGGACAACCTGATCGAAGATATTAACTACAAGCCAGATGGCAGCATAGATACTGCCGGCTGGAATTCTTATACCGACTTTGAATATGATAGTCACGGGAACCCGATCAAAGAAACATGGTACAAGCTAAGATCGGGCAAAAAGGTGGTGACAGATGTTGCTGAGAAAAAGTATGAGTATTATTAACCCCTGACCTCTAAAGGGGCTTCACAGGGAATATGGGTTGAGCTTCTGTTGGGGACGATAATTTACTCACGCATTTTGCAGGCGAAAAATCCTGGTTAAAGATTGGTTGACCACTTCCCGTTTTCTGATCTCATGCCCAAAGCGCAGACATGCCAGCCGCCAGCCGTCTACGCTCAAAATGAGTAGAGACGCCCTGCTGGCGTCTCTACAAAATAACGATCCTGAAAAATACCCTTATCTCTTATCCCTGTTATCCCGTGGTTCCCTGCTTTCCATTGGCGCTTCACCCCTTTGTGCTGGCTTCTCGCCCTGTTTTGCTTTAGCTTTCCACTCTACCGCCTTAGCGTGGTTGCGGGCTACACCCTGGCCGTTTTCGTAGAAGTCGGCTATAGTGCGCATAGCAACGCGGTCGCCTTTATCTGCCGCCTTCATGATCCATTCAAACCCCTTTTTATCATCCTGCATCACGCCAAGGCCATTGGCATATAAGTAGCCCACATTGTAGTAGCCTGTTGGGCTGCCTTTTTCAGAGGCCTTCATAGACCAGCTCATAGCCTTAGTATAGTCGCGCTTGGTGGCGTTCTCTTTGTTGGTATATATATATCCTATACCAGCCATCATGCCGGCATCATTTACTTTGTCCGCTGTCTCTTCCAGCCACTTCAGCAATGTTTCCATTTCACTTGATACCAGGTTGCCCGAGCCATACATATCAAACAGTTCACCAATCGCTTCGTTGTCTTTTACATTGTGCTTTATGAGTAAATCCGCGCTTTTCATCAGCAGGTTCATTGACTTTGTGTAGTTACGTTCCACACCTACCGCCTCTGAATAAAAGGCCGCCATAAAATAGCTGGCATCAACATCATCCCGGTCAGCGTATTTTTTCATCCACTCAGCCACCGGCTTCATATCCACATCTTTGCATTTTCCCTCCATTGCTATTTCGCCTACTGCAGGCAGGGATGCGGTATCTCCCATATCCCGCGCTTTCATATACCATTCCATTGCTTTCTTACAGTCGTTTCCAAGCTCCGGAGTGCGATAGAAAGAAGCAAGGTCAACTGCCGCTAGCGGGTCTCCTGTTTCAGCGGCGCGCTGCAGCCATTTGCTTGCAGCCTGTAAGTCCTTTGGCACGCCATTCCCTTTTGCATAGCACAAAGCCAGGGAGTTCATAGCCTCGGTATTTCCTTTCTCTGCTGCGGCCTGGTAATTTTTTATTGCTTCTGTCATGTCTTTAGGCACACCATTGCCTTCCTCATACATGATGCCTATCTCGTTCATAGCTATGGCATCTCCTTTCTTTGCTGCCTTACGAAAATAGGCAAGCGCTTTCACCGGGTCTTTCTTTCCTCCTTTGCCGGCGAGGTTCATGATCCCCAACTGGTCCATTGCCCCGGTATGGCCTTTGTCTGCAGCTTTCTGCAGCCACACTTTTGCCTTTAGAAAATCCTGCGGCATTCCTTGTCCGTAGCAATAGTACAGGCCCATATGGAACATCGCTGCGGTATCCCCTTTGGCTGAGCGGGCTTTATCTTTGGCTACCTGGTCGGCGCCGGGTGGCGGTGCGGTTTTCACAGGTTGTGCATTGCAAATGACATTGCACAGTAATAAGGCGGAAATGATAATATACTTCATGATCAGTTTAAGTTCTGGTTGTTTATATCGTCGATAAAGGTATCCATAATATTTTTTATTGCCTCTATGGTTCCGGCGTCTGTTACTTCATTATTCGTATTCATTTTTGAGCGTACAAATGGGATTAACAATGTCCCTTTTTCCACTACCCTGGCCGAAAGCGCAGTGAGTGTAAGCAGCAAGGATGAATGCGCTTTATCTCCTCCTGTTGCCGCGGTAATAAGCGCTACGGGTTTATTTGCAAATTCGCCGGTGGCCACGGTCCAGTCGAGTGCATTTTTTAGTGAGCCAGGTACGCCGAACGCATATTCAGGTGTGCAGATAAGGACCCCATCAGCATCCGCCACCAGTTTACGAAAACCAGTGACCTCGGGGGTTGGGGGCTCGCTTCCGTCAAAATGCGGCAATGACCCGATGCCTCCATAAATGATAAAATCAATTTCACCTGCCACAAGTGTAGCAGCAGTTGTGATCACTGCATTGTTAGACGAATTAGGGCGCAGACTGCCCGAGATTGCCAGTATGTTGATCTTGCTCTTTGTCTGGTGGATGTTGCTCACAGAAGGAAATGGTTGGCAAGATACGTTCGTCCCCCTTATATAACAAAATTGCGGGATTTTTTTAGTGCGAAATTTTTTATCCACATCATGCTGCTATTTATTCACAGCGTTCAAAAGGCTGGTTGGAAATTTGCTACGTTTGCGTATAAGTAAAAAGAACAGCTATGTCGTATTTGTCTGAAGCGTTTAAAAAATCAGGCTTCTTCCAGAAGGAATTTGATAAAATATTTGACGCACAGCCCTTTGATAAGCCGAACATACTCACGTATATAAATGTATGCACGACGGCTGTATTAAAAGCGGCGCAGGAAAAATACCCCCGCCAGGGAATGAAGTTCATCAACCCTGTTTTTATCGTTAACAGGGAAATTTACCCCGTCCCCGGCCTTTCCGGCGACGAGCGCATCATCAAGCTGGCGCAGGAATCTTTCGGCCTTATTAATTCACGTGCTATTGTGCCTTTATCATTAAAGGTGCTGGATAACAGGATGTTTGGCCTTGTCCTTTATTTCAACGACAATTACAAGGGCCAGGAATACATGACCTTTAGAACATTTGAC
Source organism: Chitinophagaceae bacterium (assembly GCA_947476485.1). Classification (GTDB taxonomy): domain Bacteria; phylum Bacteroidota; class Bacteroidia; order Chitinophagales; family Chitinophagaceae; genus Nemorincola. The sequence goes on from CANJQU010000146.1 coordinate 4,776, forward strand.
CTGGCTAATACGACAGGGAACAATGACGACAAAGTCAGTGATGTTTTTCTAGTGGATGAGATATCACACCTGGAAATGGATATTAATAAGGTCAGCGGTGATTTTCATAAGATCGCTGCAGAATTTGAACTGGTTACTACCAAAGAGAAGGTGCAGCTTTTTAAGACGTTCATGCTCTATAAAAATATGGCGCGACTGTCAGAGACAGGTATGTTCTTTTCATTCATCAACAACTACAACCAGGCCGTTTCTTTCTTCAATTGTTTATTCACTGTTGTTTCCGAGAAACCTTTTTACGAGGAAGAACTGCTGGATTTTGCGTTGATCATTGATAATATGTCGGCCCCGCTTGCTGCTTATTACGGTGATCCTAAAGGTGTGAGCGTGGAAACGATGGCAAAGCGTAATGTTATCAAGTCTGTATTGGAGAATAGTTTTAAAATTGTCTAGTCTCGTTGTTGTTGTGGGATAGGCATCCCCTCCCGGCCAAACAATGATTTCCCGGTAATAAATTGCACTAAATTCCGCTAAAGGGTATTAGTTTTGCGCCATGCGCATACTGATGGTCTGCCTGGGCAATATTTGCCGTTCGCCAATAGCGGAGGGCGTAATGAGGCAAAAAGTAAAAGAACATGGGCTGGATTGGGTGATAGAATCTGCCGGTACAGAATCTTACCACATAGGCGAGCATCCACACCGGTTCTCTCAAAAGATATGCAGGGAGCACGGTATAGATATATCGCACCAGTGCGCTGCTAAATTTACCGCCGATAGCTTTGCAGCATACGATAAGGTATACGCCATGTCTGCTGATGTTTATGAGGAGATAAAGCGCATAGGCGGCAGCAAAGCAGATATGAGTAAGGTAACATTATTTTTGAACGATCTGCATCCCGGCAAAAATGAGTCGGTGCCGGACCCATACTATGGCGAAGAAGGCGGCTACCTGCAGGTTTTTGATCTGATCAATAAAGGATGCGATGCAATTATTAAGAATAATAAATAACGTAAACACTAAATTAAATTGCAGCGACTTTTTGGTTTTAACTTTTGACTTTTAACTTGGAATATGTCCAAACCATCGATACCACAAGGAACTAGAGATTTTTCGCCGGCAGAAGTGCGCCGGCGGCAATATATTTTCAACACCCTGCGTACCATATTTGAGCTTTATGGCGCGCAGCCATTGGAGACGCCATCAATGGAGAACCTGGTAACACTCACCGGCAAGTATGGCGAAGAGGGTGACAGGCTGATCTTTAAGATACTCAACAACGGCCTGCATGAGAAGAAGGACGCAGACAAAGAAAAACTGAACAACGAATGGAATACCTTGCTGAGCAAGCCTTACTCAACGCCAGTAGTTACCGAACGTGCATTGCGTTACGATCTCACTATACCTTTTGCCCGTTATGTAGTAATGCACCAGAATGATATTGCGTTTCCCTTCCGCCGCTACCAGATGCAGCCGGTTTGGCGTGCCGACCGGCCGCAGAAGGGCCGCTACCGCGAGTTCTGGCAGTGCGATGTGGATATGGTGGGCAGCACATCGCTGATCAACGAGGCAGAGCTGTTATCCATTTACCAGGCTGCTTTTCAGAAACTTAAAGTACCTGTAACCATAAAAATAAACAGCAGGAAACTACTCGCCGCACTGGCCGAATTATGTGGCATGCCTGATAAGATGATGGATATTACCATAGCCATGGACAAGCTGGATAAGATAGGCTGGGTAGGTGTGGCCAATGAACTCAGAGAGCGCGGCATCAGCGACGATGGTATCTGGCAGATAGAGCGGGTGATCAATGTGAAAGGTACCAATGATGAAAAGCTCGTAGCTTTCTCTGATATCATGCAGCACAGCGCGAGTGGCATGGAAGGGATAAATGAGCTGAGTAAAACACTGGCTTATTATGGGAGCCTGAATGCTTCGGCGCCGCTTATGGAGGCAGGCGATGTGGACAATGATCATAACATTGTTGTAGACATAAGCCTTGCCCGTGGCCTTAACTATTATACCGGCGTGATCGTAGAAGTGGTGTGCAGTAGTGATGCCGTAAAAATGGGCAGCATAGGTGGCGGCGGCAGATACGATGACCTTACCGGTTTATTTGGTTTGAAAGGGGTGTCGGGAGTAGGTGTGTCGTTTGGCATAGACCGTATCTATGATGTAATGGAAGAGCTTGATGTTTTCCCAAAGCAACTGGCAGAGGCTACTAAGGCCATGCTGGTGAACTTTGGCGGAGAGAATGAAACCTATGCGCTGCAGATACTGCAACAACTGAGGTCGGCAAACATTGCCGCAGAGATATATCCGGATGCAGCAAAGTTTGACAAGCAAATGAAGTACGCCAACAGGCGCGGCATAGCTTATGTGCTGTTGCCGGGCGATGAGGAGCGGCAGAAAAATATGGTGAGTGTGAAGAATTTTGAGACTGGAGAGCAGAAGATGATAAGCGTTGACGAGGCAATAGCTACGTTAAAACCTTAATCCACCTTCACTAGTTTCTGCACTACCGTAGTTCCTTTTTCCTTTAAGAAATAGATACCCGCTGCCAGTCCAGATACATCAACCGTATTTTTGGATTTGGTGATTGATGTTGTTTGTACAAGCGCCCCGGTGGTGGCATATATTTCAAGCTCTGTATCATTTTGAGCGTTTACGTTTATCTGCTTTGTTGCCGGATTAGGATAGAAAGACAATGAAGGTTGCGTGTTGTTTACTTCTTGCACAGCAGCCGCGGAAACCGGTTTAAGGTTAATGGTAAGGGTATTCACAAATACGCAGGAGTCGATCGTTAGCGGATCAAAATTGGTGGCGTAGAGTTTGAACGTAACCGTATAGTTGTCGGGGATAGGGGTATTTACATAATAGTCCACACTGGCGGTGGCCGTGTCTCCTACATTCCATGCCGATGCAAAAACAACCCATCCCGTGGAGTACAGACTCATCCCGGATGGCAGTGGGGTCGTGTTCACAAGTTTGATCTGCGGGTAGGCAAAATTGGTGGTGGTGTTATTCACCATGGGAACCAGTATAGACGAGTCAGGTGTTACCAGCATTGCGCTTTGGAATACTATACCGGCATCTACATGTGCCAGGCTCATAGTGTCGCATTCAACCACCTGGGCAGACAAGCGTGTGCTTAAGAGCAACAGGGCAGCGAATAATATTTTGGTATGGTTCATACTGGAGATTTAGGAATGCAATATACTTGAAATAAATTACATACTTGCATCGGTCGATGCGGCATATGGAATCTATCCTTTGGAATACATAACCGCTGCTTCAGCACATCTTTCCCCGTCAATCGCTGCAGACACGATGCCGCCAGCATAACCCGCGCCCTCTGCACATGGATAAAGTCCTCTTATCTGCACATGTTGCAACGTGTCTTTATCGCGGGGAATACGTACCGGTGAGCTGGTGCGGGATTCGGTAGCAACGAGGACCGCTTCATTTGTAAAATAGCCCTTCATCTTTTTACCAAAATCGATCATCGCTTTTTTTAACGCGGCATTTACGTCCTTCGGTAACACATCACTTATTGAGGCGCTACTTATGCCCGGCAGGTAGGAGCAGTCGGGCAGGGTGGATGATGTTTTGCCTGCAACAAAGTCGGCCATGCGCTGTGCGGGAGCTACGAGGTTACCACCGCCAATTTCAAAAGCCCGTTGCTCCACCATCTGCTGGTAGTGCATAGCTGCAAGTGGGCCGGTGAATTTGTAGGCCGCAAAGTCCCGCTCATCAACGGCTACAACAGTGCCGGAATTTGCGTAAGGGTTGTTGCGCTTCGACGGCGACCAGCCATTTACAACGATCTCTCCGGGCGCAGTTGCCGCTGGTGCAATAATGCCGCCCGGGCACATGCAAAACGAAAACACGCCCCGGCCATTCTCCTGCGCTACCAGAGAATAACTCGCCGGTGGCAGGTAGGGGTCGCGAACCGTGCAATGATATTGCGACTGGTCTACGATCAGTTGAGGATGCTCGATGCGCACACCAAGTGCAAAGGGCTTGCTCTCAACCAATATATTCTTGTGATGCAGCAGCGTAA
>CANJQU010000147.1 GCA_947476485.1 Chitinophagaceae bacterium
TCTGAACTATGATTTTTATGATTTGTTTGATTAATCTGATTCTGCTTCCTGAATTTATCCAACAATTGCCAGCAATGTTTTTTTGGAATGCCCCATAGCCCACTGAAAAAGAAATTCACAAATGGGACATTGCAATCTGGCGAAATCCTTTGCTGTGGCTGATATTAATGATTAATTGCATTTCCCATTATACCCCATTCCGTCTGAACTATGATTTTTATGATTTGTTTGATTAATCTGATTCTGCTTCCTGAATTTATCCAACAATTGCCAGCAATGTTTTTTTGGAATGCCCCATAGCCCACTGAAAAAGAAATTCACAGATGGGGCATTGCAATCTGGCGAAACCCTTTGCTGTGGCTGATATTAATGATTAATTGCATTTCCCGTTATACCCCATCGTCTGAATCAGAATTTACTAAATTTTAGAATTTTCAGAATTACGATGTTCACCAATTCACCTCCGCGTTGTTTATCGTTTACTATGAGAAAGGTAACCCATCGTTTTCGGGTTGAGTTGCAATTTGTGGATATCTTACTGATATTTTTGGAGGTTCAGAGTGATCGCCGAATAGTTGTCGCGTAGGGGCTGAAAATTTTCAGCCCCTACGGTATAGTATCCGTAATTTCGCACTATGCCGTTATTTAAAGAATGGGAAATAGGAAATCATGGACTTGCTGCTATATGGAAGGTAGAGGAGGATGAGGCATTTTTTATGGAGCGAACGGGGATGACCTCTGATAAGAAGAATGAGCGGCGGCGGATAGAACATCTTGCGGGCCGTTTTTTGCTGAAACACCTTGAGGCGGATTTTCCGCTGCACCAGATAGCGAAAGATGAACACGATAAGCCCCGGATAGATAATAATGCCTTTTTCTTTTCTATTTCGCACTCATGGCCATATATCGCCGCTGTGATAGATCCTTATGAAGAGACCGGTATAGATATACAAACCTGGCATCCGCGTATCGGGCAGATACAACACAAATACCTATCTGCAGACGAGCAGGAAATGTTCCGGAATGATGATACTCTGCTGACCCTGGCGTGGAGCGCAAAAGAGGCGGTTTATAAGTGGAACGGCCGAAGAGGAGTTGATTTCATAGAGCACATACCAATTGAAGTTTTCCACAATCAGCCCCCAAATTACAACATTACGATTTATTTTAAAGCAAATAGGATGCCGCAAATGGTATTTATAGAAAACATAATAAATACTGATTTTACTTGCTCTTACGTGGTTTCTGCACAAGATTGGGCAATCTACTAATAACATTTTATTATTTGCAATGTTATAATTTATGTCGATTTTTAGAAAATAATTTTGAAAAAATGAAGAAAACGCTAGATTTGCACAAAATTTAATATTATGTCAAATATACGTTTTCAGGCTTTGCAGTCAGTAGCAAATGCTGAGGAGAAAAAAATCAATGGTTATGGTGAAAAAAGGATCACCACCATGTTTGGCAGCAATGTATTCAGCGGGCGCACCATCCGTGAATACCTTAGCGATGAGGCATATAAAAGCCTGATGAACTCAGCGAAAAGCGGTTCGAGGGTAGACCGCCGCATGGCAGACCAGGTAGCCGCAGGCATGAAGGCGTGGGCAGAAGAAAGAGGCGTAACCCACTTTACCCACTGGTTCCAGCCACTTACCGGCACGACCGCCGAAAAACACGACTCATTCTTTACTATAAAAAGCGATGGTTCTGCAATAGAGCTTTTTGATGGTGATGCACTTATACAGCAGGAGCCGGATGCATCGAGCTTCCCGAACGGTGGTATCCGCGCTACATTTGAAGCAAGGGGCTATACCGCATGGGACCCATCCTCCCCTGCTTTCATCATGGAAGCCGGTTCAGGAAAAACACTTTGCATACCTACCATATTCATAGCTTACAATGGTGAGTCGCTGGATTATAAGGCCCCACTGCTTAAATCGATCGCGGCCCTTGATAAGGCGGCGGTAGATGTTTGCCATTTCTTTGATAAGAATGTAAGCAAGGTAACCGCTACCCTGGGCTGGGAGCAGGAGTACTTTGTGATAGACGAAGCGCTGGCAAATGCCCGCCCTGACCTGATGATGTGCGGCCGTACATTACTGGGGCATGGCCCAGCAAAAGGCCAGCAGCTTGAAGACCATTACTTCGGTTCTATACCGGAGCGTGTGTATGCTTTCATGCAGGATTTCGAACAGGAGTCTTACAAGCTGGGTATACCGCTGCGCACGCGCCACAACGAAGTTGCACCTTCGCAGTTTGAGTGTGCACCTATATTTGAGGAGTGCAACATAGCAGTGGACCATAACACGCTGCTGATGGATGTAATGAATAAGGTTGCCAAGCGCCACAAGCTGAAAGCATTGCTGCATGAAAAACCATTTGCCGGTGTGAACGGAAGCGGAAAGCACAACAACTGGAGCCTTGCAACAGATACAGGTGTGAACCTGCTTTCTCCGGGCAAGACGCCACGTACTAACCTTATGTTCCTGACCTTCTTTGTAAATGCAATAAAGGCGGTGAATGATTATGCTGATCTGCTGCGCGGCGCTATTGCTTCTGCAAATAATGATCACCGCCTTGGCGCTAACGAAGCTCCTCCTGCGATCATCTCTGTATACATAGGGAAGTACCTGAGCGATGTACTGGATGAAGTGGAAACAAGGGTGAAGGAAAAATTCAGCGAGCAGGATGAGGTGATACTGAAACTGGACATACACAAGCAGATACCTGAGCTGCTGATGGACAACACGGACCGTAACCGTACCAGCCCATTCGCGTTCACCGGTAATAAGTTTGAGTTCCGCGCTGTGGGTTCTTCGGCCAATTGTGCATCTCCAATGGTGGTACTCAATACCATCATGGCGGAGACACTGAAGCAGTTCAAAAAAGACGTGGACGCACTCACTGAAAAAGGAGATAAGAAAGAGATAGCTGTGCTGCAGGTGCTTCGCGACTACATCACGAAGTCTAAGAAAATACGCTTTGAAGGAGATAACTACAGCGCTGAATGGGCTGAAGAAGCTGAGCGCCGCGGCCTGAACAACTTTAAGACCACGCCGGAAGCGCTTGATGCCTTTGTAACTGAAAAAGGCAAGCAGGTGTTTTATGACAACGGTATCTACAGCAAGCGCGAACTGGAAGCCCGCCATGAGATAATGCTGGAGGACTATGTGAAGAAGGTGCAGATAGAAGCGCGCCTACTGGGCTACCTGGCAACCAACCATGTGCTACCAGCGGCAGTTACTTACCAGAACACACTGATAGAGAATGTGCGCGGACTGAAGGACATAGGCCTGGACAAGAAAAGCTACAAGGCACAGCTACACCTGATAGAGACGATCAGCGGGCATATACAGGGGGTTAATGACAATGTAGAAGCTATGCTTGCAGCCCGCAAAAAGGCGAACGAGATAGCAGATTTCCACAAACGCGCATTGAAGTATTGCCACGAGGTGAAACCATACTTTGATAAGATACGTTATCATGCAGACAAGCTGGAACTGGTGGTGGATGATAAGCTCTGGCAGTTGCCAAAGTACCGCGAGCTGCTGTTTATGAGGTAGTCGAGCAATCAAAATTTAAATACAAAAGTCGTTTCTTTGCGGAAGCGACTTTTTTTTGTGTGTGATGGGGCGGATCATTACCTAGTAAAATGCGCGAAATGAGCGCATCGTACAGCACGAGCCAACCACCCCGGCCCGCAAACACTGCTTCGCTGTGTTTGCGGGCATCCCCTCCTAAAAACAGGAGGGGAGGTGTAACGCACTCGCGCTTTGTCGCTCTCAAAGAGTTGCCAATAATTTAAGTTAAAAAAGAAGACTCAATGCTGGTGAAAAAAATAGTTGCTTACCTGGCTGTGCTCACCGGCACTACTGCGCTTGTGCTTGCTACTTCGAGAACGCTGTCGGAGCAAATTGAAAACTGCAGGTCGTATGCGCTTAACCACGACCTATGGTGGGGGCAGCAGAGGGGTAAGTGGGGCGACCTGACATCGATGTCGTACCTGGACCAGGTAAATAAATTCTGCGAGCCCAAAAGCTATGACTTCAAAGACCTAAGCAATGAGGGGGAGAAAAATATAGACTTATACCTTTACGGAGACAGCTATGTTACGGAGATACCGAAAGGCGCATTTCCTTGTCTTGACAGCTTTATTTTCCATTTCAGGTATGATACACATGAGTATACACTGAACCCTGCAAAAAGAAATATCCTGATCATAGAGGCATCGGAGCGATTTGTGCGTGAGCGGTTCCGGACGACTGGCATGCTTTCTAATTTAAAAATAGACGGCTATTACGACCCACTGCATCCACTGGAAAAGAAGAAACCCAAAGCAACCGCAATCACACCATCCGGTTTTGCCACCCTATTTAACCCGCACATCAACCAAAACCTGGAATATCATTTATTCAACTACAATTTCCTGATATACCCAAGGCAGCTAAAGGCTGCGCTGAATTTTGAATTGTTCAATCGTGCGTCAGGGGACGTGGCCATATCTGACGATGGGAAATACCTGTTTTACAAAATGACTTTGGCCCAGGGGAATATCTGCAGCAGCTATGACCGGCTGGCGGAAAAGGAAGTAAAAACAATAGTGGCATCGCTGGACACTATCTATGACCATTATAAACAAGCCGGCTTTGCTGAAGTGTATTTTTCAGTGATACCAAACCCGGTGAGCATCCTGCAGCCGGGATGGTATAACAACCTGATACCGCTGATACAAAATGACCCGGAACTGAAAGTACCATTCATAGATGTATACAGTCTTTTCAAACAGCATCAGCAACCGGCATCGTTGTACCGGGCGGGGGATACGCACTGGAATAATAACGGCGCGCAAATATGGCTGCAACTGGTAAATGAGATGCTGAGGAAGGAAAGTGAAAAACAGAAGTAAGTCGCCCTAAAAGAAACCATCTGTAATGAACGTTTTTTATTATCATTACTCTCAATCGCTTACTATAGTTCACCATACATATGCAGGAACCCATAGCTTCAGAAGAAAATACTGTGAATCCAAAGGCAAATAAGGATGGCCTTCGGATTTTCGTTCTTTTATGGATCATTGTGTTTGCTTTATACCTGCCGGTGGCTAAGGGGGGTTGGGTAAATGATACAGTTGACTGGCTAAAGAGGATAAGGGAAGAAAAATTCTGGAGCTATATTAATATAATGCAGACGCTTGTCCCAAGCCTCTACCAGTTTACACAATTTACCACCTATGTCTTCTATAAAATTTTCCATGCAAATCCCTGGGCATGGCACCTACTTTTCATTACCCTGCACGCAGCTAATGGCACCCTGATATTCATTATCAGCAGGAAAATATTTAAAGAGTCGAACGTAAAAAACGCAGCTCAGATATCTCTGGGAGCAGTGCTGCTGTTCTGTATCTGCCCGCACATCTCAGAGGTCATCGTCTGGAAAGCATGCTTTCATTATTTGCAGGGGATGCTCATGATGCTGGGCGTGCTTTATTGGCTGCAGAAGTTTTATTCCCGCCCGCAGATAAAGTATGCAGTTTATTCCGGCATCACGTTCTTTCTGTCGACATTCTCGCTGGAACTGTTTTATCTCACACCATTGTTTGCGTTGACATTGTCTGTTTATTACTATTCGGTATTGGGGTATAACCGGGCGATCTTCAGAAAGACATTGCTATACTTTATTCTGCCAATCTTTACTTTCTTTCTATTGCACTTCGTCTTATTGAGAAGCATCACCGGATTCTTTATCGCCCATATTGGTGATGATCTCTTTCAGCCAGCCGTTAACTATCTTCGAAAAGCACCGATATACCTGTTTCACGTCCTATTCATGGGCCGTTTCTTTCCAGATAAAATCAGACAGGATGTTTATGACTTCTTTGTCACCGTTAAAGGCCTGTCATTATTTTATGGACTGCTTGTTTGTGTATGGACCTATGTCATAGCACGTTTCGGGAAAATCGAAAAGTCGTTTAAGCCGATGGCGCTTATCGGCCTGTGGCTGATGATGTGCCTTGCGATCCTCAGCCCTGTGTGGATAGACCCGATCCAATTTGTGCGTGATGACAGGTATGCCTATTATTTGCTGCCGCTCATTTACCTGATCGCCGTTTTCTTCCTGGCAAAGGTGAAAAGCAATGCGATCGCAATAACGGCATTCGGAGTCTATGCAGCGGTTAATATATGGGGCACAGTAAAAGTGAACCAATACTGGCGACATTCCAGCCAGATCGTATATAAGCTAACGCATTCATTTCCGGAAACCGGGAACAAAACCGTATTGATGCTGAATGTACCTGCAAATATGAATGGTGTGCTGATGATCGGGTCGCTGCCGCAAAGCGCATTCAAAACTATCTATAACGAAAACAACGAGCATAAAATAGAAGCGCCTGTTTATGACGTGCTATCTTATAATATGAGCACCCCGGGCGACGGAGCGTATGTGACTATGTATAACGACAGCCTGCTGCATGTGACACTGAACCAGTGGGGCACGTGGTGGTGGTATGGCCGGCTGGGAGCACGCAGCTATGAGAATAAAGATTACAAAGTAAACCTGATAGATCCGGGACACTGGTACGAGCTGATCCTGAAGCATCCTGCTGACCAGTATATGCTGTTTTACCAGGTAGGGGACGAATGGAAAATGGTGGACAGAAATAAACTGAACATAGACCAACACTGACCCGGCGATGCTATGAAATATTCCGGTTATGCATCCGTTGTATTTCACCGGCGCTCCAATGACGATCAAGTAATATCTTTACAGCAATGACTTTTAATTCGCTCCAGTTCCTCGTTTTTTTCATGGTGGTGACACTGTGGTTCTTCAGGATGAAGCAGCAGAAAGGCCGCATATTGCTGCTGCTGCTGGCGAGCTGCTATTTTTATATGTCATTCATTCCTGAGTATATCCTTATACTTGGGGGAACAATAGCAGTGGATTATTTCGCTGGCCTGCTGATAGAAAAAAAGGAAGGCAGTGCACGCAAATTCTGGCTTGTGATGAGCCTGATCGCCAATATCGGCGTGCTGGCGGTATTCAAATACTACAACTTTTTTATTGACAACATACATACCGGGGCACTGTTCTTCGGCAAGTCTGTAACGCTGCCTATACTAAAGATCGCGCTGCCCATCGGGTTGTCGTTCCATACATTCCAGGCGATGAGCTACACCATAGAAGTGTATAGAAAGAACCAGCAGGCGGAGCGGAACTTCATAGTGTATGCTCTGTACGTTATGTTTTACCCGCAGCTTGTAGCGGGCCCGATAGAGCGGCCGCAGAATATACTCGCCCAATTAAAAGAATACCGTCCCTACGACTGGAACAACGCTAAAGAAGGATTGTCGCGTATGCTCTGGGGATTTTTCAAAAAAGTAGTTGTTGCCGACCGGCTTGCCATGATCACTGAGCGTACATATGCTCATATACACGACAGCTCTTCGCTGGCTTTATTTGCCGGGGCTGTTTTTTATTCGTTCCAGATATATTGCGATTTCTCCGGCTATTCGGATATTGCCCTGGGGGCGGCAAAAGTGATGAATATTCGCCTGATGGAGAATTTTAACCAACCGTATTTGTCACGAGGAATCAGTGAATTCTGGAGCAGATGGCATATTTCACTTTCCAGTTGGTTTCGGGATTACGTTTATATACCCCTGGGGGGCAACCGCAAAGGGAAGCTAAGGCATAAACTGAATGTAATTGTAGTATTTCTGCTCAGCGGGCTGTGGCATGGCGCCAACTGGACATTTGTGGTGTGGGGCCTGCTGCACGGACTATTAGTTATACTACTGATCCAAAGAAAAAAAGAAAACGAAGGAGAAAAAAAACCCTTTATCGCGATCGCAAGAGCGATTACCAGCTTTATGCTGGTCACCTTTCTCTGGATCTTTTTCCGTTCTGAAAGTATCACAGCAGCATGGGCGTACATTACCGAGATTTTCAGGTGGCACAGCGGGTCAAATTACATCGGCATAAACAGGGTTGAGTTATTATTTTCTATTGTGGTTATTGGCTTGATGCTCTTTCGGGAAAAGAAGATGCCGGAACACTTTATAAAGAATGATCGCAGCTTTTACCTGTATGCTTTGGCAATGGCTGCGATATGCTATCTTCTTGGCGTATTTTCTGAGAATCAATTTATTTACTTTCAATTTTAAAGTGTGTTAAAAAAGATATTCAGAGATATACTGATCGTATTTGGGATCGTGGTAATGTGGGCATCCACATCGCGAACGGCTATGAAATATATTTCGGATAAAAGAGATGGGAATAAATGGTGGTGTACTTACCCTTGCCTGAATGGCGACCTTATCAGTATGTCGTACCTGGATGCAGTGAGCAGATTCAACCCGCCGAAACCAAACCCAGCATTCAAACATCCTGCATACAGCGGCACGAAATATACCGATCTGTATCTAGACGGCGACAGCTATACATGGGCTTTAAAAGACTCTGACTTCGCAGGGTTATCGTCACTACATTATTTTCAGCGAGTACATGGATATAAATATCACCTGGATACCACAAAAAGAAACATACTGCTTATTGAAATTTCAGAACGGTACCTGCAGAGCTATTTCAGCGGACTGCATATGTTTAACGAGGTATTTGATACTGCGAGGCCAGATAAGATATCGAAATTGACGCAGGAGGTTATTGGTTCACATTATGCTTCGGTCCTTCCATCATTTGATGTGAGCACTTTCTTCAATAAAAATATCAATCAGAACCTACAGTGCAACCTTTTCAACTACAATATCA
>CANJQU010000148.1 GCA_947476485.1 Chitinophagaceae bacterium
CTAACGGTAATGACCGAACCGGTACAAACAGTAGACGCTCCTGAAATTGTTCCGGGATTTGGCAACGGATTTACCGTTACAACCGTCGTTGCCTTACATCCCGATCCTCCGGTTGAATAGGTGATCATAGCTGTTCCCGCACTTACCCCGGTTACCAGGCCCGAAGCATTTACTGTTGCTTTCAGGGTGTTGCTGCTGGTCCATACGCCGCCACCGGTTGCATCGCTGAGCCCAAGTGTCGCCGACTGGCATACAGGGGCATTGCCTGTAATAGCAGCCGGTGCAGTATTCACAGTTACTACGGTTGTGGTTTTACAACCGCCGCTTATCGTGTACGTGATGGTTGTTGTGCCTGCAGACACAGACACCACGCTGCCTGAAAAACTAATAGTAGCAACTGAAGTGTTACTGCTTGTCCATGAAACACCGCCGGGTGTAGCATCCGTCAGGAAGGTTGATCCACCAATGCAAATAAGCGTAGATCCCGATATTGGGGCCGGTGAAGTATTTACATTGATATTATAGGTACGGTAACAACCCGTAGTCAGTGAATAGGTGATCACAGCCGTGCCGGTAGATACACCGGTCACCAGCCCTGTTGTGGAGCCTGTGGAAACTATCGATGCGGATCCGGAGCTGCTCCAGGCACCGCCTGGTGTAAAGTCGCTAACCGATATTGTCGAGCCCGTGCACACTGCTGATGCCCCTCCTATACCTGAGGGATTGGCATTTACAGTTACTAATATTGTTGACGCTATTCCCGCAACAGTATATGATATGGTAGCAGTTCCTGGAGCAATACCGGTTACAACACCGGAAGTAGCGATAGTGGCTACGAACGTATTGCTGCTGCTCCATGTTCCACCTGCAGTTACGTCAGTCAGCGCAGTTGTATAGCCAACACATACATTTGCAGCGCCTGTAATAGGACCTACTGAGGAAACACCAACTGTTATCACCTTAGTAGCCGTCGCCGAACCACAGCTATTGCTCACAGTATATGATATCGTCACCGTACCACTACTGACTCCGGTAACAACTCCGCCCGATACTGTAGCGTTTGAATTGCTTGCGCTCCAGGTACCACCGGCCACCACGTCGGTCAACGTGATGTTCGCTCCCACGTTAACGGCGGATGCACCGGTGATCATACCTGCCGAAACGGCATTGACCGTTACAGTTAGTGTCGCTGCTGAGCCACAACCTGTACTATAATTTATTGTCGTCGTTCCTGGGCTCAGTCCGCTCACGAGCCCCCATGCGTCAATGCTGCCAACCGCAGGAACACTGCTGCTCCAGGTGCCGCCGGCTGTGTTATCAGTAAGGGTAATACTTGCACCTGTGCATAGAGATGATGCTCCGTTTATAGCTCCCGGTAATGCCGTAGCCGTTACCACATATGTTGCTGTTGTGCCGCAGCCGGTGTTATAACTGATCGTTGCCACGCCTGCGCTTATCCCATTAATTTCACCTGTGGGGTTTATACTCACAATACCTGTCGCATTGCTGGTCCATGTGCCGCCTGTCACCGCATTGCTCAGTGTTGCCCCGGCGCCAACACACAAATTGCTCACACCGCTGATGCCAGCCGGAACCGAATTAACGGTCACTATTGTAGTAACCGAAATACCTGATATAGAATAAGAGATCATTGCAGTTCCGGCTGCAATGCCGCTTACTATACCGGTCAAAGAGCCTACAGTAGCGACGCCTGTTGCACCACTCGTCCATGTGCCGCCCGGGCTCGCATCCGAAAGAGTTATTGAATTGCCCGCACACAGGGTGGTTGCGCCCGTTATTGCACCCACGGGGGCAACAGTGCCGTTTATTGCCAGGCCGTTATTGCCAGTGTCCGATGAATAGAAGCCCCATCCCCCGGTTGTCGTTTGGCCGCTGGCATAATACCTTAAATAAATGCTTTGTGTTGATGGCACATGCTGCAAAGCGCTGATCTCCGAAATATCTACGGTATTCATAGTCGACGGTGAACCGATCGTAACAAACGGCGAACCTATAAGTGTAAACGTGCTTCCGTCAAGGCTGTATGCAAATTGCTGTGATACGCCCGGCGATGTGCAATAACTGCCGGTACCGTTGTAAGTGGCATCAATGGTAGTAAGGGATAGCATATAACCGGTCTTCGCCTTTATCTGAACCTGGAAGTAATCGCTATTAGCAGTGGAGATTCCATCATTCCTGAACCCTGTACTGCGGAACGAGTTCGCCCCGGCGCTTGCCACTGCTGTGCTGCCACGCACGATGTTTTCAGTGCCCCCGGCAGTATCCAGGTTATTGTCTACAGATGTGGCCGCCCATGTCGTTACAGTATTGGCATTCGTAAAATCCCACGCTATTAGCGATGCCGGGCCATTATCTACACGTGCTTCTATCACACTTTGTATGGCTGGGTTCACATTCTTAAGAAAGTCATAGCCGGTTAGTGTCTCTATCGTATCTACCGTCACGCGGTAGTATTCCCACGAATGGCTGTTCAGCGTCTGGTTATTAGGCATCAACACCGTTATTACCCGTGTAAATGTATCTATTCTGCCCACATCATTTGTATCCACACTTAGCACTACGATCACCTTCCAGAAATAAGCCGGTACTTTGATGGTGCCGCCTGCTATGCTGGTTGTGGTTCCTCCAAGGCTCCCGGTACCTCCGTTGCCATATCCGCCGGCGGTAATATATAATTCCTTTCCCTGGTTCAGCAGTGTCCTGCAGTAATTTTCCAGGTCGCCCCAGGTTTGCTGGTTAAGTACCGGTGCTTGTGGCGAAATGTTGGACATCTTAAAGGTGGCCGCATTATCGGTATCACTTCCATCCCTGTCATCCGACGGGCATATATGTCCCCGGTCAAAACCAGTTCCAGTGTAGTCGGAAGTGGTTGCTTTAAAATAACCCGCTGGCAACAAAGCATCTGAAGTAAAACAGTTGCAGCGCGCTGCTGTGCCTTTCCATGCCGGGCTCAGGTGCCAGCTCACCCAGTTAGCCATTCCTTTTGAATTATTATAAGACAGCGCATACTGCGATCTTATCAGCAGGTAATTATTGGAATCCGTTGGTGCTGTTAGTGCGCTACTCGGATTGCCCAGCGCCATATTGTTGTCGCGCGTTGGTGTTGTATCCGCCTGTGCAAAAGCAGGGAGCGAAAACATGCTGAACAATGAAACCAATATCAAAGTCCTGATCTTTCCCTGAAGCTCAGAAATTAAAAAAAAAGTAGCGCTACTGATCATACCAATAATATTTTACCCATAAAAGTAATAAATAACGTATGCCTATAAGTACTAAGGGAAACCCTGTTAGTTAATTATGTATTAACAATTTCAGCTTCACCAGTGCAGGTTGATTCTAAAATCCCTGAAGGTTATTGGGGTCGGTTACAACCTTGGGGAAAAAGGCGACAGCGGCTTCCTTAAAAGCCAGCATTTTATCCACGGTGTGACATGGCATAGTCATTGATCACGCAGTTGGTAATACTTAGTAACTTCTGCGGCTTAGGCTGGCGGTCTTCTTCTCGTTATCAGGATTGCTGCCGTCTTTCGGGCCCAGAACAAAGTACATCTTCATCTTTCCTTTGTTCTTCGCATCTATCTCGCCCCTGTATTCACAAACAAATTTGTCCTTTATCAGTTCATAAGTCGTCTCAGAAATAGTGATCTTACCTGGCTCACTGTTCTGCTCCATACGAGCTGCAGTATTTACTGTGTCTCCCCATATATCATAGGCAAATTTCTTTACACCCACTATGCCGGCAATAACACTTCCTGAATGCGCGCCTATTCTCATTTCAAATGTTGCATCACCCATCTGGAATTTCCGGTGCAGCATAAAGTTCCGCATATGCAGTGCAAAAGTGATGGCATTTACCGCATGGTCTTTATCTGCTGTAGGCAGGCCGGCAACAGAAAGATAGGCGTCTCCAACAGTCTTTATTTTCTCGATCTTACATTTCTCCAGTATTTCATCAAATGCTTTGAAGCAGGCATGCATTTCCCCTACCAGTTGCGTCGGCGAGAACCGCTCCGCCACTTTTGTGAAACTAACAAAATCGGTAAAGATCACAGTCACATTATCAAACTGGCGGGCCATCGTGATCCCCTTCTCCTGTATCTCCCTTGCCACTGTTTCCGGCAATATGTTCAGCAGCAGTTCTTCTGACTTCTTTTTTTCTCCCAGCAAGGCCTGGTTAGAATGCCTTTGCTTTTTGCCTCTCTTTACAAGGAGTGCGATCACTATCAGAAACACAAAAACTTCAACGGCTATGGCGCCGATTACCAGCTTTTTGTTAGAGTCATCCGCAATCGCCCTGTCCATTTGCTTCTCAAGCTCGGTCATGCGCCACGCACTCCCTTTGTCGCCCAACTGTTCGTAAAGCGTAGAAGCTTTTGAAAAATAATCCTTAGCGGTATCGTAATGTCTGTTGGAGTTGTAAGTAAAGGCGATGTGCTCATACAATAAGGCCTTGGCGGCATTATTTGTTTTTGGTCTCTGGATCTCGTATAGTAGTGAATCAACTGAATTCTTTTCCTCTGAGACCTTCTCCTCTGTTTGGGCAAAAACCCCGCTGCCGGCGAACATAAGAAGCAAAACAAGAAATATTTTGAACTGAAGTTTCATCAGGCAATTTTATAACAAGGTAATGAACTTTACTAAATGATAAAATGACAACTGGTTACAATCAAAATCCTGTAACCGGTTAAATTCATCCGTATTGCAAATATAAGGGCTACGTTCCAAATAGCGTTAATTCATATTTTCCAATTTCATTTAGTTAATACCGTACCACACCAGGCAAAATAATTTGCACCTTTGAATGAGAAACCAATACCTCCCACTTTATAAAATGACACCGATGGAGCTACTCAAAAAGCTAAGGATAAACACCGGCAAGCCGCTGTGGCTCATCAATGCGCCGGCAGATTGCAGGTCTCTTTTTGAAGAAGCGACTATTAAAGAAAAGCTATCGGGCAAAACACCTGTTGACCAGTTGGTATTGTTTGCTGCCGACAGCGGCGTGCTGGCCCGCTGGTTGCCTTTGTTAGCCGGTTACATCTCACACGATACCCTTTTCTGGATTGCCTATCCTAAAAAGTCTGGCGCTATCGTATCCGATCTCATTCAGATGAAGGCATGGGATATTGTTTTTCAATCCGGCTATCGTGGCCAGTCATCTGCTGCTATAAATGACGACTGGAGCGGCTTGCGCGTCACCAATGCTCCTAAGAGCAAGCCCACTATCTGCGATCTTCCCATGGACGAACGTAAAGTGGAGGGAATAGATTTTGTGAACCGAACCGTTCAGTTGCCGCCCGATGCATTGGCTGCAGCGAGAAAACACCCGGGCGTAGAAGCCGCCTTCAACGCTCTTTCTTTCACCCACAAAAAGGAACACGTACAGGCTATTGTTGAGGCAAAGAAGGAAGAGACGCGCGCAAGAAGAATAGAAAAAATGATCGCGATGGTTAGTACAAAAATGAAAAACCCCAAACCCTAAAGGAACTTAGTGCCTGAATAGAATTCGGTCAAATTTTCGGATTATTAGCGCGAGGAAGCTGGGGTAACACCCGGCGTTGCCTTCAGCGTCAGGTGCGAGAACTTGGAAGATACACTGGTATCAACTTCTGCACCCTTGATCGCCTCATATGTAGGCACTATGTAGCGTGCACTATACTCATTGTCCGAGATGAATTTCAGCACATATTCAACAGCAAATGCGGGATCATTCTTCTTGGCTACAAGCAGGTATTCGAGATAAAACAGGCCGATGCCCATTTCAAAAGAGCCGCCGCTGTCCTTACCGATCCACTTATCTGCAAACGCAACAATGTCTGCTTTGTTTTCAAGTAATTTCTCGTTTAGCTGTTTCAGCGAGAATACTTTCAAAAACTTTAAGCGTTCCACATCGCCTTCTATATCTATTTCATTGGTCAGCCGCGCATCAGCTTGCTTGGCTATCTGTGTATCTACTTCTTTCAGCAGTTTACTGCTGGAAGCATATTCTCTCAACGTGGCATCTGTCATCTGGGCATATTCATCCAGTGCAGGAGTGCCAAATTGCTTTTCATCTTCATTATTTGGTAGCGGCTGCTTGGGGGCAGGCGCATTTTCAACTACGCCATTGGCATTTACGTTCAGCCGGCCGGGGCCATCTAAATTGATTGATTGTGATGCTCCGTTTTTCTCTCCGTTTGAGGATGCGGCCTGCGGCGTCGGTGCAGGTGCTGGCTTTGGTGCTGGCGCAGCCTGTTGTACCGGAGTTGCCGGCTGCCCGTTCACCGGTGGGGTAGCAGAAGTGCCTGCCGTTTTCGCCTGCGTTTTTATTAATAGGTCCCCTATCTTCGAAAACTCAAGATCGGCCGTTTCCATCAATGCCCCCGCTCTGTATAAATTTCTCTTCGCTTCTTCAGATAAGTTGTTGCCATCAACACCCAATTCACTTTCTATACCTGACCATGCATCATGCAGCACAGAACAAATATGAATGCTGAATTTTGTGGAGCCGAATGTTTTATACTCTGCAAGTTCCAGCCTGTTGGCCTTCAGGGCAGCATTAAGTATCGTTTGCCTTGGTGAAAATTTGTCTGGTGCTGTATTGTTAACAGCAGGTTGAGCAACATCAAATTCCTGGCTCAGAATTTTTTCGATTGTGCTGATGGGATTTTCAAAATAGGTAATGATCTTTATATACGGCAGGCCTGCTGTTGCATTATCCTCCAGCCCGGATTCGATCCGGTAAACGGGAATGTTATTTTGAAGGACGATCTCCTTCACCAGGTCTTCAACCCTTATCATAAATGCATTGCTGCGTTCAGTTGCGGATTGGTGTGTATTGGCCATCACATACTATTTTTCTTCTACAACAATACGGATATTCTAAGTTATCGACATATTTGTATGGCCAATTAACAATTATTTAGTAGCTGATTAACTAATTCAATCGAAGAACTTTCCTGATAGCAGCAGGTTATTCTGCCGCAACCACTGGCACTGCCGGGGGCTTCCAAAGGTCCTTCCATTGCTGTGGCGTCAGGGCATCATTCGCATTGAAGTTGCCAATTTTAGTGCGCCTCAACTCCTGCAGATAGGCGCCGCAGCCCAGCAACTGCCCAAAATCATGCGCCAGGGAACGTATATATGTACCAGTGCTGCACAATACCCTGAAATGTACTTCCGGCAAAGCTATTTTTACTATTTCGAACTCGCCTATTGTCACTGGCCGCGCATCCAGCACCACCTCCTTACCCGCGCGGGCAAGGTCATAAGAGCGCTTGCCATCCTTCTTTATAGCAGAATGTATGGGGGGCACCTGCATAATGTCTCCGGTAAGCTTTTGCACAGCCTCATGTATCTGCTGCTCGGTAACCTGTTCATACGGCTTGACATCTTCCGGTTCGCTTTCCAGGTCATAAGTTGCCGTAATAGCACCCAGGTGAAAAATCCCGGTATACTCCTTGGGCAGCTGCTGGTAACCGGATATTTTTTTGGTCATCTCTCCGCTGCAGCAAATAAGCAGTCCCGTAGCAAGTGGATCAAGTGTGCCTGCGTGGCCTATTTTCGCACGAAGAGATATCTTTATATGGTTTACAGCATCGAAAGAGGTCCATTTATACGGCTTGTCTACCAGTATTACACCACCCTTTTTCAGCTCAGCAGCTGTCGGTCTTTTTTGCATCGCCGCAAAGGTAGGTTGATTTAATGTTTTATGTTTCAAATGGTAGGGTTTGATAATTATCACCCCTCCACCTATCAAGCTATTAACCTATTAACCTGTCACCAAACTTTCTTAGGACGGATACTCCGCTTCTTTTCCCGCTGTGTTTTATTTCTCAGCTTGCCAAACTGCATCGTACCCTCCAGGCCAATCACCTGGCACACGTTATTTATATTGCCGTACAAACCAAAAGAAAAACCCGACTTGCAAAAGGGGGGAAGCTCTATGGTTGGATTCAAAACAATACCCGCGCAGAATTCCTGCTTTGTACCATAAGTATAGCCATTGGAAAGCCAGGTAGAGTTATGTTGGTAATTTGTGGGCGTGAGCGAGGTACCGGCTGTTATCCCACCCTTAAGAATAAATCTACACACGGAAGGCGCTAACGGGTAAGCCTTGCCAAAAAGTAACCCAAACATGGAAACACTTTGTTGGGGATAACCATCCAGCAACCCCCTGACCATATCTGCGGGGCGCTTTGGGTCTTTACGGCTGCTAAAACAAAAGATAAGTGAGTAAACCCTGGCCTTTTTATCAATAACATTCACACCCATTTTAAAAGAATTATGCGTACCCAGTCCGCCGCCTATTTCCCCGAAGACAAAAAAGCCGGTAGGGTCATAACCACCGGTATAGGCAGTTTCGGGTATCAGCTCAAATTTTTCAATGTCTGCTTTTCTCAGGCTGGTGATGCCGGTTTTCGGCAGGTTCATCATTACATCCGTCTCAGACTGATTAAGCAGAATACCGGTATACTTAGACCCATCTTTCTTGGTAATTAAGTAACTTCTGTTCTGCAGCAGTTTCACTGAGTCC
>CANJQU010000149.1 GCA_947476485.1 Chitinophagaceae bacterium
GGTGAGTTGGAGCGTCATTTCGGTCATGCCGTTTTGTTGTGCACCGGCGGTTACGGCAACGTATTCTATCTTTCTACCAACGCCATGGGCAGCAATGTAACTGCTGCATGGAAAGCGCATAAGCAGGGCGCATACTTTGGTAATCCCTGCTTTACACAAATTCACCCAACTTGTATTCCTGTTAGTGGCGACCACCAGTCTAAGCTCACGCTGATGTCTGAGTCGTTGCGTAATGACGGCCGTATATGGGTGCCAAAACAAAAAGACGATAAGCGTAAACCATTCGATATACCAGAAGAAGAGCGCGACTACTATCTCGAAAGAAGGTATCCGGCGTTCGGGAACCTGGTACCGCGCGATGTGGCTAGCCGGGCTGCCAAGGAGCGTTGTGATGCAGGTTACGGCGTAGGGTCATCTAAAATGGCGGTTTACCTCGACTTCTCTGCTGCTTTTATGCGTTATGGAAAAGTGGAAGTTGGTAAGCAGGGTAACCACAATGCTGACACCGCCACCATCCGCAAATTGGGCGTGGATGTAGTTAAGGAGAAGTACGGCAATCTGTTTGATATGTATGCCAAGATCACCGGCGAAGATCCTTATACAGTCCCAATGCGTATTTACCCTGCTGTTCACTACACAATGGGCGGTCTGTGGGTCGATTATGAATTGATGACGAATGTACCAGGCCTTTATGCATTAGGTGAGGCTAACTTCAGCGACCACGGCGCTAACCGCCTGGGAGCATCCGCACTCATGCAGGGCCTGGCTGATGGTTACTTCGTAATTCCTTATACACTCGGTAACAACCTCGCAGATGATATCCGCACAAAAGCTATACCGACTGATCATCCGGCATTCGTGCAGGCTGAAAAAGAGGTGAGCGACCGCATCAATCGCCTGATGAACATAAAGGGCAAGGAAAGTGTAGAGAGCTTCCACAAACGCCTTGGTAAGATCATGTGGGACAAATGCGGCATGGGTCGCAATGCAAAGGGACTCACAGAAGCAATTGAAGAAATAAAGGCGCTGAAAAAAGAATTCTGGTCTAACGTTCGTATCCCTGGAGACGTCAAGGCATTCAACCCTGAGCTTGACAAGGCGGGTAGGGTAGCGGACTTCATCGAACTGGGTGAACTAATGTGCATAGATGCGCTTCAGCGTAATGAAAGCTGCGGTGGTCACTTCCGCGAGGAATACCAGACTGAAGACGGTGAAGCGCTGCGCGATGATGAAAAGTACATGTACGTTGCCGCCTGGGAATACAAAGGCGATAGCCAGTTTGAACTGCATAAGGAGTCATTGGATTACGAAGTGGTGCATCCAAGTGCGAGGAGTTATAAATAATAATTGATAATAAAACTGAAATTATTCCTGTTTTATGGAACATTATAAAATGAACCTCACCCTAAAGGTGTGGAGACAAAAGAGCAAAGATTTCAAAGGACATTTTGAAACATTCAAAGTGAGCGATATTTCTTCGGAAATGTCCTTTTTGGAGATGTTTGACGTGCTTAATGAGCAGTTGGTAGCAGAGGGCAAGGAGCCGATCGCGTTTGATCACGATTGCCGCGAAGGTATCTGTGGTATGTGCAGCATGTACATCAATGGCCGTGCGCATGGTCCATGGGATCAAACCACTACCTGCCAGCTCCACATGCGTGAGTATAAAGATGGTGATACAATAGTGGTAGAGCCATGGCGCGCCAACTCCTTCCCCGTTATCAGGGATCTCGTTGTTGACCGCTCTGCTTTCGATCGTATCATAGGTGCTGGTGGCTATATCTCGGTAAATACCGGTAACGCACAGGACGCAAATGCGCTGCCGATAGACAAACAGAAGGCAGACGAATCATTCGCGGCTGCAACCTGTATCGGTTGTGGTGCCTGCGTAGCTGCCTGTCCCAACACCTCCGCAATGTTGTTTGTTTCTGCGAAAGTATCGCATCTGGCATTGCTGCCGCAGGGTGATCCTGAGCGTAAAACACGTGCGGTCAGCATGGTCAACCAGATGGATACGGAAGGCTTCGGTAGCTGCACCAACATCGGCGCATGTGAAGCAGAATGTCCGAAAGGTATTTCCCTGGAAAATATCGCCCGCCTCAACCGCGAGTATATCGGTGCTGTCTTCTCCGGGAGCGCTCAGGGTTAAATAAATACTATTTATTGTTAGAGGCTGTCTCAAAAGGGCAGCCTCTTTCTATTTTTTATGTATAATATTCACATGTATTATTGCCCTAAATCTGTCAAAACATTTCAAGCAGAAATGCGCAAAATTAATTAGAATAGCAGCCTAAAATACGGCCGGCTCACCAGCGGTGAGAACGGCCACGGAATATTGAGCAGGATAACAAGCAGCCCTATAGTGTACCAGATAGCCATTGCTTTGAATTTCTGCTGGTCGGTTGTTTTGCGCTTAGCGACAGCAGAGCCTATGGTGATGATGACTATTCCGATAAGCATCATAAGGCTATGCTCCATCCCAAAGAACCTTACCTGCCGCTGATGCACAGCATCTTTGTATTCATGCAGAAAGTAGCTGATGAGCGGGCTTATGAAATAGAGGCACAAGCCAAGGATAAGCTGAATGTGTGCGATGGTAGCTGTGATGAACCTCACTGCATTATCGTGGCGGGAGAAGGGTCGATTGCCCAGCCATCCACGCCAGGCACGGAATATCGCAAAGAGCATTCCCGGCAGCACCAGCCAGCGAAACAGGGAGTGAAGTGCGAGTATGTGTGTGTACACGTTATTTGTAAAAATCAGTATTGTCCGGTGCTGAGCATTACCAGCGTGCAAGCTTCCAGCACATTAATACCTTCACCGGCAGCAATACGTTCCAGCTCTTCGTTCTCCGCTCCCGGATTGAAGATAATGCGACGAGGCTTAAGGGAAATGATATAGTCATAATATGGCTTCTGGTGCAAGGGGTTGAGATAAAGCGTTACCGTCTCAATATCATCGGCCTGGGTTTGCTTGGTTTGTATTTCCACTCCCTTTACATTACCTGGTATCTTGCCAATGGCCATAACCGCCTTACCCTTGCTTAGCAGGCTTAGTATGACTTTGTTGCTATATCTGTCCGGGTTTTCCGATGCTCCGAGTACTAGTGTTTTGTTTTTCATATCCCTGTTTAACCGCAGAGGCGCGAAGGCGCTAAGATCCGGTCACTTATTTAATACAAAATTATGCCAGAATATTCACCCACACCAATAACCACGCGCCACATTGGTTTTCGGAATTTCCATTTTTGGATTTTATATAGACATAGCCACCATTTCGGCGATGTCCATGACTTTTACGGAGTCTTCTTTTTCCTTATTCTTAACTCCATCGGTGAGCATAGTGGTGCAGAAGGGGCAATTGGCCGCAATAATGGTGGCGCCGGTTTCAAGGGCTTGCTCTGCACGTTCGAAGTTGATGCGGGTAGCGCCGGGTTCTTCTTCCTTGAACATCTGTGCACCGCCGGCACCGCAGCACATACCGTTGCTGCGACAGCGCTTCATTTCAATAAGTTCCGTATCAAAGGCCTGCAATACCTCCCGCGGAGCCTCATAAATACCATTTCCACGCCCAAGGTAGCAGCTATCGTGATAGGTGATCTTCTTGCCCTTGAATGCGCCGCCATCTTTCAGCTTCACTTTGCCATCATTAATGAGTTGCTGCAGGAAGGTAGTGTGGTGCATTACTTCGTAGTTGCCGCCGAGGGCAGGGTATTCGTTCTTAAAGATATTGAAGCAGTGAGGACAAATGGTCACCACCTTCTTTATGCCGTAACCATTGAGCGTAGCGATATTATTGTAA
This sequence comes from Chitinophagaceae bacterium, assembly GCA_947476485.1. Lineage (GTDB taxonomy): Bacteria > Bacteroidota > Bacteroidia > Chitinophagales > Chitinophagaceae > Nemorincola. The sequence goes on from CANJQU010000149.1 coordinate 3,802, forward strand.
GCCATCATCTGGAACAGGAACTCATTGCCGGCCCTGCGCGCAGGGTCGCCGGTACACATCTCTTCCTTGCCCAGTATCGCGAACTTGATGCCCACCTTATCAAGTATCTGCGTGAAAGCACGGGTTATCTTCTGTGCCCTTTGATCGAAACTTCCTGCACAACCTACCCAAAACAGCACCTCGGGAGTTTCGCCATTAGCGGCGTATTCGGCCATTGATTTTATTGTCATAATTCAAAATTCAAAAGTAAAAATTCTATTCGTTTTCGCTTCAAACGTCACCTAGTCATGGTTCAGGCCTTCGGCTATCGCTCAGGGCGGGCTTAGCTCACCATGACAGTTCTTCGAATAAGCTTATCAACGTATCAACTTACTACCCATTCACCCACGCGTCTCTATCATCCGAACTAAATTTCCAAGGCGCCATGTTGTTTTCTATGTTGCCAAACATGAGGTTCCATTCCTGTGGGGCGTTGCTGTCGTCCATAACGAGACTGCGGCGGAGCTGTATGATGATGGAGAGCGGGTCTATCATCACCGGGCATTCTTCCACACAGGCCTGGCAACTGGTACAGGCTCGCAGCTCTTCTACCGTTATGTAGTCGTTTATGAGCTGTTTGCCGTCTGGTTTGAATTCCTTGTTGGTGTTTATGTTATTACCTACTTCCTCCAGGCGGTCGCGGGTATCCATCATTATCTTGCGAGGTGAAAGTTTTTTGCCGGTCATGTTTGCCGGGCACACAGACGTACAGCGGCCGCATTCTGTACAGGAATACGCATCCAGCAGGTTCTTCCAGCTAAGGTCAGTGACATCTTTTGCGCCAAAGTTTTTATGCTCGGCTGGTTCTGTCGGAGTGGGTGGTGCTTTATCTGGCTCCATCATATACAGCACCTCATTCTGAATCACGGGCATGTTCTTCATTTCGCCCTGTGGCATTAGCTTGGAGTAGTAGGCATTTGGGAACGCCAGCAGTATATGGAAATGCTTGGAGTAGGGAAGGTAGTTGAGAAAAGCAAAGACACCTATGATATGTAACCACCAGCAGACGCGCTCTATAGCGATCAGAGCAGGAACAGATAACCCGGAAAAGATGTTCTTAAAATGTGCTGTTATCCAGAAAGGATCTGTAGTCGAATAGTGTTCTGCACCCACTTGTCCTTGTAACGCCTGATCGGCGGTATTCATGATGAGGAACAGCGACATAAGAATGACTTCTGTGACGAGGATGAGGTTGGCGTCATTGCGTGGCCAGCCGTCAAGCTCCTTCATAGTCAGGCGTTTTACCTTTGTTATGTTCCTTCGGATAAGGAAAATGACGCAGCCAATAAGCACTAGTGCAGCAAGTATCTCGAAGAAGCCAATGAGAAATGCATAGAGGCCGCCGAGCATGGGAGCAAATAGACGGTGCATCCCAAGAGCGCCGTCAAGAAATATTTCCAGTATCTCTACATTAATGATAATAAAGCCGGCATATACAAACAGATGCAGGATAGCAGGGGTAGGGCGTTTGAACATTTTCTTCTGTCCAAGGGCCAGCAATACCATGTTCTTCCAACGTTGTCCTTTGTTATCGTTAAGGTCTTCATCGCGCCCCAGCAGTATGTTGCGGCGCATTTCGATAACTTTTTTAGAAAAAAGATAAATGGCAGTAACCGCCAGTATGATAAAGAGGATCTGTTGTACCAGGTGCATCCAGTGCTAATTTTACCCGAAAATAGAGTAATAATTTGAAAATGTCCAAATTTGAAAATCGGCAAAATATATGAGGCATCTAAACTGATCGGAATAGTGGAAACAAATTGAAAACAGGCATCGTACAGGCCGTCTGTGTCCACCCGCAAAATATTGAACTTATATAGTTTTTAACAAAAAAATGTTTAGGTTTGATGAACTGAATTTTAAGGCAATGGTCAATAATATATATACCTGCAAGCAGGCGTGCAATGTTTTTGTTGCGGTTGTTTTTTCGCTCTTAACCATTCATTCAAAGTCGTTTTCGCAGGGCATAACTCCGCAGGATATGGACAAATTTCATATTATGGAGGACTCTATGGTCATCACCTCAGATTCGATGTACGATTCATTTATTCCGGATGATCATATTATGTATAGCGAACGGTTTGCGAAACAACTGGTAAGAGCGCTTAAAATACCTAATTCGTACCTCTATCCGTTTGATAAACTGAAGGACAAAATAAACATAATCTATTCTGACGACAATGCATTCCGGGTGTTTAACTGGGCGGTAATACCGGCGCTGGTTGCCAAGCATTACTATGGAGCCATACAGGTGCCGGGTGAAAAACTGAAATTATACGGACTGCACGACTATACAGCCGAAATGGGCAAGGGTGCCGAGGATAGCATACTTACCAATGGCAAGTGGTTTGGCGCTATCTATTATAATATCAAGTCGCATGAAGTACAGGGGCGCAGGCTTTATACCCTTTTTGGGCTGAACGAGGGAAGCCTTGTCAGTAACAGGAAAGTGCTGGATGTGCTCTCATTTACCGATAAAGGTGTAGTATTTGGCGCTCCGATATTTGGAGTTGCCTCTGAGAATTTTCCTCAGCGCAGGGTGAACAGATTCGTGCTGGAATATAAGAAGCAGGTGCAGGTGACGATGAACTGGCGAGATGACAAACAAGCGATCGTTTTTGATAAACTGGTATCGCAAATGAATGATCCGCACCGTAAATACACTTATGTACCTACCGGTGAGTATGACGGGTTCAGATGGGACAACGAGATGTGGAACTATGTGCGCGGCCTGATGCAAGTGCGTGTGATGCAGGATGGAGAACAGCCATTGATGGACGAAGGCGCGCCTCCAAAACTGCAAAGCCCATCAAAATAATGACCTGGTCATATTGTACGTGACCTGCTTTTTATGGTAAAATGTTTTTTTAACCGGCCTCCAAATGAATAAAGATATCCAGATATATCACGATGCTTTGCTTGAAGAGGACCGGGCGATCTGTGATGCGCTGTTCGGGGTGATCAGCGAGGGACTGCCTGATGCAGAGAATAAAATATGGCACCGGCACCCTGTTTGGTTTCTTGATGGGAACCCTATAGTTGGTTACCACAAACTCAAAAGTTGTGTGCGCCTGTTGTTCTGGAGCGGACAGTCGTTTGACGAACCCTGCCTGCATCCGGAAGGTTCATTTAGGGCTGCCGAAGCTCGCTATACCGCTGCCGACGAAATTAACGTTAAAGACCTAAAACGCTGGTTGAAAAAGTCGAAGAAGATACAGTGGGACTATAAGAATATTGTGAAGCGTAAGGGTGTGTTGGAGCGGCTCGTATAATGAAGATCTAAACAAAGCAATTCCCAATGGCAGAAAAGAAATCAAAACTGGCTGTGATAAAAACACAGCCTACCGTGGCAAGTGTGGAGGATTTTATCAATGCCGTTGCCGATGAGCAGAAGCGTAAGGACAGCTTTACGCTTGTGGAAATGATGAAAGCAGCGACAGGGGAGGAACCTGTGTTATGGGGCAGCTCGATCATCGGCTTTGGTGCGAAACGCTACAAGAGCCCTGCCAGTGGCAGAGAAGTCGATTGGTTTATTGTAGGCTTCTCGCCGCGAAAGGCTAATTTGTCTTTGTATGTCAGCGTGGTAATGTTTGAGCATAGCAACGCACTTGAAAAGCTGGGAAAGCACAAAACGGGTGGAGGTTGCGTCTACATAAATAAACTGGCAGACGTTGATATGAATGTGCTTAAGCAGATAATCGAGGCTTCGGCAAATAGAAAGTAAGTGTCTTATGCTCCCACGTAAATCTGTAATAAGATTCCTGAAGCAACTTTAAAATAGCTTTTTTCTCATCACCGGCGGCAAAGTATGTATTGAATTACAGTTTGTATGTGAACGAAAATCCGCTGCTTCCGTTGTCAAGTAACGCTGGGGCGACAGTCCACTTCTGCGGATTTGATCTGTTTTTGTGAAGCGTTGGAGTAAGTAGTCCTGAGGTTACACCGACCAAGGTACCGACAAGAATATCAGAAGGGAAGTGTTTGCCTGCTTCGAGACGCATATACCCCATACCGAGAGTCGCAGCTGTGGCGCCACCGTAAACAAGCCATTTCCAGTTTGATTCGGGATGATAGTCATCGTATACTTTTGCAATGAAGAATGTGCTGGTGGCAACGACAGCCACATGGCCCGCAAAAAATGAATTCCGGTAATTGCCATTATGCCGGTAACTCATATCCAGCGTGGTATTGTACACATCGGGCCGGTATCTGTCGATAAAGTAAACCGAACTTCCGTAAACGACACCTGTGAATGCGAATGCTTCGAGGTACATAATACTGATCTTGCCTGCGTCCCTGCGCATTCGCTTGTCAATAAACAGAATGGCAGGAAGCGGCATTACGGCATAGAAAGGGTAGTAGCTTATCTTATCCATATCCAGGTCGTGATACTTGGTTGCCCAGCGGTCGTAGGCCGGGATGTCATTTTTATTGAGCGCTAACACCGTTGCATCGGGAGTATTTGTTTTTGAGTATATTTTGGAGAACGAATAGGCTGTAGCA
>CANJQU010000150.1 GCA_947476485.1 Chitinophagaceae bacterium
CAGCTCAGCAGAAACTCAGGCTGCTTATACCATATTCGTTTTTGGTACCGCTGCCGTGGTAGGTCTGATTGTTGTAATCGTACTCCTGTTAATGAAGAAGATAACACTGCAATGGAAGAATCTTGTTGCGGGCATATGTGTGGGTGTGCCTAATTATTTTTCCATCTATTTTTTCATACGTGCGCTCAATAGCAACTTCCTCGAAAGCTCGGCTTCTATCCCGGTGTTGAATATCGGCATACTGACCGCCTCTGCGCTCACAGCCATAATATTGTTCAAAGAGCACGTAAATTCGATGCGTATTATCGGCATGATCTTGTCTGTCATTGCGATATTGCTCATAGCTTTGGGAAATAAATAATGGCAGACGCAAATAAGTATACAACCATTGCCTCAGAAGGTACAGGAGACTTCCGCGATCGCGGAAGTAAGTTTCTTGCTTATTCCTATCCGGTAAGTTCGCCGGCAGAGGTGAAGGAGAAGCTACAGGCGCTTAAGAAGGAACACCCGAAAGCAGTCCATCATTGCTATGCATACCGCATCGGTACCGATGGAACACAATACCGCGCCGTTGATGATGGTGAGCCATCGGGCAGCGCTGGCAAGCCCATACTTGGCCAGATAGACAGCTTGGGGTTGATAAATGTGCTCGTAGTTGTTGTCCGTTACTTCGGTGGCACACTCCTGGGTGTTCCTGGCTTGATAAATGCTTACAAAACAGCTACCACACGCTCGCTTGAGAACATCCCTAAAACCGAAAAGTGGATCGGGAATATAGTAGACATCAACTTCGATTATCCCGCCATGGGCGAGGTGTTATATCTCTTAAAGCAGGCCGAAGCAACCATCTACAAGCAGGACCTTCAATTGTTTTGTGAAATAAGAGCAGGCATTCCGCGCACACACAGTGATACATATGTGCAAAGACTTTCGGAAATTCGCGGAGTAACCGTTAAAGCCGCAACAAGCGCCACCTAACTTAGTCCCATTGCTCTCAATAGAAAAAAATACCCAACTGATAAAAGCTGAAGCTATCCGCCTCGGCTTCAACTCTTGTGGTATTGCTAAAGCAATGCAATTGGATGAAGACGCAGTGCGTCTCGAGCAATGGCTGAACAAAGGCCACCAAAGTGGTATGCAATACATGGAGCGCTATTTTGATCTCCGTATAGACCCTCGCAAATTGGTGCCCGGTGCAAAGTCCGTCATTACTTTATTACTCAATTACTTTCCGTCTGAAACACAACAACCGTTCGCTCCCAAAATTGCAAAATACGCCTATGGCACAGACTACCACTATGTAATACGCGATAAGCTAAATCAGTTGTTGCAATTCATAACAGATAATATCGGTGCAGTTGATGGTCGCGGATTTGTAGACAGTGCGCCGGTACTGGAGCGCAGTTGGGCGGTGCGCAGCGGCCTCGGTTGGGTAGGGAAGAATGGTAATGTCCTTACGAAGCACTCTGGCTCCTTTTTCTTTATTGCTACCTTGATCACCGATCTTGATCTTATAGCGGATACGCCCTTCATCACAGATCATTGTGGAACATGCACCCGCTGCATCGATGCATGTCCCACACAAGCTATTGTATCGCCTGCCGAAATAGATGCAGGTAAGTGTATTTCCTATCTTACTATCGAGTTGAAAGATACATTGATCCCTTCTGAATTTCATGACAAGATGGAGGGCTGGATGTTTGGCTGCGACATCTGCCAGGACGTATGTCCCTGGAACCGTTTTTCCAAACCACACAATGAGCCTGCATTTACCCCCATCGCTGAGATACTTGATCTCTCTCTAAAAGAATGGAAGGAGATTTCTGAAGATACGTTCAATAAAGTGTTAAAAAACTCACCGTTGAAAAGAGCAAAATGGAAAGGCATTCAACGGAATATAAAAATCATAAGTATTATGGACTAAGCCAGCGGCACTATTTTTGGCTTTGTAAAGTATAAAGTTAGTTTATGAAAACGATATTGTTGTTTTTGGCGTTTATGCTACAGGTGGTAGCAATGAAAGCTCAGACCTGGAAACCCGGCGACTACGAAATTTCATTTAAGATCAGGAATGCAGGCCTTAATGTCACTGGCAGATTTACCGGGCTTAGGGCAAACCTTATTTTCGATCCGGCAGATCTCGCTAAAAGTTCGCTCAGCGCCTCGGTTGATGTTACCTCAATAAAGACGGGTATCAGGAAGCGGGATGACGACTTGCAGGAGGAACAATACTTCAATTCGGCCAGGTACAAACTTATTGAGATGAAGTCGGCAAAGCTTTACAAAAAGGGCGATAAATACGCTGGCATGTTCAACGTCACCATTAAGGGTGTAACAAAGCTGGTAGAGGTTCCTTTTGAGTTTAACAGGAATGGTAGTAATGCCGAATTCAAAGGTAGCTTCAATATAAACCGCAGGGACTATGGCGTAGGTGGCAACAGCATGATCATGAGCGATGATCTTACGGTCAATATCAGGATAAATGCCAAAGGCTAAACAACCGTTTTGCCGGTGAATTTATTCACCACCATCAATATTTTTTTCTTTCCGGTTCTTAATTTTGCCGCATCATCTTTGCAGAGGTCTTCGAGCGATCTTTTTTCTTCTGGTTCTAACCTGGGCGAAGAAAAGGAACTTAAATGTTCCAGTTGTATGCGTTCGTCATTGTATTCACCTATCATAGCTGCAATGCGGTCCAGTTCATCAACAGGCATCGGTTCAGCGTGTTTTATCGCTGGTTTCCATTCTTTCCGGGCCAGCTTTGTAGTATAGATAATGTCTTTTACATGCTTGCGGATATTATGTACGTGTGTGTTTGTGACAGGCTTTGTATTGCTGAGTTTTTTTACACCGGCTACTTTCATATAATGGAACGCGGCCAGCGCGTCCGGCGATAGGGTTTCATACTCATATCCCGCCAGGCGTTTCTTCATCTTACGGAATACTTTCTCCGAGTATTGTCGTTCCCACTCTGCTTTCTGGCGCTTAATATCGTTTTTCAATTTGTCTGTATAGACGGGTAGGGTAGTGTTGCTTGCAGTTATGGTCTCAAGTTCCAGTTGGGCGTCGCGTATGGCCCCTGCTATATGATATAGCCTTTTGAACTTTCCCGGTATCTTAGGTGCACGGTCCTCTGAGGCCATGCGCAGGAGACATAGAAAAGAACGGAGTGATTTTACTGCTACTCTGAATTCGTGGATAGCATCCTTTTCAAATTTGTCATTGATGTTTCTGCTGAGCGTTTTTATTTTTTTTACTTTGCCGCCAATTATTTTCCTGATCTTTTCCGGTTTCATTTGCAGCGAAGTTATATAGCTTATATTAATGCAAAGTTAACGCGTAGGTTTAGACGCTTAAAAATGAAATGAAGGCTAGCGAGCTAACGATTGTCGGTAATTTCGTCTCGTCTCGGCACCAACTGTAAACTGCTAACTATACCTCTCAATGATCCCGGCTATCCCTTGCCCGCCTCCTATGCAGGCAGTTACAATGCCATATTTTTTATTCAGGCGTTTCAGGTCGCCCAGTATTTGTATGGTCAGCTTCGCCCCTGTGCATCCTAAGGGGTGCCCCAATGATATAGCACCTCCGTTAATGTTCACAATATCCGGGTTCATCCCCAGTTCCTGTATCACCGCCAGTGATTGCGATGCAAAGGCCTCATTCAGTTCCACGAGGTCAATATCGCTCAGCGTCATGCCCGCCTGCTTCAATACTTTCGGTACCGCCTTTATTGGCCCTATGCCCATTATACGCGGGTCCACACCTGCCGCCGCGCAGTTCACCAGCCGGCCTATTGGTTTTAGGCCAAGTTGGTTCATCAACCGCTCACTCATCACAATAGTGAATGCAGCGCCATCAGAAGTCTGTGAAGAATTCCCAGCCGTCACTGATCCTCCCTGTGCAAAAACCGCCGGTAGCTTTCCAAGCACAGCCAGTGAAGTATCCGCACGAGGACCCTCATCTGTATCCACGATCACCTCACGTACAGCTTTTTTATTCTTCTCATTCAGATACACTTCCTTCACCGTAATAGGCAATATACCTTCCTTAAAGTACCCGGCATTAATTGCATGTATCGCCTTCTCATGAGAGCGCAGCGCAAAAGCATCCTGGTCTTCCCTTGTTATTTTATAATCGTTCGCTACCTGCTCTGCCGTAAGGCCCATGCTCAGATAGTAGTCTCCGTTTTCTTTGGTATACTCATAGTTGGGCATTGTGCGCCAGCCTGCTGTGGGCACCAGGCTCATGCTCTCGGTTCCTCCGGCTATAATACAGTCTGCAAAGCCCATCTGTATTTTGGCTGTAGCAATGGCAATTGCTTCCAGTCCGCTTCCGCAATACCGGTTCACGGTCACGCCTGCTGCCCATTCGCCTATCGCTTTGTTAGCTATTATACGGCCCACCTGCAGTCCTTGTTCTGCTTCAGGTACAGCATTGCCAACGATCACATCATCTACCAGCTTGGTATCCAGTTGCGGCATGCTTGCCAGCAATCCCTTTATTACATCTACTGCCAGGTCTTCGGGTCGGTAAAAACGAAATCCCCCGCGCTTTGATTTTCCCACCGCTGTGCGAAATCCTGCCACTATATATGCTGTTTGCATCTGCTCAAATGTTAGAGTATAAAGTTAGTTTTTTAATTGAGAAAAGTTTGTTCAGACTTTCAAGTGAGTGCCGTGCAAGTTTTCGCATAATAGGGAAGCGCAATGAATTCACAGAGAAGCCCGGTAGGGCTTAAATATGAATAGCCCCGGATGAAATCCGGAAGGAGTGAAAACCCGAATGTAAACAACCGCGACAGCGGTTGAATGTAGTGTGGCTTGAGAAGAATTGAAATGCACCCGTACATTTGTTTCATAAGCAATAAACGAGATGGCAAAGAAAATCACTTACTTGTTAGGTGCTGCGGCAAGCGCAAATGCAATCCCGATATAGGTTTTCCCAATAATGAGGGAATAGTACAAGAAGGAGATTTAGTCGATTTTTATCTCGAAAAAAACACAAACCAATTTGTTATTCCTTATGAACTTCATCAATAACCAAAGTATAAACTGATTTTCCTTGCCCCGACACGAGCACATTGCGATGCGTACTAAGCTCGTTGCCAAGCGTTTACCTCGAAAATAATTTACATCATATCCGCCATTCAGCACATCATATTCCGTATACGGGATATCATAAAACTTCAATTTTTTTCTCTTCCCAAACCGTCCGACCTTTGGTCCGGAAATAACTGTTTTTCTCCTGCGCTGGAGTGATCCTGAGAAACCTCGGCTGAAGACATGCTCTGGATATAAGTCGCCATTTTTCTCTCGTTAAAGGGGCAATGATCATTAACGGTTGATAATGCGCTTAAACTCAAAACATGACGCACCGGCACAAAATCCTGATGTCATGGGGAGTGCATCGAGACAATGGGGTACGATGGGGTACGATGGGACATTTTGAGGCACGCAACGAGACATTAAGAAAGCATAACAAAATATCGACAGCCAACTGAAAACTGCCAACTGTTATTACCCGCGTGGGGTATAATGGGAAATGTGAAATAAATATAATAAATCGCCTGAAAGTAGCCACAGTAAAGGCAGATAGCGAATATCCTTCCAAAATAAAATGCCCCATATGATCAGCATAAAAATATTAGAGCGATGGGACAATTGCCATTTTCCGCTGCACCTGAAGGAGGCAGTATCATCGAAATGGGCAAGGAAAATTTAAGAAGACGCTGGGTAATTGTGTTCGTATTTATACATAGATTGCAATCATTATTATGAAGCCATTTTTCGCTCTGCTTACTTTCCTCTTAGCCGCGGTTTGCGCACATGCGCAAGATGTTAGGATCATTCAGCTCAAACAAGAGCCAGCTACCTATTCACCCAAGACATTTTATATCGCAGCGGTTACCGACAGCATCCAGGATTCCACCGGCATCGGCACGATCAATGAAGGAGGGAAGACTCAGTATATTGTTTTGCGGGATGGTACTGCTTCAGCCATAAAAAGCTTTATCGACAAAAGTATGCCCGGGGACACGACAACACAGGCGGTTACATTCAACATAAAAAAGCTGAACGTGCAGGCGAAAAAGAAAGGCGTTAAATGGCACATCAACTTCTCGTTCAGATTTTTATACACTGCCGGTAACGTGAACCTTTCGGAATTCAGTGGTAGCGGGCAAGGTGAAACGGACGGCGACCCTTCGGCATACATAGAGCGCAGGATACGGCAATCCGTACAGGACAACCTCAGCCGGTTTGAAAAATGGTGGGTCGCTCAGAAAGACAATTTTCCTGTGTCTCAGTCTGTAAAAGTGAATGTCACTGTCGGTAGGGTTTCAGACAAGAAAAATCTGATTGTATACAGTCTTCAGCGGCCGCTGCAACAGGCCGACTTCAAAGGGGAAGTACAGGAAAATGTACCGGAGAAAGCAATGACGCTTAGTGGCAATGTATTCGCAACATCATCCGAAGTAAAAAGTGGGCAGATGGTATTCGGTATAGAGATCACGCCTTATTTCGATAAAGACCAATCATGGTTTAATCCCAATGGCGCGAACACGGGGCTACTTGCTCACGAGCAGGCTCATTTTGATATTACAGCGATAAAAACCTGCGAACTGGTGAACGCATTGAGGAGTGCAGCATTTACTAAGGACAATTACTTGACATTGTTTGAACAGCTTCACAAACAGTATCTTGAAGCGGCCAACCAGCAACAAAACACATACGACACCGAAACGAACCATGGCACCATACCCGACAGGCAGCAAGCCTGGCAGGAAAAAATAAAGCAGCAGGTAAAAGACATTGGTTGTTACTGATTGATCAGTTTTAGATTTCCGGTTACCCCATTGAATTTAGGCCTAATACGCTTTGTGTCGGTTATCAGTCGTCTGTTTAGGTCTTGATCGTATCTCCTTCTCCCGGCGGTAGTATTTTTTGTATTGCACCTTCGTTAGTATCGACTTCATAGCAGCATCCTTTTTCTGCATGAGCACATGCTGTCTTTTATCGGAGCCGGCGGCATTGTCCATTTGCTCCTGGAAGTGTAGCGACACCTGGCTGGCTTTTTGCGCTTGTGGCGTTGTGATATGCAGGCTATCCCGCATCCATTGCATTTCCATTTCCGATCGCTTTCCCGGCGACCATACGGGCTGTGCAATAACGGAGGTTGTATACAACAAGAATGCTACGACCAGGCTGCAATTACGTTTCATCTGTCAGAATATTATTCACCAAAAATAACATTTTAAAATGCGCACCATAGCAAATATTCAAGGTCTTTATCTGCTGCTCATTACACGCGACTTATCACTTATCAACTTATCACTTAATAAGGCAGCGCCGCCTTGCGATTCTGCCTCTTTACCTTCATTTCCTCCATATGCTGCGCATATCTCTGGTATTGCTCGCCTGTCAATGCAGCTTTCAGTTCGGCATCTGTATCCCTTTTTAATTGCCTTTTTTCGGCTCTTTTATCAGGGCCGGGAGGCATCCCTTTTTTATCATCCACTTCCGTTGCGCGATACAGCAGTATATTATATACCCTGTTGTTTTGCTCGGGCGTAAGCGCCAGGTTTTTCTGCATCCACTTAGTTTGGCGTTGTGCTCTTTGTTCGGGCGTTCTTTGTGGCATTTGTTGTTGCGCAAACGAACTTGCGCCTATTGCCAACAATGTGATCGTCATTGTAACCTTGATCAGATTTCTCATAGAAGATGTTCTTTTTCACTTGGTTTGACAACCTCGACCTTCAAAGGTTTAATGGGATCCGGAATAGTCCCATGCAAAACAAAAAAAGCCACAAAGCTGTTATGCTTTGTGGCAGTGATTTCAAGATATACTATTGTAAATGTTTCTGCTCTAAGCTCTCTTTCCCCACACTAATTTATACGGTCATGATCTCTTTCTCTTTATCCTTGCAATGCTGGTCCACCAGCAATATGAACTTATCGGTAATGCCTTGTATACGGCCTTCCCCATCTTTGGCAATGTCTTCACTAAGGCCATCCTTCTGAAGCTTTTTTACCTGTTCTATACAGTCGCGGCGAATGCTGCGCACGGCAACCTTCGCTTGCTCGCCTTCGCCCAGCACACGCTTTACCAGTTCTCTACGCCGCTCTTCTGTAAGCGGCGGCAGGAACAGGCGTATGTAAGTACCGTCATTCTGCGGGTTCAGGCCAATGTTAGCAGCGATTATCGCTTTCTCTATCGGGTGAAGCATATTCTTTTCCCAGGGCTGTATGGTTAGGGTACGTGC
>CANJQU010000151.1 GCA_947476485.1 Chitinophagaceae bacterium
TACACCCACCCATCATTTCCGGCAAAACGCAAATAAGTAGTCCCATCAGTATTGTATAACCCCGGTGCAATACCATGTGCCGCCAACTCTGTATGCACTTTAAATAGCTTTACCTGCTTATCCCCAAGCGTAGTGAACGCAGCCGGATATGGAGAGAGGCCCCGGATAAAATTGTTTATTTCAGCTATCCGTTTACCCCAATCTATAGCCAGGTGCTCCTTGAATATTTTGGGCGCATGTTTTAATTCACCGGCCGGTATATTATCCTGCGATATCTCGTGCAGCGAGCTATCTGCGAGGCCCTTTACAGTTGTCACCAGCAGTTCGGCGCCAGCATGCATCAGTTTATCGTGCATAGTACCCGCATTATCCTCCGGCTCTATGGCTACTTTTTGTCGCAACAATATATCGCCGGTATCGATCTCATGCTTTAACTTAAACGTCGTTACACCTGTTTCTGCTTCACCATTCATTATCGCCCAGTTTATAGGCGCTGCGCCCCGGTATTGCGGCAGCAGCGAACCATGCACATTTATAGTGCCCATGGGCGGCATGCTCCACACCACCTCCGGCATCATCCGGAAAGCCACTACCACCTGCAAGTCTGCATTATAGGCCTTAAGTGCCTCAAGGAATTCCTGCGCCTTCATTTTCTCCGGCTGCAACAGTGGCAATCCCTTTAACTCCGCATACTGTTTCACCGCTGATGTCTGCACCTGCCGGCCTCGCCCCGCTGGTTTATCGGGCATAGTGACCACTGCAACTATATTTGCACCTGCAGCTACCAGCCCGGCAAGGCACCCCACTGCAAAGTCAGGCGTACCAAAAAAAACGATCCTTAATTGTTCAAAGGTTTTCATTCAGGCTGCAAAGCTAACAAAATCCTTTGCCTTGAAACACCCGATATTACGAACCCAACTGAGTGTCTTTACCGATAATTTGGCCCTTTTAACCGAGAATTATTTCTCATTTTACAAACCACCTCTTAATTTTAATCACAAAACATAAACTATGCAAAATCACGAAATAGATTACAGGATTATAGGAGAGGAAATGCAGTATGTAGAGGTAGAACTGGATCCAAATGAAACCGCAATAGCGGAACCCGGCGCCTTTATGATGATGGATGATGGTATACAGATGGAGACAATCTTCGGCGATGGCAGCGGACAGCAAGGTGGCGGACTGCTCGGCAAACTGTTTTCGGCGGGCAAGCGTATGCTCGTGGGTGAAAGCCTGTTTATGACTGCCTATACTAACGTGGGCGGTGGTAAAAGGCATATTTCGTTTGCTGCACCCTATCCCGGTAAGATCATACCTCTGGACCTATCACAACTGGGCGGTACGGTTATTTGCCAGAAAGACGCCTTCCTCTGCGCGGCTAAGGGGGTATCGGTCGAGATCGAATTCCAGAAAAAACTAGGCACCGGCCTGTTTGGGGGTGAGGGTTTTATCATGGAGCGACTGGTTGGCGATGGCATGGCATTCGTTCACGCTGGCGGCCATGTATTGCAGCGCAATCTGGCTCCCGGTGAACTGGTGAAGATAGACACGGGCTGTATTGTAGGCTTTACAAGAAATATCAATTACGATATCCAGTTTGTAGGTGGAATAAAGAATACCATATTTGGTGGAGAAGGCGTATTCTTCGCCACACTTCAGGGCCCCGGAACTGTATGGGTACAGACATTGCCCATTAGCCGGTTGGCAAGCCGCGTCCTGAGCTATGGCAGTTTTAAACGTCGTGAAGAAGGCAGTGTCCTTGGTGGGCTGGGCAATTTGCTCGATGGGGACGGGATGTAGGCAAAATATCCACTCAACATGCTAAGTATTTATCATTATCGATTTTACCTGTGAATTATAGCGGTCTGGCATTCAGTCAGACCGCTGGCATGATTATGCTTCGTCATTAGCAAACTACATTATGACAGAGAATAACAACCAGGAGCGCACAGACTATGACGATGAAAAAGATGAGGTGCTGGCAACAAAGACACCCTTTTTTGAACTCGAAAAACATGCCAAAGCCGCCAACGAAAAGCTTAGGGTATTCCTGATGGGATTGTCTCAACCCGATATGGTAGCCAGGATAAATCAACTGGACCTTTCAGACAGAAGCCTTAATTTTCTATGCGAAGGAATAGCGCTGGAGAAAGAAGACTATGAGATCTGCCAGGCAGTGGAGACAATTAAAAAAGAACGAGCCAGGGCGATATAAGCAATGGCTACCGCCTCACGATACATAATACATCGCCATCTGACCTTTACCCTTTACTTCCATTTCGCCCCGGTATTCGCACTCGAATTTGTCTTTTACCAGTTCATACGTTGCCTTTGATATGTTTACACGGCCCACCGCTCCGTTATGCTCCATACGTGAGGCTATGTTCACGGTATCTCCCCAGATGTCGTACTGAAATTTTTTTATACCTACCACCCCTGCCACCACAGGTCCTGTATGTATGCCTAGCCTCATTTCAAAACCACTCCTTCCGGCCTTCTCAAGCGTGTCCTTTCTCTCCACCATAAATTGCTGCATCTCAAATGCAGCCTTTACAATACTACATGGAGGGCAGTCCTGGTCGTTGATGCCACCCGCCGCCATATACGCGTCACCAATGGTTTTTATTTTTTCGATCTTATGCCGGGATATGATATCATCAAACGCGCTAAAACAGTAGTTGATCTCAGTAACCATTTCATTTGCTGAAAGCCGCTCTGCGATTTTTGTAAATTCTTTGAAGTCAGTAAAAAGAACAGTTACATTATCAAAATATTTCGGTTCTACTTTTCCGTTTACTTTTAGCTCTTCTGCCACCTCAGCCGGAAGAATGTTCAGTAGTAAATTATCCGAAATTCCCTTCTCCTTTTTTATGGTCAACGCAAACCATGCCGATGCGGCGAAGACCACAGAGGATGCCATTCCTATGTTCATCAGGTAAAACAACCCTCGTGTATGCGTAGAAACAAGTGGCCTGCTGCCAAACAATACCGGCTCAAATATGGTCGAGATCAGTATTATTAAGATAAACATCACCATCCATACTATAGATTCTCTAAACGACAGAAAGATCAGCGCAACGAGTGGCCCCACAAAGCTCCATGCGGTTACAAATCCGCTTTGGTCGATGCTGCCGATGCTCCATTGTATCAGTGCGGTAACCCACATGATACACACGATCTGAGCATAAACAAGTATTTTATGGTTCCGTAGATAATGCGACACCGGGATCGCAGACCCCACGATCAATACGAACAACAAGGGTAGAAACGAGATCACCCCCGCGCCAAAGACAAAAAAGTAAAGTGCAGACCAGCACAAACCGCAAAGGCAGCATGTGAGTGCAATAAAAAGGATAAGCAGCTTACTGAATGACACCTCAGCAGAGTCGCCCTCCCGTCTTGCAAACTGTTTAAGCTTCCCGGCCATTTTGGTTCATTTATAAGTGTAGTTATCTGCCGCTTCGTTCCACTACATACAGTTCCATCTCCCCGGTTCCTTTCAGTTGGTTCATCCCGATACTCTCAAAAACATAGCCTTTTCCGAGCAGTCGCCTTGTTGCGTCTGTTATGGTCACCGCCATATTCCGCCCGGCAGCCTGCACCCGCGCTGCTATGTTTACATCCGCCCCTATTATATCATAAACAAACCTTGTCTTGCCAATGATGCCAGCTATCACACTACCTGAGTTTATGCCGATCCTGCATCGCCATTTTTGTGCAGAGTCCTTATTGCGTTCATTCAGATACGCGATAAAATCAAATGCCACATTTACGAGCTTACTGGCATGGTCATCCGTATCTGTATTCAGCCCTGTTGCTGCCATGTAGGAATCTCCGATCGTTTTTATCCGCGTCACGCCCTGCTTCTCACATAGCTCATCAAAATGTCCGTAGATATCCGTCAGCTCTCCGATCAGTAGTTCCGGCGAAAGCTGCGTGGATATACCGGTAAAATCAATGAAATCACAAAACATGATGCTCACATGCTTATGTATCTTCGGCTTGTGGCTCCCTTCCAATATCAGGTCAGTGATCACAGCATCCGGAAGTAATACTTTTAAGAGTGTGTCCGACTTCCTTCTTTCCGACTGCAGGGCCAGGTGAACATTGATCCTTGCCTTTACTATATCGGGGTTAATAGGCTTGGTGATAAAGTCGGTGCCACCCTTTTGCAGTCCGGTTGTCTCGTCAGCCACTTCATTCAGCGAGGTAATAAAAATGATAGGTATCTTCTGTGTCAGCGGGTCCTTTTTCAATATTTCACACACCATGAACCCATTCATCTCAGGCATCACCACATCCAATAGTATCAGGTCCGGGTAAGGCTCCTGGTTGGCCAGTTCTATTGCTTTTGCTCCGCTTTTTGCAATTTTTACAATATATAAATCCTTCAGTAACGATGCCAGTATCTGCAGGTTTTCTACAGAATCGTCCACAGCCAGGATCACCGCTCTTCTATCATGGGTATCTAAGATCATTGCTTAAGCCTGATTTTTTAGCCTGCTTTTACAGCAGGTATTTTCAAGATGCACATCAACTACGCTAATATCTTTAATGCGCCTTCAAAATCAAAGTTATTCAGCGCATCATTTGCTGCTTTCAATTTTGCTGTTTCACTGTCCGACAAGGAATAGCTACTGATAATATGATCGCAATATTCACTCGCACGGCTGTCATATGTTTTTATAAATTTTATAAGCTGCCTGAAGCTCTCTTCCGCACCATCTGTAGCTGCCTGCGGTTGTTTCAGAGGCACCGGGGCTGCGGCTACCTTTATCAATGCTGATTTTATAACTCCTATCTGCTCCGCAATATTTCCTGCAAGTATCCGGGTACTATTTACCAATTCCGGTTCAATAGTACCATTGTCTATCCTTTTCAGTTCCAACGAGAGTTGATGAGCGCTCTTATAAATAGTGTCCATACCCATATTGCCGCTAACCCCCGACAGGGTGTGCAGGTAATTTGCAAGCTCTATATACTCATTGTTGGTTACAAGCCGGTCTATGTGTTCATCTACGTTGCTGTAATTTGACGTGAATTTAGTAAGCAGGCTTACATAGACACTTTTCTTACCTGCCACGCGCGAAAGCCCCATATTTAAATCAATACCATCAATATAAAAATCATCAATAATAACGGCTTCTTTTACTGGTTTTATTGAAATATGTTTATTCGTCTCACTCAGATCTACATAATTAGACAATGTGGTATAAAGTATCGTAGGGTCAATAGGTTTGGTGATATGGTCATTCATCCCCGCTGCAATACTTTTCTCATACTCACCCTTCATAGCATGTGCCGTCATGGCCAGTATCGGCAATTTCTGATTGTGGATTTCTTCCCGAATTATTCTTGTCGCCGTTAGTCCATCCATCTCTGGCATCTGAATGTCCATTAATATCGCATCATAGGTATGCAGCTTCACCTTTTCTACTGCCTCAATACCATTTCTTGCACTATCCGTGATAATTCCGATCTCTGCCAGCAGCTCCTGTGCCACCTCCAGGTTTATATCATTATCCTCAACAATCAGCACTTTGGCATTTGCCAGTTTCAGCCTGAAATCGTCAAGCATATCCTGGTGTTCATTCGCGTCCAGTGTGTTTATCGGGCCGAGGCGAAAAACATTTGTCAGCGCATCGAATAATGCGGAAGGATTGATCGGCTTCAGCAGGTAGCCATCCACCAGCTTATTATTAGCCGCTTCCTTTACCGCCTCCAATCCATACGCAGTAACCATCAGCACCGTAGGCGCCTTGGTAATATTCTTATCCTTAAGCTCCCTCACCAGTTGCAACCCATCCATCCCCGGCATTCGCCAGTCCACGATCATCAGAGATATCGGGACCGTGGCATTAAGCTCTCTTTCAAAGATATCAATGGCCTCCCGTGCACTGTTCGCTACCAGCACATAAAACCCGAATGACGCAAGCATATCATGCAGCACAATTCGCGCGTTCTCAGAATCATCCACAAGCAGCACTTTCAAACCGCGTGGCATATTGATGTTTGAAAGCCCCTGGCTCGTTTCGTATTCCTTGTTTTGAGGAAGCTGAAAAAAAGCGTTGAAGCTAAACTCAGACCCAACATCCGGACTGCTCTTCAGCGATAATACTCCGTCCATCATTTCCACTATCTTCTTCGAGATAGCCAACCCAAGGCCTGTCCCGCCGAATTTCCGCGTTGTCGACAGGTCGGCCTGCTGGAAAGGATTAAATATTGTTTCCTGTTGTGCGGTCGTCATCCCGATCCCGGAATCCTTGACCGCAAACCGGATAACCACCCCCTGTTCCTTGAACGATGCAATGCGCGCAGATATCCGCACTTCGCCGCTTTCTGTGAACTTTATTGCATTGTCTGCAAGGTTCAGCAACACCTGCCTCAGCCGCACGGTGTCGCCAAGTATTATCGGGGGAATGCTGGGATCAATGTTAGTGATCAGTTCAATATCCTTCTTCTTTTGCAGCTTCACATTCAGGGTGTCTGCCAGGTTGGAAATAAGCTCTTCAAGAAATATCTCTGTATACTCCAATGTCAACTTACCTGCCTCAATTTTCGAAAAATCCAGGATATCATCAATGATCCGGAGCAGGTTCTTCGATGCCAGCTCCATCTTACTCACATAGTCGAATTGCTTACCGTTCAGTACCGTCTTCTTTATCAGGTAATTCATTCCTATGATCGCATTCATCGGCGTCCTGATCTCATGAGACATATTTGCCAGGAATTCACTCTTGGCATGGTTGGCCTTGTCAGCGATCTCTTTGAGCGCAGACATCTGCTCATACCGGTCGTTCAGTTCCCTGTTTATCAGATGCACTTTGTCCATTTGAGACCCGGCCAGTGATGCGAAAAGGCCTAAAAACAATGGGGCAGTATCAATTATCCAAAGCAATGGCGATGCCTTTTGAACCGCTATAAAATCGCTTAAGTAGTAAGAATTGAATTGCAGGTAACACTCAAGCAAAGAAGCGAACACAGGAAAACACAGTCCGAACAATGCTCCGTACAACGCATAAAGACTCCTTTGCGATTTAAATATATTCCCGGTCAATGATTTCATATCGTTTACAACAATGTGGAAAAATAGTAATTATTATTGACTCGCTCGATATATTGACAAAAAATGACGTTGTACCGATCTACGTTTAGCTATGAGTCTGTTATCTGTTTGTTGAATGAAACTAAATTTGCCCGGTAATCACCGGCTGCTCACTTATCACCTATCAACTTATCACTTATCACTTATCACTTATCACTTATCAACTTATCACCTATCAACTTATCACTTATCAACTTATCACCTATCAACTTATCACTTATCAACTTACCACCTATCACTTCTCACCTTATCAACTTATCTTTACAGCCAGTAAATGTCCGCCAAAAGAATAATCTGCACCGTTACCAACGACCTCAACTACGACCAGCGCATGATACGTATCTGTACCTCGCTGGCCGTTGCCGGTTACGATGTGACACTAGTGGGATTCAAAAAGAAAAAAAGCAAACCACTGGTAGCCCGCCCGTTCAAACAGGTTCGCCTGCCGATCATTGTAGAGCAGGGCAAGCTGATGTACTTCCATTATTGGTTCAATCTCTTCTTTTTCCTCCTGTTCCGAAAAGCCGATATTTTGTGCGCAATCGATCTCGACACCATTCTGCCGGTTTATTATGCATCCAGGCTGCGCGGCAAAAAGAGAGTGTATGACGCACACGAGATATTCACGGACCTCAAAGAAGTGATCTCCCGCCCGGCTGTTCATAAAATGTGGACATGGATCGGAAACCACACCGTACCGCATTTCAAAACAGGCTACACAATAGGTGATTGCTATGCCGATGAATTTAAGAAGCGGTATGGTGTCAGCTATGGTGTTGTGCGCAATGCAACCATACTTAAACCGGTCGACATCCCCGAAAAAAAAGAACGCTTTATTCTCTACCAGGGCTGGGTAAATGTGGGCCGGTGCTTTGAGCAACTTATACCCGCTATGCAGCATGTAGACGCACAGCTCATAATATGTGGTGAGGGTAATTTTTATGCAGAAGCAAAAGCGCTTGCAGAGCAATTCAATGTAACTGACAAGGTAGTTTTTAAAGGTTATGTACCCCCTGCTGAGCTCACACTCTATACGGTCAGGGCTTATATAGGCATCACATTATTCGAAGACACAAGCCTCAGCAACCGGCTTTCACTCGCTAATCGTTTTTTTGATTACATGCATTACGGCGTGCCGCAACTATGTATCA
>CANJQU010000152.1 GCA_947476485.1 Chitinophagaceae bacterium
CTCCTTTTTCGTATTCTTGGCAAAAATCATCTTGCCAAGAAAAATACCTATTAGTAAAGCCCCTATCGCGGCGACGAGGGCTATGATCGTTGATTCCATAATTTTTTGTAGCTTTTTTTAGATAAATGTTCATGTTCGGCCTCCTATATATTTAATAATAAAATATTACGGTTGGGCATAGTTCTAGCGGCTAAGTTAATGAAACATTTCGGTTTAGAAACCCGGTGCCATACATATAATTACATAATGTTTAAAACCCCGGAACAAATTTCCAAATTCAAAAATGCAAATTCCAAAAGGAGAAAAGATTGAATAGTATCTTTAATCCCGAATCCCTCCCGATAGCTATCGGGAGGAGCAAATTTCAAATTCGCTGATGGTGTTAGCATACGCATATTGCAATGTGCCGGAGATGCCGGTAAGAAACGAGCCTGCTCACAAAGCTGAGCAGGTAAACCAATTGCTTTTTGGCGAAAAAGTAGAGATACAGGAAGTAAACAACAAAGATTGGGCTAAGATTGCCGGCGCCTGGGACGACTACGAGGGGTGGTGCAAACTATCTCAACTGAAGGTGGTGCAAAAGAAGGAGTACTACAAGGAAACCAAGTATCTCTCCGGCAGCCATACCGGCAAGCTTATTATGCAGGAAGGAGAAACACTGTTGCCGCTGGGCAGTGAACTGGTGAGCATGAAAGGTGGCAGTATGGTGCCGGTAAATGAGCCAGGCAAATTCAAAGGAAAAAAACTGACCATAAGGAAGGCGATTCTTAACGGTGATAACCTGAAGGAGGCTGTCAGGAAATACCTGCATGCTCCCTATGAGTGGGGTGGCCGCAGCGCTTCCGGCATCGACTGCTCAGGGCTTACACAAATGGCGTACAAACTGTGCAACCATAAACTTCCGCGCGATGCCAGCCAGCAGGCCGAAGTGGGGCAACTGGTAGATTTTCTGCAGCACGCTCAGTGTGGCGACCTTGCTTTTTTTGATGAGAAGGATGGCCGCATCACCCATGTAGGCATGCTGCTCGACAATCAAACCATTATCCATGCCACAGATACATCGGGTAGGGTAGTTATTGATCGCATAGACCAGGGAGGCATTATAAGCGTATCACTGAAACGGCGGACGCACAATCTAAGGATGGTGAGGCGGATAATTTAGACCCCTGACCCCTAAAGGGGAATCATGAATTTAGCTGTATGCAGACTTCTGCTTACTTTCGTTAGTCAGCAAAATAGACGAGTATATTTGATCGGTAATGACTGCCTCAGTTCCTAAAAATAAATTTGATAATTCCTGGCTGCATATAAGCGTGCTGATCGTTGCCATCCTGGTTGCATACAGCAAAATTTTTCATGCCGGCTTCATATCATGGGACGACAATGAGTATGTAGTGCATAACAAAGACATAAGCGGGTTCCGTCTGGAAAATATCTCGGCATGGTTCTCTCGTTTTTACGTTGGTAATTACCACCCGCTCACCATTTTTTCCTATTCAATTGATCACCTGATCGGCGGTGCGAAACCGTTTGTTTATCATTTTACCAACCTGTTGCTGCATACCGGTAATGTGATCATTCTATACACTTTTATTAACAGGCTGCAACCGCAAAAGGTGATAGGCTTATTTGTGGCATTGCTCTTTGCCCTCCATCCGGTGCAGACAGAAAGCGTATCGTGGGTAGCCGAGCGAAAAACGCTGCTGTGCGCTTTCTTTTACTTACTGGCGTTGTTGCAGTATACCGGTTACGTTGCTAAACCATCTGTAAAAAAGATCGTTGCAGTAACGTTGCTAGGTGTAGCTGCGGTGCTGTCGAAAGGAGTTGCGGTAGCGTTACCGCTTTCTTTGATCGCTGTAGACTTATGGATGCAACGCGATATTAAAACACGAAAAGTGTGGCTTGAAAAAATGCCGTTATTCAATATCAGCGTTGTTATGGGTATAGTGGCTGTAAGAGCGCAGGCTGCAGAAAAAATGCTGGATCTGCATGCAGGACAAAATTTTCTTAACACCATTCTGTTTGCCGCAGATGCTTATGTCCAATACATTGCTCACATCTTCGTGCCTGTAAACCTGTCGGTCATCTACCCGTATCCACGAGAAGCTGGCGCAATGGATTATCTGTGCCTGGCATTGGCCGTTGGCATCCTTGTATTGGCGGTTGTGGCCTGGCGCAAAAAGTGGCACGTGCTCCTTGGCGGCATTGTGTTTTATTCAGTAAATATTGCCTTGGTATTGCAGTTCGTACCGTTTGGTGAATGCCTGATGGCAGACCGGTATTTATATATCGCCGGTATCGGGATCATCTTTCCGTCTGTGTATTATCTGTTTGCGGGGTTACAAAAAGTCTCCAGATCGATCATTGCGGTGATTGCCGGTGCCGCGCTTGCATTAACGTTACTGGTCCTGACTTTTCTAAGAAACGACATCTGGCTTTCGGATCTTGATTTCTTCACCTCTATTTTGAATACGTTTCCTAATTCTGCTGTGGCGCATTATAGCGTTGGCGCATTGTATACCCGCACTGGCCAGTATGAAGTTGCTGAGATACATCTTGATAAAGCGGTACAGCTAGAGCCCGGTAATTTTAAAGCATGGTATGATAAGGGTTTGCTTCACCTCCGGCAGGGGCGTGTAGCGGATGCACTACAGGCGCTTAATCAGTGTATTTCTATCCGGGATTACACCAAGGCATATTTCAGCCGGGCTATGTTGTACCAGGGGACTGGCCGCCCTGCCCTGGCGATCGCCGATGCTGACCGGGTGCTGGCAGAGCAGCCCAATAACGCGCGGGCATATTATATAAAGGCAGATTGCCTGGAGCAGCAGGGTAATATTCAAGGTGCACTGGAAAACTATGAGTGGGCAGTAACGTATGAAAATACCGAACCATTATTTTATATCAGGCGTGGCCTGGTACTTGCAAAGATGAACCGTTATGCCCCGGCATTAAATGATCTGAATAGGGCAGTGTCAATAAATCGCAGTGGTGGTGAGGCATTGTATTACCGTGGTATGGTTAAGTATCGTGCCGGACAAAGCCCGTGTGAAGATTTTCAGGCGGCGCTAAAAAATGGATTTAAGGAAGCGGACGCGGCGATCGCTAAATTTTGCGCGCATTGATAATTCAGTATCCCTGGTTGCTTTTCCCTATCGCCCGGATTCGTAATCCGACCGGTCATGATCCTTTTTACTTTTTCCAAATACCAGGTTGATGAGGATGCACAATATCAGGGCGCCTGCGGTTGACGTTACTATTGCGTTGACGAAAGCGCTGTCTGACCATGAAAGATAATCTTTGAAAAGTTTATTTCCCAACCAACCGCCGGCAATGCCTATGGCAATTGTAGCTAACAAACCGAAGCCTCTGCCGGGTGTTATAAGCTGCGCGATAAGCCCCGCAATAGCGCCAACGATCAGCACGATCAGCAATGTCTTGTTGTCGTGTATAAAATCTGAAAAAGAGAAAAGCAGGAGATGGCGCATAAAAACTATTTGTTATAAAGTTAAGAAACGTTTTTATAGGACAGCGGATAATAAAAGTGGCTCACTAAACCGGAGGTTGGTTCAGGACCAGCCAATACATCTTCAGCTCGGAAATAGCCCGGGAGAAAGATTCGAAATTCACTGGTTTTACGATATAGCTGTTCACGCCTAACTTGTAGCTTTCAATTACGTCCCGCTGCTCCTGTGAAGAAGTGAGTACAACAACCGGGATCATCCGGGTGTGGTCATTGGCTTTTATTTGCTTCAGTATCTCCAGCCCGCCTATCTTGGGAAGATTCAGGTCCAGTAAGATAAGCCTGGGGCGGGATTGTGCGGTGTTTCCGGCGTATTTTCCTTTTGCAAAAATGAAATCGAGCGCTTCTGCGCCATCATCAATATGAACAAGGTTATTGGCAAGGTTGCTTTTTTTTAGACTCCTGATGGCCAGTTCGGCTTCGTCGGGGTTATCTTCAATAAGTAAGATGTCTACTTGTTGGTCTATCATGCTGGTAACATTATTGGTAAACTAAAATAAAATGTCGCTCCTTTGCCCTCTTCTGATTCTGCCCATATTTTGCCTCCGTGTTTGGTTACGATCCTTTCTACCAGGGCAAGCCCGACACCTGTTCCTTCAAACTCACTTTGCTTATGCAGCCGCTGAAAGACGCCAAATAATTTCTCGCTGTAAGCCATATCAAATCCAACGCCATTATCCTGCACCGAATATACGACATAATCATCCTTTTTCGATGAGCTGATGATCACAGACTGATGTTCCTGCTTGCCTGAATATTTTATTGCGTTCGAAAGCAGGTTGCTCCAAACCTGGCGAATAAGTGTGTTGTCGCAGATCGCACCGGGTAGGTTCGCGACATCAAACTGCACGGGTTTGCCAAAGACAGCGAGCTGCTCTGCTATTACCGTTCGCACAAGTGAATTCATGTCGGTGCTTTGTTTTGCAAGTTCCTTTCGTCCCAGTCGCGCAAGGTTTAGTATCTCATCAATGAGCTTGCCCATACGCTGTGTGTTGGTCACGATCACATTTATTAGCCGGTCCGCTTCAGCGTCCAGCTTATTGCCATAATCTTTTTTGAGTATTTCAGAATATCCGTTGATGATGCGCAGGGGAGCTCTGAGGTCATGCGCCACCGAGTAAGAGAACGATTCCAGCTCATGGTTAAGGGCTTCCAGTTGAATGGTGCGGTCTTTTACTTTTTGTTCAAGTAACTGGTAGAATTTTGATAGTTCTTCTTCTGCCTTTTTTCTGTCGGTAATGTCGCGTATGGCAGACTGAGTGCCGATCACAGCGCCGTTTTCAAACACCTTGCATACCCGCACTTCGAGCCAGATACTTGAGCCATCTTTCCTTAACCCCTGGTATTCGAACATGTCGGGAACATCTTCGCCTGCAACCCTCCTGTTGTGCCTGTCGCGCAATACGGGTCTGAATTCGGGAGCTATATAGTCTTCCAAAACCAGTCCATTGAGATCCCGTCTTTCCAGCCCAAACAGTTTCAGGAACTGGTCATTAGCAAAAAGCACTTTCCCGTTCGGGTCGTCTATCATCAATCCGTCAAGTATATTTTCTACTACCTGTTTATATCGTTGCTGTGTCTGAAGATTTTGTTCCAGCGCAAGGTTCTGTTCCGTAACATCGTGCACGATGCCATATTGGTCTACGGGTTTCCCTTCTGCATTTAGCTCAATTTCACTTTGCGAATAGATGTGCCTTATAGTGCCGTCTTTCCTGATGATGCGGTAACTGACGGCAACTGTGCCAAAGGACGCCTGTGAATCTATAATATTTCTGATGACTTCGTCCAGGTCGTCAGGATGGACAAACGATAAAAAATCCTGTGTGGATAATATATTTTCCTTCACCGAAAGCCCGTATATCCTACATGATTCGTCAGACAACACTCTGATGCCGGTTGCGAAATTCAGTTCCCAACTCCCGATGTGCGCAATACTTTGGGCCTGTTGCAGGCGAAAGGTGGCATGCTTTAGCTGATCTTCGGCTTCGGTTTTTTCGGTTATATCTTGTGCTACGATCAGTGAGCAAGGCCGGCCGTCAAAAATTATATTGTCGAGGCTGATCTCAACATTGATGATCGTTCCATCTTTCCGGATATGCTTCCACAAACCCCTTGCTCCAAAATGATCTTTCGACCGATCCAGGTTAATGAAGCGCTTTTTCTCGTCGTGCGGCCTGATGTCTACGGCGGTCATTGACAGGAATTCATCGTAGCTGTAACCATAGTGCGCCACCGCTGCTTTATTCACATCGAGAAATTTAAACGTATCCTGGTCAATTACCCACGTGGGAACAGGGTAATTATGAAACAAGTTATAGTATTTTTTTTCGCTCTCACGTGCGATACCGGAAGCGCCGTTGATCACGCCATTCTTATCTTTTAAAGGAGACACAGTGAGTGAGATATTTACCGTGCGGCCATCTTTGCGGATGCGTTCTGTTTCATAATGCCGCACAAGTTCTCCTTTTCTGATCTTTCCAATGATCTCCAACTCTTCGTTGATTCTGACCATCGGAATTAATGCAGAGATATTCTGCCCGACAATTTCATCAGACGTATAGCCAAATATCACTTCTGCACCTTTATTCCAGCTTGTGATCGTGCCATCCAGGGTTTTGCTGAAAATAGCGTCGTCAGAATAATTGATGATCGACTCGTACAATGCCCGTTGTGTGTCCTCCATTGTTAGTTACTAGTTTCATAGCGTTGGTGATAAGAGCCTATAACGTAGCTTAAAAGTATTGCTTTTTTTTGAAACGAAATATCTTTTAATAAGTGCGTCGGGTTTAACCTGCTTTTATAGGGACCGGTCTATGAGCGTTGAACCCCGCAGGTTACGCGACGATGAATAAAATATCGTAATTTTATGCAAATAAAAATCCAGGTTTATGGATATTAATCCTCAATTTACTTTTGATAAAAATGGCAACCCGGTTGGAGTGTTTATTTCTATTGAAGAGTGGCAACAACTATCAGATGAACTGCATATGGAGTTGCCACAATGGCAAAAAGATGCGTTGGATATTGAATTACGCGCGATAGAAGAAGATCCCAATTATTTGCACAAATGGGATGATGTAAAGAAACAACTGCTCGCCTGATGCCTTATACTATCTATCTAACTTCTTCAGCAATTGCAGACGTCACCATGGCAAAGGAGTACTATAATTCCAAAGTCGATGGATTGGGCAGAAGAATGACCAGTGAGGTCGACATGATGTTAAGTAAGATTGCTGATATGCCATATGTATACTCAAAGCGATACGTTAGTATACGGGCTGCCCGGGTTCCTTCATTTCCATACCTCATTTAGTATACAATTGCAGAAAAGCCCCGATTGATACAGGTGCTCAGAGTCTTTAATATGCACCAGAAGCCATTCTTAAAGGGCTAATAGTCTTTATCGACCTTAATGTGTTGCAGCCATGGTCTTGTATTTGGCTTGTTCTCGCCCATACCTCTCCTTATTCTGTGAAATAGCATCCATGACACTGTAATTCCCAACTAAACTGCTATTTTTGCACCCATGCAAGCAACACTTAGCGAACAGGAATTAGTACGCCGCGACAAGCTGAAGGAATTATTGGAGATGGGCATTGATCCATATCCGGCGCCGCTTTATGAGATCACCCATACCGCAAAGGGTATAAAGGAAAATTATAGCGAGGAAAATAAGGAGGCATTCAGAGAAATTTCTCTTGCCGGGCGCATCATGAGTGTCCGAGATATGGGTAAGGCAAATTTTGCTGTATTGCAGGACAGCACCGGCCGGATACAGGTGTATATAAAGCGGGACGAGATATGCCCCGGTGAAGACAAAAGCCTCTATGATCTGGTATGGAAGAAGCTGATGGACATTGGAGATATTGTTGGGGTAAAAGGCTTTGGTTTCATCACCAAAACGGGCGAAACATCAATACATGTTACCGCGTTAACTTTGCTGACAAAATCGCTGCATCCTATGCCTGTGACCAAGGAAAAGGATGGTGAGGTTTTTGATGCAGTTACTGACCTTGAATTCAAGTATCGCCAGCGCTACGCGGATCTAATCGTCAACCCTTCAGTGAGGGATACGTTCACGAAGATCACAAAGATGAAAAATGCGATCCGCAATTTTCTTAATGACAGGGGCGCGCTCGAAGTAGATACGCCTGTATTGCAAAGTATACCTGGCGGGGCGCTGGCAAAGCCATTCATCACGCATCATAATGCGCTGGATATGCCCTTGTATCTCCGCATCGCAAACGAGCTCTATCTCAAGCGCCTGATCGTTGGTGGTTTTGAATGGGTGTACGAGTTCAGCCGCAACTTCAGAAATGAAGGCATGGACCGCACGCACAATCCTGAGTTTACCATACTCGAGTTCTACGTGGCCTACAAAGACTATCTGTGGATGATGGAGACTACCGAGCAAATGCTGGAGCAAACAGCTATAGCCACAAATGGTACTTCTTTGACGCTGGTTGGCGAAATGGAAATTGATTTTAAAGCGCCCTATAAGCGCATCAGCATATATGATGCAATACAGGAGCATACGGGTTATGACATCAACGGAATGGACGAGCACCAGCTCCGTGATGTCTGCCGCAAGCTGAATTTGCAGGTGGATGGTACAATGGGTAAGGGAAAACTGATAGATGAGATATTCGGAGGTAAGTGTGAGAAGCATTATGTGCAGCCTACCTTTATTATCGATTACCCGATA
>CANJQU010000153.1 GCA_947476485.1 Chitinophagaceae bacterium
ACCGACTGGTGGCAAAACAACCAAATGAAAACTGAACGGCAGTATATGGGTAGCCTTGGGTTAAATATATTAGCAACGAAGCGACTATCATTCCGGCCAGCAGCATTCTATATGAATAGCGCTAACTCACACGGTTTTATTGCCGGCAATGACTTCAGTTACATCGTAAGTAAGAACAGGAAGCCAAACGAAAGCACATCTGTTTTTCTCGGTTTGTGGTATCGCAGCGTGGATGTAACAATGGTAACCGCAGGCATTACCCATAATAGATTACATCTTGGCATTGCATACGATTACTGGCCTCACACCATAAACACATCGGGTAACGGAAGCGGAGGGTTATGCGTAAATCTTAGGTATACGGCTCCTGGCAAAATTCTCAATCGAGTAATTCCTGGCGATCGGTTCTAAACACTACACCACCCTGCCCTCGATCTCAGCTACCGCTTTTCTGAATTCATCGGAGACCGGTACCTTTTCATTTTTATTAAAGTCGAAAGTGACGATCACGTCATGGGCTTCGGCTGCAATTTCGTTCGCTTCATTGAGTATGCGGTGGTGAATACCGAAGCTGGTATTCTTAATGAACTCAACCCTTGACTCAACTACAATATTTCCCGGATAATGCAGCGGCTTGATGAACTGGCAGCCTGTAGATAGCAAAATAGGCCCTACCTTCATTTCACTGAACAATGCGGTGAGCATACTTTTCTCCCAATAGTTTACCCGCGATGCCTGTATGTACTTGAAGTATGCCACATTATTCACATGCCCGAAAAGGTCCATTTCGCTCCAGTCTATCCGCAATTCGAGTTTTACAGGAAAATTGTGCATAAAGTTTGTTTTACTTCACCAGGTACATAAGCCTCATTACCCAAAGGTTGTTGCTCTGGGTGGAGCGTGCATAATCGGGCGGTACATCTTTGCGCACCGGCATAAGTGAATACTGGAAGCGCACGTTAAGAAACAGCCCCTTCCAGAGATGCAATTCAAATCCGGCCAGCAGATCTAGCGCATTCGGATTGAAGGGATACTTATTCTTAAAGTCGATACTTCTTTTGATGTTCAGGGAGTCGATCTGCAGGTTCTCACTGCTGCTCACCAACCGGCCATAAGAAACCCCAACACCAAAATGACTTTTACGTTTATCAAAGTAGTTGATCATTACCGGCACCTCAGCATAGTTCAGTGCGATACCATATTTTGTAATATAAGTATCCGGCAACGTTAGCGAAGCCTTGGGCCTGGCACTTTTGCTCCCTTTTTGTGAATATAATATCTCCAGGCTCAGGGCGGCATGACGGGCCAGTTGCGCATAAACAATACCACCCACATTCAGCCCTACCTTATGATACCCTGCAAAATAATCGCCATCTACCTGGCAGAAATTGGCGCCTGCCAATGCCCCGCCGTAGAACACGCGGGGACGTTCAATATACATGTGCGGACCATCGTCATCTTCATCCTGGGCACGAACTTCCGCGCCAAAAGCTATTAAAATAACTGTAATGATTAGAAGTGCTGCGAATTTTCTACTTTTATTCATCGAAACAGCAATAGATAATGAGCTTCAAATATACACCAAACACGCTTAAAAAATTAGAGGAGCTTTACGAGGAGGCGCACTACATCATCCGTTATGAAAAAGGGAATTTCAACAGCGGGTACTGCATCCTGGAGGAAAGGCGCGTGGTTGTGATCAATAAATTCTTCAGCATAGAGGGGCGTATAAATGCGCTGGTGGAAATTCTGCCGAGTATCAATGTAGTGGAAAGCGAACTGAGCGGCGAGATGCTGAAATGGTACAAACAACTGAAAGCTGAGCCTTCTTTTGGTGCAGATCCCTCTGTACAAACCCAAATGGACCTATAGTGAAAATCACATTCCTTGGCACCGGCACATCGCAGGGCATACCGTTTATTGGGTGCCCCTGTCCCATATGTACCTCTTCCAATAAAAAAGATAACCGCCTGCGCTCATCCATATGGATAGAAACGAAAGA
This sequence comes from Chitinophagaceae bacterium, assembly GCA_947476485.1. GTDB lineage: Bacteria > Bacteroidota > Bacteroidia > Chitinophagales > Chitinophagaceae > Nemorincola. Next base: position 2,003 of record CANJQU010000153.1, read on the forward strand.
TACAAGCATCGTCATAGACAGCGGCCCTGATTTCCGGTACCAGATGCTGCGGGCAAAAGTGCACAAACTGGACGCGATAGTTTTTACACACGGTCATAAGGACCACATTGCAGGGCTCGACGACATACGTGCCTACAACTATTTTGAGAAGAAGCCCATACCCGTTTATGCAACTGAGGAAACACAGGAAGCACTCAAGCGGGAGTTCTCTTACATCTTCACAAACCCCACCTCTCCGGGTATCCCGCAGATAGAGATGAACACCATAAATGCATATGAGTCTTTCACGATCAATGAGCTGACCATTACTCCGATAAGGTTGCTGCATTTTAAGATGGAGGTGCTGGGATTCAGGATCGGAGACTTTACTTATATTACCGATGCCAACTATATAGAGCCTGAAGAACTGGCGAAAGTGAATGGCAGCAGAACATTGGTACTGAACGCATTACGACATGAACCGCACATCTCTCACTACACGCTTGCCGAAGCGGTGGAGGTGGCAAAAAGTCTGAATATCGAAGAAACCTATTTCACACATATCAGTCACCAGTTGGGCCTGCATGATGTTGTCGATAGTGCATTACCACCGGGCATGCATCTTTCGTACGATGGTTTGGTGCTGAATTTCTGATCGAATCCCAAAATGAATTTTTGAATTTTTATTTTTGAATTTTGAATTTTAACCATGGAATATAATTTTAGCAAGATAGAAAAAGACGCAAAGGATAAGTGGGCGAAGGAAGAAGTTTACAAAGTATCTAACGAAAGCGATAAGCCGAAGTGCTATGTGCTGGATATGTTCCCCTACCCCAGTGGCGCGGGCCTTCACGTAGGTCATCCGCTTGGCTACATAGCTTCTGATATTTATGCACGTTACAAAAGGTTGTCCGGCTACAATGTATTGCACCCAATGGGCTTTGACGCCTTCGGTCTGCCCGCCGAACAATATGCCCTCGAAACCGGACAGCACCCTGCAGTGACCACAGAAAAGAACATAGCCCGCTACCGCGAACAGCTTGACAACATAGGTTTTTGCTACGATTGGAGCCGCGAGGTACGCACCAGCGATCCAAACTATTACAAATGGACGCAGTGGATATTTCTGCAGTTGTTTCATAGCTGGTATGACCGCAGCGCGGATAAGGCAAGGCCAATAAAAGAGCTGATAGCAATATTTGAAAAAGAGGGTAACAATAATATTCCTTGCCCGGGAGATGAAACATTGCGGTTCGATAGTGTACAATGGAAGGACTTTTCCGAAAAGCGGCAGCGCGATGTGCTGATGCAGTACCGGCTTGCCTACCAGGGCTATGCACAGGTGTGGTGGTGCGAAGCCTTAGGTACAGTACTTGCCAATGACGAGGTCGTAAACGGAGTTTCTGAGCGTGGCGGCCACCCCGTGGAACGGAAGAATATGCGCCAGTGGTTTTTGCGAATAACTGAATATGCCGACAGATTGATAGATAGCCTGGAGAAACTGGAGTGGAGTGAGGCGATGAAGGAGATGCAGAAGAACTGGATCGGCAAAAGCATTGGTGCGGAAGTGAGGTTTGGATTGTTTCCGACAAACCTCTCCCCATCCCTCTCCAAAGGAGAGGGTGAAGCAGCGCAAGCTCGTGAAGAGAAATTACGCGGGGATCAGCCCGGATGGAATACTGCTGAGCCTGCTCTTTATAATTTAATTAGCCCCTTAAGACAAGACCTAAAGAGCAATCAGACGGAAGCTGAAGGTATTTTATGGGAATATTTACGCGCTAATCAGCTTGGGGCAAAATTCAGGAGACAACATATTATCGGCAGATTTATTGCTGATTTTGTTAGCCTGCCTCATAAACTTATTATTGAAGTAGACGGAAAAATTCATGAAAATCAGCAGGAATATGATGCACAGAGAACAGAATATTTAAATGAAAAGGGATTCAAAGTAATTCGCTTTAGTAACGAAGCGATAATTTCAAAGATTGACCTAGTAATAGAGGAGATAAAAAAATACATAAAATTGAGTGCTGATAATGCAGTACGTGACACCTCCCTCTCCTTCGGAGAGGGCCGGGGAGAGGTCTTCATCTCAGTTTTCACCACCCGGCCAGATACCATTTTCGGTGTAGACTTTATAGTACTTGCACCGGAGCATGCGCTGGTGGAAAGCATCACCACAACTGAGCAAAAGGACGAGGTTGAAAAATACATACAATACGTAAAAAGCCGCTCTGAGCGCGAGCGCATGAGCGAAGTAAAACAGATCACGGGTGCATTTACAGGCGCCTATGCAGTGCATCCGTTTAGCCGGAAGAACATTCCAATATGGATATCTGAATATGTATTGGCTGGTTATGGCACCGGCGCTATAATGGCGGTGCCTAGTGGCGATGACCGCGACCATGCGTTTGCAAAACATTTCAATATCCCGATAACCAATATATTTGGAGACAGGTATACCGGCGAAGAAGCATACAGCTCGAAGAGCGGCATTATAGAAAACAGTGACTTCCTGACGGGCATGACGATTGCCGATGCAGCGGAGGCATCAATAAACAAACTTCAGTTCATTGGTGCCGGAAAGAAACAGGTGAACTACAGGCTGCGCGATGCGGGCTTTAGCCGCCAGCGCTACTGGGGCGAGCCGTTCCCGATCATCTATGTAGATGATATACCTTATGGCACCGACGAGGACCTCTCCCCGACCCTCTCCGAAGGAGAGGGAGATATTTCGCGGCTCCCGGTAAGGTTACCATATGTAGAGAATTATAAGCCAGGACCGGAAGGACAAGGACCACTTGCAAATGTCAAAGATTGGGTAAACATTTCATCTTCAAAAAATGATACCGGAAATGACGTACGTGACACCTCCCTCTCCTTCGGAGAGGGCCGGGGAGAGGTCCTTCGCGAGACCAACACCATGCCCGGCTATGCCGGCAGCAGCTGGTACTTTCTCCGCTACATGGACCCCGGAAATGACACCGAATTTGCGAGCCGCAAAGCAACAGACTACTGGAACCAGGTAGACCTTTATGTAGGCGGTACGGAGCATGCAGTAGGCCACCTGCTCTACTCCCGCATGTGGACCAAAGCCTTGTGCGATCTGGGGTATATTGGTTTTGATGAACCTTTTAAGAAGCTGTTGAATCAGGGGATGATTTCCGGCAAATCTTTTTTTGTGGATGGAGCGGTGTATTCAACCGAAGATCATCAGAACACAATTTTTTTAGTTCAATCCTATCATTCGGACAAGGACTTCCCTTTGCAAATCACTTTCAAAGGAAATATTTTATATAGACGAGATTTATGGGGAGATGTTCGACTAAGGGATGCTCATAAATATTTAGATGCAAATAATCGGCTTACTAAATCGATGCTGGAAAGCTACTTGGACGTTGAAGGTCACCATTTCATTAAATATGATAAAATAGAGGTGGATTGGGATAGTGAAAATAAAACAGAGAATGGAGAACCTTATTTGGAGGGAATGGTCATTGAGAAGATGTCCAAGTCTAAATATAATGTTGAGAACCCAGATGATGTAATAAAAAATTATGGAGCCGACACCTTCCGCATGTACGAGATGTTCCTGGGGCCGATAGATATCAGTAAGCCGTGGGATACCAAGGGCATAGAGGGCGTACACCGTTTCCTTAAGAAGATGTGGCGGTTGTATGCTGATGAGCAACAGGGTTGGGTCGTCAACGATGAAACTGCCACAGATGCTGAATTGCGGGTACTACACAAAACCGTAAAAAAGATTGGAGAAGACATTGAGCGTTTCTCCTTCAATACTTCCGTAAGCCAGTTCATGATCTGTGTGAACGAGTTGGCGACACTGGGTTGTCATAAGCGGGCTATCCTGGAGCCGCTGGCTGTGGCTATTTGCCCATTTGCACCGCATATGGCTGAAGCCCTTTGGCGCGAATTTAATAATTCAGGAAGCGTAATCAATGCCGCTTTCCCGAAATATGAGGAGCGCTATGTAACCGAAAACTCCAAGAAATACCCGATAGCCGTAAATGGCAAGACGCGTGTGGAAATGGAATTCCCGCTGGATGCGGAGCAATCTGTGATAGAAAAGGAAGTGCTGGCGGACGAGACCATACAGAAGTGGCTGGAAGGCAAGGAGCCAAAGAAGTTCATTTACGTGAAAGGGAAGATGATAAATGTGGTGGTGTAGGCTCCTAATTCCGGTTTTGTAGTTTTTACTTAACTTTGTAAGCATGACAACCACTTATCATTTAAATGTGAATGAGCTTTCTGTTGAGATACTTAACTCAATAAAGGCCGCTTTTAAGGATAAGACCGTGGACATCACAGTTACCGAGGCGCTGGATGAAACAGAATACCTGTTATCTTCCCCCGCCAATAGAGAAAGCTTAGAACGCTCTATGCAACAAGCAGAAAAAGGAGATGTCGTTGTGTTTACACTTGATGAACTTCAAAAGCAATTCGGTAGAGAATGAATGCTACAATTACATTTACCAAAGAAGCCTTGATGCATCTGAAAGAATGGCGAACTGCAGATCCGAAAATTTCCCTTAAAATAATAGCTTTGATCACAGATATCGCGGATACACCTTTTACAGGTATTGGTAAGCCAGAACCATTAAAACATAACTTAAAAGGCAAATGGTCGAGAAGGATCACGGATGAGCATCGGCTGGTTTATGAAGTAAAAGAAACCACTGTTTTGATCATATCCTGCAAAAACCACTATTGAGCTCTCCAATAAATTTCCTGCGATATTTAACATCCATTTATATCCTTTGAATAGTTTGGATGTTTCTTACTTAATTTTGCACCATGAACAATAAAAAAACTACCATTTTTCTTATTTCTTTCTTCATGTTGCTGGGGATTATCTTCCTTGGTTATACCTACAAGGTCACAAAAGGACAGAAAAAACTGGCTTTGCCTATAGTGGGTAATGAGCAAAACCACCACATCTCTCCTTTCTCTTTTGTGAACCAGGATGGTAAAACAATAACGAATGAAGATGTAAAAGGGAAAATATGCGTAGTGGAGTTTTTCTTTGCTACCTGCAAGGGCATGTGCCCAAAGATGAATGAGAACATGGTAATTGTGTCCAAGGCATTCCGGGGCAATAACAATGTGATCATCCTCTCGCACACTGTTGATCCGATAAAGGATACCGTAAAAGCACTTAAAGAATACAGCCTCCGCTTTGATGCCGACCCTACCCAATGGATGTTCCTCACGGGCGACAAGAAAAAGCTTTACGATATGGCGCGCTACAGCTACCTGATCAGTGCGGAAGATGACACTGCCGGCGTTAGCATAGACAAAGATTTCATACACGACAAACACTATGCACTGGTAGACGGATATGGTCGTGTACGTGGTTTCTACGATGGCCTTAACCCAGGCGATGTAGCCCGAATGATAGGCGATATCAATGCTTTGTTGAAGGAAACCCCCTGACCCCCTGAAGGGGGAACCATCTTTCTGGATTCACTAAAACATTTCAACGATGGAATTTCTTCGACAATATTAATTTCCGGGATATTCAAAACCCATCGGGAAACTGTTCCTTAGCGTCGTGATGTCTTTGCGGATAAATCAGCTACAACGTAGTCCAGCCGAGTAGCAGCCAGCCCAGCACAATGAGTGGGGCAGGTATTTTGGTGAAATACAGCAGGCAGAAGGTGATAAACACCACTACAAGCTTGCTCCATTCAAAAGCCAGAGTCGGATCAGTTTTATCGAACGCGATCGACTCGAAGAGCACAATGCCCGACGCCCAGATAATGCCAACTACGGCTGAGTTGATGCCTTCCAGGGCACGGAAGATGATAACATGGTGTTTCAGATTGTGGTATACCGGAAACAGGAAGAATAACAGCAAGGTGCTGGGAAGAAATACGGCAACAGTAGCCACCACACAGCCGATCACCTGCCACATACCACCATATTGACTCATTGCCACACCGCCTACAAACGAACAAATGGAAAAGACAGGACCAGGCACTGCCTGCACCATACCATAACCGGTGAGCAACTGCGAAGCATTAAGGTAGTGGGTGCTGGACCGGCTCACAAACTGGTATAGCATCATGGGTAGCAAAGCCTGGCCGCCGCCAAACACGATAGACCCGAACCGGTAAAAATTTTCTATCAACTGA
>CANJQU010000154.1 GCA_947476485.1 Chitinophagaceae bacterium
GTTAGCGATGCAACCGGCGGTGGTGTATGGAGTTCCGGATCTATAGGGGTTGCGTCTGTAATGACAACCGGCGTTGTAACCGGTGTATCCGCAGGCACGGCGACAATAAGCTATACGGCTACCAATAGCTGCGGGACTTTGAGCGCTACCATAGTCGTAACAGTGAGCCTTTCGGCGGCTGCGGGCCCGATAACAGGAACAGCTTCTGTTTGTGCGGGTGCCACAACAAACCTGAGCAATGCGGTGGCGGGTGGCACATGGAGCTCCGGCGCAACGGGAATAGCGACCGTAAGCAGCGGCGGTATTGTTACGGGTGTGGCAACAGGCATAGCCACAATAACTTATACAGTACCCGGCGGCTGCGGCGTGGCAACGGCGACCAGGATTGTAACTGTAACTTCGGTAACTGCGGGGACTATACTTGGTGCATCGACCGTGTACATCGGGTCGGGTATTACATTATCTGATGCAACCACAGGTGGTATATGGGCTGCGAGCAACGGTAACGCAACTGTTACATCCGGTGGCGCCGTTACCGGTGTGAGCGCAGGCTCTGTGACCATTTCTTATTCCGTAACCAATAGTTGCGGCACTGCCACTGCTACTAAAGTGGTAACGGTGAATATTTCATCTGTGGCTCCTATTACCGGTATGCCAAATATATGTGTTGGCCTTACAACAGCATTGAGTGACATTACGCCTGGAGGCGTGTGGAGCAGCAGCAATACCCTGACCGCCACCGTTAGTACATCCGGTGTTGTAACCGGTGTAGCGGCTGGTACGGCTACGATTTCCTATACAGTAGCGGGAGTACCGGCAACGGTGGTTGTTACGGTAAGCACAAACCCATCCGGCATCGGCAGCGCCTCATCGGTGTGTGTGGGCTCTTCTATTACGGTGAGCGATTTTACACCCGGTGGATCGTGGAGCAGCACTTCCAATGTATCTATTGCATCTACAGGATCTTTGACGGGACTTGTTACCGGTTTATCGGCGGGCACATCGGTTATTACTTATGCGCTTGGCAGCGGTTGTTACCGCACATTCCCGATTACGGTGAATGCGGCACCGGCACCGATATCGGGCACGCTTACGCTATGTGCCGGTGGTGGTAAAACATTTGTATCTGACGCTGTAACACCCGGAGTATCATGGACCAGCGGCACAACCTCAGTGGCTACTATTACAGCATCGGGAGTTGTTACCGGTGTGGGCGCCGGCACATCTATAATCACCTATACAATTGGCAGCGGCTGCAGGGTTACTGCTACAGTAACCGTGAATCCTTTACCGGTTGTCGCAGCTATATCCGGTCCGTCAACGGTATCTCATGCCGGGCCACCCATCATGCTTACGGATGCTACTGGCGGGGGTGTGTGGAGCAGTACGGTCCCAGCAGTTGCAACAGTAGGGTCTGCCACGGGTGTTGTTACGGCAATAGCTTCATCGGGCAGTACTACGATCAGCTATAAGGTTACCGTTTCAGGATGTGTGGGGACTGCCACCAAGGTAGTGACTGCAAGTGCAGCGCCACACGTTCACGGAATTAAAACACCGGGTGTCATAATGGTAAATACAGACGACCCGGTGAGCCTGGCAGATGATATGCCCGGCGGAATATGGAGCAGCAGCAACAATGATGTGGCCACGGTGGATGACCGCGGTATGGTAACCGCGTTAACAGCAGGTGTTGCGGATATTGTTCACACGACCAATGGTAATAATGGGGAGCTGTACCTGATCGCAACAAGAGTGGTTGTGAACGGTGGTATGAGCGACATTCGCATCTTGCCAAACCCAAACAACGGCACATTCACTGTAAAAGGTAAACTGGCCGCAGGCAATGGTGAAGCGAGCCTTAAGATAACCGATATGCTGGGTCAGACGGTCTACCAAGGTGTTATAAAAACGCAGGATGGGACGTTTAGTGAACTGATAAAACTGGGCAATGATCTAGCGAATGGGATTTATATACTGAATGTAAATACCGGAAGTGAGCACAGTGTGTTCCACTTTGTGATCCGGAAATAAAATGGTTAATGAGCAATAACGGAGGCCGGTGGTAACGCCGGTCTTTTTTTAGGCCCTGGCTACAAAATACATTTTCAACATTCCCTTACCTTTTGCATCTATCTCTCCGCGGTACCCGCAGGCGAATTTATCTTTTACCAGTTCGTATGTTGTTTGTGAGATGTTTATTTTACCTACTGTGCCGCTGCTTTCCATGCGGCTGGCGATGTTCACGGTATCACCCCAGATATCGTACTGGAATTTCTTTAGCCCTACTATGCCTGCTATTACCGGGCCGGTATGGATACCTATGCGCATTTCAAAGGAACGCTTTCCATCTTTTTGCCGTTCTTTTGCGCGGTTCAGGATGAAGTCTTTCATTTCCAGTGCGGCTGCAACAACGTCGTGAGCCGATCCCTTTGATGGATCGGGAATGCCGCCTACCGCCATGTAGGAATCTCCTATTGTCTTTATCTTTTCTACGCCATGTTTTTGTATGATGCTGTCAAAGCCTTTGAAGCAATAGTCCAGCTCAGCTACCAGTTCTTCGGCGGTGAGTTTTTCAGATAGCTGGGTGAAGTCTTTGAAGTCTGTAAACAGCACTGTTGCCTGTTCGAAATGTTTAGCATCGGAACGTCCTTTTTCCTTCAGCTCTTTCGCTACTTCGGCGGGAAGGATATTTAGCAGCAAACCTTCAGAAACCTCTTTTTCGTTTTGAATGGTTTTCCTTGATTTGCGCACATATCGAAGATTGAAGATAAGGCCGGAGACAAGCAGTGCCATAAACCCAAGCCCAATGCTAAAATATACCCGCTCGTCGTGTTTCTTTTCAGTTTCCAGTTCATTTATGGCAATTTGTTTTTCTTTCAGGTCCTGTTCCCGCTTTGTAGCGAGATTGGCGATCTTTACTTTACTATCGTTTGACAGGATAGAATCTTTTACAGTAGCGAAGCTATCGGAGTATGCCAACGCTGTTTTGTAATTACTGCTTAGCCGGTATGCTTTTGCCAGATTCGAATAGCAAATCTGAGTTGTACTGAGTGCGTCTATTTCTTTACTTACAGTAAGCCCTTTATGGAGGTAATCAATTGCGCTAAGCAGAAGAGTGGCCTGGCCTTCAGGTATGACTATGTTGATGTGATACTTGCTTATTAATGAATCGTCTTCTATGGCTACAGGTTTCGATCCCGAGGCGCCATCCTCGGCAATAGCTACATACAATTCGCCAATGCAAGCAAGGTAGTAAGCTAAATTTTCTTTATTCTCTATTTCCTGAGCAATTTGTAGCGCAATCTGAAAATATATCACCGCCCTATGGTAATTTTTCTGACGACGATATACTTCCCCAATATTTCCAATGACCTGCGAAATACCTTTTTTATCACCCATTTCCTCATCAATTTTCAGTGCTTTTAAAAGATATTCCAATGCTTTTGAATAATCTTTAAAGCCATCGTTATAAATACAGCCGATGTTGCTGGCGGCATAAGCGATCCCCTGTCTGTTGCCTAACTCTTCATCCATTTTTAAGGATTTCAAGGAATATTCCAGCGCTTTTTGGAAGTCATTTTGCAGTCCGTAAATAGTACCAATATTTCCAATCAAGTTTGCAGTCAACTCCTTATTTTCCGTTTCTTCAGCAAATTTTAAGCATTTAAAAAAATAATCCAGTGCGGTTGGATAGTCGCATTGATTGAAATATTCACCTCCAATAGCATACAAGACTAATGTTACAACCTGTTTATTCCCGCATTCTTCGGCCAGCTTCAGCGCTTTTGCATAATATTCAAGTGCTTTAGGAGAATTTCCCTGGTATGAATACACATTGCCTATATCAAGCATCGCATTTGCCATATCAATTTTAATCCCGGTTTCATTAGCCAATTCCTGGCCTATGGACAGATATTTAAGGGCATTCTGGTAATCGGATTTACTAAGATAGTTAACTCCAAAGTTTAGATTTGCGTTAGCGATCCCTCTTTTCCACTTCAGTCTCGTTGCCTGTACCAATGCTTGTTGCGCATATTTTAATCCTTCATCCGGATCTATTGTATAATAGCCGAGCGACAGGGCATTTAGGGTATTTACTTTATTTGTGTCTTCCTTTTGTTTTGGCAGTAGCTGCAGCATGGAGTCAATAGCAGCCTGGCTTTGCTTTTGGGCATAGAGATGACCACAGCACAACGTCTGTAATAATAACAGCAGGCATGTAACAGATCGTTTCAAAAGAAGGGTATTCTATAGCAAGATATAGATATTTTATTGGAGGCATCTGCAAACAGATCACATTTTTTCGGAATTCCAGATCAGGCGTTCCAGTTCTTTCCGGCTGGTGATCATACTTGAGTGGAAATTGAGTGTGTAATTCCATCTCCGGAGTGTGTTATCCCACTTTTCACAGATGGCACTCCATAGTATTTCTTTTTTTCTGTTTACGATAAATACGTTTGAAGTGGCGCCGCCCATTGTTACCAGGAAGGATCTGTCGGGCAGCTCGTATGCGTTACCTCCTACGGCATAAGCTTGTGATTTTGCAATACCGGCGGCTGTATAGTCCACATTGCATTCATATTCCCATATTTTTTTTGCACCCTCACTATTTTTTGCTTTCTGCAGCACTACAACGGTAGGCCAGCCACCATGTTGACATGAATTGTTATTGAATACATAGAGGTTTCCATCGGATGCGGTCCTGCAACTGTGTTGCCCGCAAAACAAGCTGCTCCATGTATTTGCCTCGCTGTTCACCATGCTTTTATCATAGATTTGACCATATACTTCAGTCACTGTTCCTTCAGGATATTTTACTTTTATGATCCGGTCGAGATTTTTGAAACCAACGTAGATCACTTTGTTTTTTTCATCGAAATAGAATGCGTTCTCATGAACGTCCATCATTTTCATTGACGTTTTGCGATAATAGATATCTGACTTTCTGAAATAATCTGAAGATCTCCACGACCAGACAACATTGTTGTTTTTGTCGTATTCCACTAATGTTCCGAAAGATGTTGCTCCGCGAACACGGCTGTTGGGCGGTAATGGTTTATCCATGGGCAAAAGCACAAAGCTACTGTCGCCGGTCACAGATCGCATGCTAAGCAGCTTTTCTGTGCCCATTCCCATATAGTGCCCGTTAGAAAGGCGTGTAAACTCGTGGTGGAAAAACTCTATGCTATCGGGCGATGCCCTGATGTTCTTTGGCATTTTCCATAAAACCTCTCCGCTATAACTGACCTCGTAAACTCCTTTGTGTGTGAGCATAGTTATGGTACCCTGCGGACTAAGTTTCATATCCCTTACATGAATATCTTCTGTACTTAGTAAGTCAATATCCGGAAGAAACCATACCGGGGCGCCGTTCATATCGTAAAGTGCCCGCATGCCATCAACAAACACATAAGCTTCCTTGTATGTTTTTGCGGGTTTAATGATGCGTAAACGATAGCTGTTCGTATCTACCTCCGGCAATATCCCGGTCCGGAAGTGATATAGCGGGCTATATGTTTCTTTCTTTGCACCGGTGTTATACACAATGCGCCAGGTGTATTGTTTTCCGAAAGCGGGCACCTCGCCAATGATTTTATTTTTAACTGTCTTCAGGCGTTTGAAAATTTCTTTTTTAAAGTCGGGTTCAGCGGTAAAATATCCTGAAGCTATCTCGATGCGATAATTGCTCGTGCCCGCAACTGCGGGAAATGAAAACCCAATAAGCCTGTAGCAGAGTGCCGCCCCCTCGCGGGGGAGTATTTGTGCATTCATCCGATTGAAGGTGAATGACAGCAGCAATACAAACAAAATCTTATTCATGATGTGGTTTTATGTTTCAATTTTGAGCCAGGTAAAAATCTTTTGGTTTTGCAGGGTGAAACAGAAAATGTTGTTTGAGACAGCCATTGAGCACTAATGCCTGATATGCCGGGGCGGCACTTCTGCATTCCAGATCAGGTTTTCCAGTTCTTTCCGGCTGGTGATGATACTTGACCGGTAGTTTAGCACCGGAGTCCATTGTTGGGTAGCCTTGTTCCTTTTTTCGCAGACAGCACTCCAGAGCAGTTCTTTATTCCTGTTTACAATAAAAACATTAGAAACAGAGCCGGCAAGTGTGGCAAGAAAAGAGTGATCCGGAAGTTCTATTACATTTCCTCCTATCGCGAATGAATAAGGCTTAGTTCCTATACCTGTATACGCAACGTCGCACTCATATTCCCATATTTTTTTCAGACCCTGCTTACTATCGGCTTTTTCGTCCATTACAATAATAGACGGCCAGCCGCCGACCTGGCAACTGTTGTTATTAAACAGATACAGGTCTCCGCTGGCCGAACGCCTGCAACTGTGCTGCCCACAGAAATAGCTGTTGCCGGTTTCGGTAGCAGCGCCCTTCATCATTCCTTCATTATAGATCGCTCCGTACACATTGGTTACCGTGCCTTCAGGATATTTTACTTTTACGATCCGATCAATATTTTTGAAGCTAACGTAGATCGCTTTACTTTTTTCATCAAAATAGAAGGCATTTGCATGCACATCCAGGATACCCGAGCGCGTTTTGTGGAAGTAGATATCTGATCCTTTAAAGTAGTCTGATGATTTCCAGGTCCAAACAATATTACCCTGGTCATCATACTCTATCAGCGTTCCAAAAGACATCTTGTCGCTTCCGGTATAATTGCGGGGTAATGTACTGTCCATTGCGGCAAACACAAAATTGCTGTCCCCGGTAACGGAAATCCCCCGGCGCAGCTTTTCATCGCCCATGGTCATATAGTGGCCGCTAGAAAGACGTGTAAGCTCATGATGAAAAAACTCGATACTATCGGCATTGCGGCGCGTTTTCTTTGGCATCTTCCATAGGATCGCGCCATTGTAATCTATTTCATAGACACCCCGGTGCATCAGCACGCTTATCGTTCCCTTTGATGTCAGTTTCATATCGCGTGGATAACAATCTGCAGTGCTGAAGGAATCGAAATTGGGAAGGTACCAAACCGGTTTGCCCTGCATATCATAGAGCGCTCTTGTGCCATCTACAAAAACATAGGCTCCTTTATACGTTTGTGCATTTTTGATGATCCGTAAACGGAAATCGGCAGTGTCGCATTCCGGGATGGTTTCTGTGCTGAAGTGATAGAAACGGCTATACGTTTTTCCTTTCAGATCGGAATTGTATACGATGCGCCAGGTGTATTTTTTGCCAAAATAGGGCACCTCGCCTATGACCTTATTTTTTGAGGTGTTGAGCCGGGTGACGATCTCCTTTTCAAAATCAGGCTCGGCAGTAAAGTGGCCGAGCGCTATTTCAATACGATAATTTTTTACCCCGGCGGTTGCGGGAAAGGAAAATCCAATGAGCCGGTATGACAGCTTGCTTCCCTCCTGCGGAACGACCTGTGCATTTATCTTACTAAATGAGATGAGGAATAAAAATATGAAAGCGGCGGTTCTCATGAAGTAATATAAACGGTTCAATATTTGAATCTGATGAGGTTTAGTTAAAAACAACAGATCATTACTTTTCGGAATTCCAGATCAGGCGCTCCAGTTCTTTACGGCTGGTGATCATGCTTGAGCGGTAGTTGAGCACGTAATTCCATTGCTTTGTTACGCGATTATACCTTTCGCACACGGCGCTCCACAAGATCTCTTTCTTTTTATTTACTATAAAGACATTTGAGCTGGAACCAGCCAGCGTTACAAGAAATGATTGGTCCGGCAGCTCATAAACACCTCCGCCAACGGCAAAATTATAAGGCCTTGGTGAGGTGATGCCTGTATAGTCCACATTACATTCATACTCCCACGTTTTTTTCAAGCCCACCTTATTGTCTTTTGTCTTCTGCATCATCACGATCGACGGCCACGCACCTCTATGACAAGTATTATTATTGAATAAATAAATGTCTCCGCCGGCTGATAATCTGCAGCTATGTTGCCCACAAAACAAACCATTCCCTGTCTCTGCTACGCTTCCTTTCATCATGCCCTTTTCATATATTTCGCCGTAAACATCGGTGACTGTCCCTTGGGGGTACTTAATTTTAATAA
>CANJQU010000155.1 GCA_947476485.1 Chitinophagaceae bacterium
ATACGAGCATATCAACGCCCAATTTGAAGTAGCCGACCTGATCGCAGACCCGACACCGGTAACGATAGCCGCAGAGCTCAACAGGCTGTTAAATGACGATATCTATTATTCGCAGTTGCAACAAAACTGCTTGCAGGCACGCGAAAAATATTGCTGGCAGCAAGAAGAGAAAAAATTATTGGACATTTATAAACAACTATAGTTGCAGAATAAGGAAGAATGAATGATGTTATCCAACATACCGGAATAAAATTCAGCGTAATAATCCCTGTCTACAATGGTGCGGAAACTATAGAACGCGCCATTGATTCCGTACTGGCACAGTCGTATCAGCCAATAGAAATAATTATAGTCGATGATGCCAGCACCGACAAAACACACGAAATAGTTCAGTTCAAATATGCCGGCAGGATACAGTTCATACAAAAAATATTGAACCAGGGCAGTTCTGCAGCCCGCAACAAAGGTATGGATGTCGCTACTGGCGACTATATCGCATTTCTTGATGCCGATGATGCATGGCATAAAGACAAACTGATGCTGATGAACACGATCTTACAATCCAAACCGGATATCACCTTGTTCTATCATCCTTATACACAGGACAACATACAGGACAGAAAATTACCTGAAGATATAGTAGTTTATAAGTTCCCTTTCGTGAAGCTGCTGCCAAGTAATCCCATTGCTACATCCTGCGTTATTATAAAGAACAACCCCGCTTTTCGCTTTGAGCCAACGATGCGCTATATGGAAGATCTGGACCTCTGTCTGCAGGTAGGATACAAGTATAAGATATACATGATCAACGTTCCTCTTACACAGATATTCCGGCCGTTCACATCGCAGGGAGGTATCAGCGGCAACAAATGGAAAATGCGAAGGGGTGAGATGCGCGCATACCGGCGGCTGCTAAAACTCAGTCCGCTGTTTCTGCCTCTGCTACCCTTCCTTTTTCTTACCAGTATAGGAAAACATATTGTGAAGAAATTCCAAACCCCAAACCACTAAAAGATGGCTGTGAAAAAATAGCCTCAGTCATAAAAGCGAAGGCACATTTATTTGTTTGGGTTACACCCCTGCCGCGCTGATCTCCTTTACTTGCCCCTGCTCTATGCGCACTACTCGCGCCGGGTACTTTTGAATGATGGTATAATCATGCGTAGCCATAATAAATGCCGTCTGAAAATCGCGGCAGATGTTAAACAGGAGCTGCATGATCTCGTCAGTTGTATCAGGATCAAGGTTTCCAGTAGGCTCATCAGCCAGTATCAGCTTTGGGTTGTTGAGCAGTGCGCGGGCTATATCCACACGCTGCTGCTCTCCGCCGCTCATCTCATAGGTCATCTTGGTGCCTTTGTTTTTTAGGCCCACTTTTGTCAGCACATTCTCGATCTTTTCCTTCATCAGGGCGTTGTCTTTCCAGCCAGTCGCTTTAAGAACGAACTCCAGGTTATGGTATACATCCCTGTCAGTAAGCAACCTGAAATCCTGGAATACTATCCCCAGATTACGCCTGAGCAATGGTATCTTCTGCCAGGTAAGCTCCTTTAGATCGAAGCCCGCTACATTGCCCCTCCCCTCTTTCAGATAGACATCTCCATACAACGTCTTAAGCAAGCTTGACTTACCACTACCCGTCTTACCGATCAGGTAAATAAATTCGCCCTTATCCACTTCCAGGTTCACATTATTAAGTATAAGACTGTTGCCCTGGTATATATTCGCCTGTGTCAACGATACAATATTCTGATCCATCATCCGGTCATTTGTAACAAAGATAAACTCAATTTAATTAAAAGTGGCTGCCCCGAAAAGAGAGCAGCCACTTTTAAAAATGATTACAGTAACTATTAATAAACTACCAGTTTCTTGGTCTGTGTCTGTGTTCCCGTAGTAGTTGTTACCAGGTACATACCTGATACTGCTATCGCAGCATGTGGTATCAGAACATGCGCCTCACTGCCGTTCATTTCCTGGCTGGTAGTGTACACTACTTTACCGGTAAGGTCAGTGATCGTGATTTTTGCAGTCACATTGTTAGCGTCTTTGATAACAACATAAGCGTCACCACTGGTTGGGTTTGGTACCACTACTACATCAGCATGGTCAAGCTTCACCATGTCCACAAAAGCTGGTGTGCGGCTGAAATTTACACGGTCCATATAGAAGTTGTTTCCGCTGCTATACTGGTTACCATATGGATCTGTACCACCTGTGTTAGTCACATTTGGCTTATACCTGAAACGGAACGTGGTGTAAGCAGTTCTTGCAGCAGCAGGGATACCTATGGTCTTAGGAGCCCAGTCTGACTGAGATGATGGAATATATTCTGTTGCTAAAGCGCCCTTATTGATCAGGGACCCTTTATTAAGCTTTGCAAGTCTCACCCAGCTGGTGCCGTTATTTATTGTATAATCGATCAGTAAACTATCATTGATGTCCAATGAACTGCTGGAACGCGATGCTGCTGAGTAGTAAAAATTCAGGTTGCAGGTATCAGAGAATGCTCCAAGATCCATAGGCACGGAGAAAAGATCATCAAAATCACCCAATGGAGTACCGGTAAACGCATACAAAAAGGTGTTAGGATCTATACGCCTGTCAAAACCGTTATACTTCATGCAATAATGATCGTTGAACCCAACCGTACTATCCATCTGCCATTTAAATTCATTATTATAGTAGTTGAAGTAAGGCCATTTCGTATGGTCGCCGCTTGGCTGCCACTCCTGCATATAATTTGTTGCTGATGTACCGGTTGCGTCTGCTACGAATACTGCATTCTTAAACTCTACAGTTGTATCGCCGGTATGGTTACCTGTTGCTTTCATCGTCAGATCAACCCAGCCTGGCTGTGCAAAATTCATATTGAATACTGTTGTTGAGTGAGTGTCAATAGTAGCTGTACCATTTTTGAACGTCCACAAAAGGCTGGTAACTGTGTCATTCCAACTCTGGTTACGGAAGATGATATTGGTATTAGGGAAGGTAAAATAATTTACACGGTCCATATAATTTGCACTTGACCGGGTAGCCGAAAATTCAGGAATTGGCTTAAGATCATGACGCGGTATCAAATTGAAACTTGCATCCCACACGCCGGTAGCGATCAGGTTAGCTGTATCCCAAAGATTATTGCGGCCCGCTACAGATGAATTAAGGCAGGTATGCATTCTCCGAACCTGTCCGGTAGTAAACATTTTCGAACAGTAAGTATAATCCATCACATTCTGTGCATTAGATGTATCAGGATAATTCACCAGTGAATCATGACCCGTTGCATCTGTGTATATTTTATAATAGTTAGTGGCACACAAGCTGTCGTAGGTACTGTTCGGATTAGTAGATGGCAGTGAATACTGGCAACCAGGTGTTGCATGTCCCATAGTGGGCGGAGTGTCATCAACATTATCGTCACCGCATCCTACAGCAGGATCATTTGTTCTGCCCCATGTGTGAGATAAGTTGAGGCAATGCGCGATCTCGTGATTAATGGTATTGTCATTGGTAATATAAGACGCAAGTGAAATTACACCATCCCAAAAAGGAATAAAATAAACGTCAGATGGCATATGTGCATAAGCAGCAGCCTGTCCGTTAGCGCCACTCATCTTGTTAATGAACCAGATGTTTATGTAAGATGTTGGGGACCAGTCATCAAACTTTGATAATTCATTGCCGGAATACGTCAGGTAAGAACGACGGCGGGTAATACCCTTAGTTGGATTACCGTGTGGATCATTGCTGGCGAGATGTAACCTGATATGTGCATTTCCTATATAACGGGTATGTGAATTTGGGATATTTCCCTTAAATGGCGCAACCACGTCCGCTGTGTCTGCATTTTGTTTCGCAAAAGTGATATTCCACTCCTTAACAGCATTAAAGATCAGATCATCAGTCATATACTCTACCGCATTATTATAGTCGTGCACAATATGCACAACTACAGGAAGGTCATACCAGAAAGAGTCATTACCAGACTGATCTGTAAATGTTGTCTTTGACACCTTACTCAGATCAATTTTTCTGATACCATCCTCAATTTGTTTTTCGAATTCAGCTTCCATCTGTAAAAATTCAGGATGGAGGGCGATCATCCGCTTACGAACTTCGTCTGTAAAGCAATGTTCCTGGGCTCTGGCAACACCTGCAAAACATACAATTGAAAACATTAATAAAATAAAATTATTTTTTCTCATTTTCCGGATTTTTTATAAAGTTCCAAAGTTAAAAAATTATCAAGAAATATACTAACGTCTGTTAAAAATAATTTGTCCTGTTTTATGTCAATCAAGCAGTTATTTCTTATTATCCGCAAGGCTGGCAATAAACTCTGTTTATAATAGACGTATATTTAGATTCAAATCTTGGGTTATTTCAAATAAATTTTTGCACCATATCTTTCGCTATTTCAAGTTAAATGGAACAGACACTTTTATAGCAATATTTCTCCCTATATTATAAATGCCAGAACGTCCTCTCGGATCAGAAGGATAAGGCTCAAAGTATTTAAGTCGGCTAAGGTGGTCCTGGTAAGCCGCATCAAGCAAGTTGCTGCCAAATATCGAAATATTGAACAGCGTTTTTCCCGATTGGTTTACTATATCGCTGCCCACTCCTCCATTAAACAATACATAGCCTGGGGTTGCAGTTTCCGTATTACTGGCGGTGTATACCCTATGCTGGCTTGCGTAAACTTCAACCTGGAGTTTAAAGAATGTATGCCGCAGGTATTTTCCCGCCCGCTTAAGATCTGCTCTGAGTTCTGAGATACCATGTATCGGTGGAATGAGCGGCAGGTATCGGTTCCCCTCATTTACGGTCGCTCCGTCCCCCCCGTTATTTACGCCATACACCACCGAAATACTGTTTTCAAAATGTAGCCAGTCGAGCGGATGAGGGTGAATATCAATACTCATTTCTCCGCCATACAACCGGGCACGGGTTGCACGAAACTGATATACAGTCGCATCATCAATAATGGAATCTCCACCATGCGCTCGCTGTACTTTCTGATTGTAGATATAATTACCAATGTCGTTGTTAAACACGGCAAGGTTTATTGATATGTGCTGTGATGTAAATTCAAGGCCAATATCTTCCTGTAAACTAAACTCCGGCTTCAGGTCAGCCCCGCCTACCTGGTAGATATTAGTACCTGGATGTCTGCCATCGGCTGATATTTCTGAAATATTGGGCGCCCGGAAGCCCCTTGCAATATTCGCCTTCAAAGCAAATTCCTTTGAAAAGATCCGGGCCAGCCCAAGGCTATAGGTCATGCCTGAATAATTATGACGAGCCGCCGAAAATTGCTGCGTTGCTCCTGACAGGTCCGGTCCCCGATAATAGGTATCGAAACCAGTAATTGCATCTGGTTTAGTGAATAATGCGCCGCTGCGGAAATTACGATTGTCATACCGTATGCCTCCGGCTATATCCACCTTTTTTATAGTTCTTTTAAAGACCACAAATGGGCCTATATCCAGTTGCGTATATGATGGCACCACGAAATTAGTGCCACTCGTCGCGTCATTTACCTGGTACATCCCATTGATACCTGCCGTCACTTCCCATCCAGCCACACCTCGAAAATAATATTTCAGATCGTAGGTGTATGAGCTCAATTTTAGATCCAGACCCGGCGTAGTGCTGTATTCAGGATGGCAGAACTCTTCCCTCGTATTACGCTCAAATCCGAGATTGACAACCAGCAGTCCTTTCAATACATTGAAATTATTTGCCGACAGTATTCGATACTGCTGCACATGCTGGTGCAGTACCGGCACTGCATAGCTATTCAGTTCGCGGTTTGTGACAATGACGCGCGAAGTATCGTCTTCCGTTATTTGCTTTGTAAATTGCCGGGTAGCCGAATCTCTGCTTCCGTCCGGAATAGCCTGACGGTCATTGAACATGCTCATTTCAAGGTGCGAGAACCCCCATTTTTTATTCAATCCGAAGGATACATTCGCATCGGTTTCATTAAAATTGGTAGCATATACCTTTCCATCAACAGGATCACCATAATCCATAGCCTGCTTGTGTGAAACCCTACCCAGCCAGTAGAATCCTTTTTGGTTACCGGTCATCATCCCGCTGCCCCCGATCATATTATTATTTGACTGGTACTCACCTGTTGCCTCACCCTTTATCTTGCCATCAGGCGCAGGTGGTGTTGGGATCAGGTTTACAACTCCCGCTAGCGCATCCGACCCATAGATGAGACTTGCCGGCCCTTTTACTAATTCCACACGGTCTACGCTGTACTCATCTACTTCAATGCCATGCTCATCGCCCCATTGCTGCCCTTCTTGCCTCATTCCACTATAAAGTGTCAGTATACGGTTGTATCCAAGCCCCCTGATAAATGGTTTTGAAATATTGGGGCCGGTGGTCACAGCCGTAACCCCCGGCACCTTTACCAGCGCGCCAATTATATTGCTGCTGATATTCTCCCGCAAATACTGATTATTGACCGCTACTACCGGCACCGGGCTGCGGTTTATCTCTGTTGCTTTGGACTGTCCGGTGATCACCACTTCCTTGCTCTCAATCGCGCTTTCATGCAGCACAAAATCGTGCCTGCCCTCGCCGGCAATACTTACAGCAATAGTCGATTTTGAATAACTGATAAGGCTGGCCACAACTACAAACCGGCCGTTGGGGAGCTTTTCAAGCAGGTAGTAACCGTTGCTGTCTGTAACCGTTCCTGTTTTAAGATCGGGTATCTCTACTACCGCGCCCTGCAACGGCGCCCCGTTTATGTCCTTCACAGTACCCGAAAGCGTATTGCCCGCACGTGCATTTACACTGCAGGCTATGATAAAAATAATGAGATAAATATGCTTGTGCATAACATTATATGATTTAATTAATTAATTATCCTGCGCGAATTGCACAAGGGCGAACCGCTAAAATTGGAAGCCCGCATGCCAGGTGGCCGTGGCGGAATAGCACAGGATACAAGGATTATTGAATACGCTACACCACCCCGGCATCCGGCGATGGCAAATAGCATAAGTGAAAATAGTTCAGATTAAGGCAGGTGGCCCTCTCAGTGAAACAGACGCATGAGCCGCCGTATAACTAAAACTATAGGAAGGGAGAAGATAAGATGCAGTATGAACAGGAGATTCCGGGAAAGATAAAAATTGCTTTTCTGTAGCAATAAAAGGAGCAAAAACGAAACCTAAAAATGTGCAATGCTGGTGCTCATTGGTAAAGACGATCTCCCCTTTTTTGTAAACAGGGTGAACAGCATCATGATGGTCAAAGAGAATTTCGTGCAGGTATTCTTTTGGCGCCACTCCAACAAGGAATATCGCCAGCATCACCCAACTTACTATTTTAACGACCTGCTTTCTCAACTCATTATTGTTGTAAAAACCATTAGCGTTTAATTACTCACACTCATTACATTGAGCCCATGGGTTCAGGCGGCGCTGCAACTCTTGCACAAACCGAATACGAGCACGTTTTGGCCCATTGCTTTAAAACCCTTTGGTATATTGAACGATGGTGCCGGCATATTTTCCAGGCAGAACATTTTGCGGCATACCTGGCAGTTGAAATGCACATGCTCATCTGCATGATGCGTGTCCGGGCAGGAATGCTTGCAATAGGCAAACCTCGTCACACCATCCATATCTATCACTTTGTGCACAAGCCCGGTTTCTTCAAAATCATTCAGTACCCGGTACAAGGTTACCCGGTCCATTGTGCTGAAGATCGTCTCCAGGTCCGCATGCGCGTATGCACGATGGTCACTCTCAAGGACTTTCATAACGCTGATGCGTGATGGTGTAGCCTTAAGTCCACGCTCCCTGATATGTTGTGAAAGATCCATACAAAAAAAGAATTTCAGCAAAGATACTTAAATACAACAATGTTGCGTTTAAATTTTTTCGTACATTTGCAATCCAGTTGCATTTAAATGAGCGAAAGAATTTCAACAGCATCAGATAAAGCTGGTATAGCAAGCGCTGTACTATGCACCATACATTGCCTGGTGATACCAGCATTGTTCCTGTTGAAGTTCTCTTTGAC
>CANJQU010000156.1 GCA_947476485.1 Chitinophagaceae bacterium
ACATGGTTATTTTCCATGAAAATATATTTCGTGAGTATGGTCTGTTTCAATGGTATTTTGCTGCCTTCATCATACTTGTCATAAATGCCGGCATCTACCTCGAGGTGGTTTTCCAGGCCTTCTATATAAATGAAATACTGTCCGGTTATCGGAAAATATTCTTTTCGTACTACCGCGACTTCCCTGATGCATTTCACTCCCGATAATGCATCGTTCTTGAAAGGCAGCATCCAGGTATAATAAAGGATAAGGCTATGAGATGCAATGCACAGGCCGGCAATAATAAGAATGTTGAACATGTGGTGTATTGAAGAACCCGCCAGCCATGGGGTGAAGTCACTGGTCAGAACATCATGAAATGCAAAGAAGAGTGCGTATGCTGGCGTTACAATAATGAGCCACAGAAATGAGCATTTTATAACCCCTGCCGGAAAGTAATTTCTGAACCGGAGGTTGTAAATATTCAGCAGCCAGTTCTTCTCGCCATCAGTAAGGGGTACTATTTCTGCATCCTGGTTTTTCATCCAGCTTGTTTTTTATCAGCCGTATATTCCCAAAGATACTTTTTTATCTATGTAATTCTGACGAAAGCATTTTAGGCAAAGCATCATAACAAGTAAACCAATTACCTTTTTACCCCATTACCCTATCAACTCGCTGATCGCCGTCACCAGTTCAGTCCTCGTAATAGGTGTACCCTTGATCTTATTATACCCCACAGCATCTATGAGATATTTATCGCGGATTATCTTAATCAGCTGCCCATTGTTGATCTCGGGTATCAGCACTTTCTTGTAGTTGCGCAGCAACTCACCTAGGTTACGAGGAAATGGGCGCATATGCCGCAGATGTGCATGAGCTACTTGTTTTCCCTGTGCCTGTAGTTCCATTACGGCGCTTTTTATTGAGCCGTAGGTAGATCCCCAGCCCAGCACCAGCACATCGCCGGTCTCCGGGCCGCTATCCAGGGTTTGCAGTGGTATGTGGTCGGCTATTTTGTCCACCTTGGCTTCGCGGGTTTTCACCATATGCTGGTGGTTCTCTGCGTCGTAAGATATGTTGCCGGTTATGTCTTCTTTCTCCAGTCCGCCTATGCGGTGTTCCAGTCCCGCTGTTCCGGGCACGGCCCATGGGCGCACCAGGTTTTCGTCGCGTTTGTAGGGCAGGTAAGTACTGTCGCCTTCATCGATCGTTTTCTTAAAGTTCACGGTGATGGCCGGCAGGTCGGCGCTCTTGGGGTAGCGCCATGGCTCAGCGCCATTGGCTATATAGCCGTCGCTCAGCAGTATCACCGGTGTCATATGCTGCACCGCTATGCGCACCGCCTCAAAAGCCGCCTCAAAGCAATCGCTTGGGGTAGATGCAGATATCACCGGCATCGGGCATTCACCGTTGCGGCCATAGTATGCCTGTAGCAGGTCGCTCTGTTCGGTCTTCGTAGGTAGCCCGGTCGATGGTCCGCCACGCTGTATGTCTATGATCAGTAGTGGTATCTCCAGCATCACAGCCAGGCCCATAGCCTCTGCCTTCAGTGCCATACCCGGTCCCGATGTGGTGGTGATGCCCAGGCTGCCGCCATAAGCCGCACCAATAGCCGCAGTGATTGCCGCTATCTCATCCTCTGCCTGGAAGGTGCGCACACCAAAGTTCTTATGTCTCGATAGTTCGTGGAGTATATCAGATGCAGGTGTAATAGGGTAAGAGCCAAGGAACAGTGGTAGCGCGCTTTTCTCAGCAGCAGCTATCAGGCCATAGGTCAGAGCAATATTGCCGGTAATGCTCCTGTAGATCCCCTTTGGAAGTTTCGCCTTCCCCACTTTATAGCGTGCCGAGAATGCCTCTACGGTGTCGCCATAATTATAGCCGGCCTGCAGCGCATTTATATTGCTCTCCAGTATCTCCGGCCGCTTGCTGAACTTATCATGAAGGAATGAAAAGGTGCTCGTAAGTTCACGGTTATAAAGCCAGTAAAGGAAGCCCAGCACGAACATATTCTTCGCCCTGTCTTTCTCCTTCGTGCCTAGTTGTATGTCTTTCAGGGCTTCACGCGTCAGCTTCGTGATGTCCATTTTATGCAGGTCATACCCAGTCAGCGAGCCATCCTCTATCGGGTTTATACCATCAGCATAATTGGCCAGGCGCAGGTTTTTACTGTCAAAGCCACTGATATCAACGATGATGATGCCACCGGGTTTCAGCGTTTTCAGGTTCACTTTCAGCGCTGCGGCATTCATGGCCACAAGCACATCGCAGTTATCGCCCGGTGTAAATATCTTATGGCTGGAGAAGTGCAACTGAAACCCGCTCACTCCCGGCACAGTACCCTGTGGCGCCCTTATCTCCGCCGGGAAGTCCGGGAAAGTAGAAAGGTCATTACCGATGAGTGCGCTGCTGTTGGTAAACTGGCTGCCCGTCAACTGCATACCATCCCCGCTGTCTCCCGCAAACTTTATCACTACATCATCTATGATCTGAACTGGTACCGCCATAAGTATCTAAAAATGGGTGCAAAGGTAGGGCGTTTTAGAGAAAGGAAAAGTTATAAATATTTAATCGCAATGACTAACAGGCACAATTTGGTAGATAAACGATATCGGTAATAAAATACCGATTTCGATAATAATCAATAAACATCAGTATATAGCTCACAATATCGGAAATATATTTCCGAAAATTTGTAAATAGTAATAAATATGTATAATTTTGGTGAAAATCGGTAATATATTTCTGATGGGAAAAGTGGAAATAGGGAATTTAGTCCAAAAAAGGAGAGTGTTGCTGGAATTGAAGCAAGAAGACGTAGCTGAAATGACCGGAATAACGCCTAAGACAATCTATCTTCTGGAGCAGGGGAAGGGCAATCCATCACTTGACACTATGCAAAAAGTGCTTGATGTGCTAGGATTGGAAATGATATTGCAAATCAAAAAGCTGGATGAATGAGAGGGCTTGTGTACAATAATAATATCCTCGCAGGAACGATAGAAAAAGAAGTGAGTGGCAACTATTTGTTCCGCTATAACGATGATTATTTCAATAACGCCTCTTTTCCGCCGGTTAGCCTTACGCTATCCAAGACCCTGCAGGAATACCGCTCTGATAAAATGTTCCCGTTTTTTTACGGACTTCTTTCAGAGGGTGTAAATAAGGACATACAATGCAGGCTCCACCGGATCGATGAAAATGATGATTTTACAAGGCTCTTACTTACTGCGCGCTATGATACCATAGGGGCAATAACAGTTAAACCGGAAGATGATGAAATGTTTGGCGTGTTATATTGAGGTAAATGAAAGTTACTGCCTGCGCTGCAGAAAGAAACTGTTTGATAAAAGTAAAATTTTATCTGTGCTTGATTTCGACGCTCCTAAAGCAGATAATATCGATACATACCAGGAGTTTTCAAAGCGCTTGTCCATATCAGGAGTACAATTAAAATATTCGCTTAGCCTGGCAGATGGAGCATTGGTATTGTCTGAAAAAAACGGGCAATACATTCTGAAGCCTGTGCCCCCGGCAAGGCAGCTCATGAGCATAGAAGATGCACCGGAAAATGAACATCTTACCATGCAGATAGCTGAGCAGGTATTTGGCATAGATACTGCAGCAAACGCTTTGATCCTTTTCAAAGACCGCCAGCCGGCTTATATCACGCGCCGGTTCGATGTAAAAAGTGACGGCTCAAAATACATGCAGGAAGATTTTGCCCAGCTTACAAACCGCTCAAGGCAAACTCACGGCGAAGCATTCAAGTATGATGGCACCTATGTAGAGATCGGGATGTTGATAAAAAAGTACGTAGCAGCAGCAATGCCCGCGCTTGAAAAATTCTTCCGGATCGTGGTGTTCAATTATATTGTCTCAAACGGGGATGCGCACTTAAAAAATTTTTCGCTGATAAGAACCGATGAAGGCGAATACAAGCTGGCCCCTGCATACGACCTGATGAGTACAGTAATTCACACACCGCACGAATCAGACACCGCACTAGACCTTTACGAGGGAGATATTGATTCAGAGTACTTTGCGGCATATGGGCACTATGGCTTGGCAAACTTTATAGAGCTGTCAAAAAGGTTAGGCATTGTAGAAAAAAGAGCACAGCGAATACTTGATGAATTCACCCAAAAGCAAAATGAAATGAAGCGTTTTGTTGAACAGTCGTTTTTATCAGCAGGCGCAAAGAAAAGCTATGCCAATGCCATTAACGACAAGCTGAGGAGAATAGCAAAATGAGATTTTTGGTGTTAGGGACGATTTCCAGTGTTATAAGACTCATGTTTAGTTGTATTCATAGCTACCAAAGGTAAGTATTTATAAAAAAGAGACATAGTTGAAATCTTTAACGCTCAATCTTCTACGCAATAAATGTCTTGACAGAAATGTGAGCCATTTGTTTATTACTTTTATCTTTGATGTCCGCTCACCCAAATTTTTAGTAAAACCGACGATTCGGACAATTACTCGCAAAAGAATTAAAATTCTTCCATGAACAATAGAGAACTTTTCATAAACGGCTATCTTGACAGGATTTCCGCACAATTTCCGCAAAGCACCAATTCAAGTGAAAATAGAAATTTGGCTTTCGAAATCTTTTCGATTGCAGCGATCCTTGATAAACCTTTTCAAGAGGTCTATGATAATATATTAGTAAAGGGAAAAAAAGATGGAGGATTTGATGGAATTTGGTTTCAAGACCAGGGAGAGTATTTTGTAATGCATGTATTCCAGTGCAAAAACAAGAAGGGTTTGGCCGCCAATGAGGTGGACAAATTTAAAAGTGACTTCAGAGACATATTTTCCTATGGCAATAAGGTTGGAAAACAAAACGTTGAAAATTTACAGCGATGGATGGATGAGTATAAGCAACTTTCGGAACAAGGAATCGTTATTGAAAGCAAATTATATTTTGTTTATAACGGTTTAAACGATGATCCGGAATATGGAAACAATACTCCTATTTACAACACCTATAATGATCCGGAAAACAACTTTAAAGTTATTGATTCTAATGACCTATATGATAAAGTTGCAAATTTTGCCAGGCAAAAGCGGGCTGAAATAAAATTTATTTTTCATCCCGAGAAGTCCAATATTTCTGCATTGGATAGTCAAGGATTATACACATATGCAATACAGGATATCAGAGCTGCAAATTTCAGGATTAAGGCCACAGAATTATGCGAGCTAATGACGTATGAAAAAAAAACAAACGGAACAATAACTTCGCTATTTGAGGAAAATATCCGCTCTTATTTAGGGGTAAAAGTAAGAGCAAATAAAAGAATGAATGAAACCTTGAATAGAAGAGACGAAGCGGTATATTTCCCCTTTCTTAATAACGGTATCACCATTATTTGCGAGGAGCTGTCATTACCGAAGCAGCCACAAAATGATATGTATTTATTACCAGTAATAAATCCTCAGATCGTAAATGGTTTGCAAACGAGTTGGGTGCTTTATTCGAATTATCAGCGAAATCCAAGTCTCTTAAAAGACGTGTATGTAAACGTTAGAGTATATGAATCAAAAGACAAAAATCTCATTGAGAAGATTACGGACGCGACAAATACACAAACGCCAATAAATTACAGAGACAAGATTAGTAATAAAGAATTTAATACTCTAACAAAAGAAGTTTTTAATAATGCAGGAATCAACTACATTACTAAGCGAGGAGAAAATTTTTTAAAAGACAGTATACACTATAAAGATGCGGTCGAAAGTGAAACAGTTATCAAATTCTGGTTTGCCACATTCTTTGAGGAACCCCAGACAGCCAAAAATAGTATTGCTAGCGTTCTTCAAAGAATTTTTGATGCCTCCACTTATGAGCAGCACCCATTGGAAAAATTATTTGATGGTAATAAGGACTCAGCGATTTATCAGCAACTATTATCAGCATATCGAATCTATAGATTTGTGCAAAATCAAAAGTCCAGTCTCGTAGGACAAAATGAAGTGTTAGCTTATGCCGATGAACTCATGTGTTACGGTATTTACAAAAACATTGGCGCGGTTCTTAGCCATTACAAAGATGAAAATAGGTTAAGGCAAGCCTACAATGAAACATTGGCTTCGATAAACACTATTGTCGTAAACGAGAAAGCTGCGCATGAAAAAGTAGGGAAGACTTTTTCATACAACGCTTATTTTAAGAAACCAAAGTCGAAAATAGATTTTGATGCCTTAAATGACATTATAGAAAGCGATACTTTATTTGAGGACCTTAAAGGAATTAGGTAATTGATTCACATTTATCTCGGTTGAAAACTTACAGAAAGGAGTACTTTTTAGATGCGATGTACACTGTACCTTATAAAATTTTCATTACCACTGTCTAATTGAGTCCGAAATTCAATTTCCACTGCTTTCTAAAGTTCTCAGTCTTAACATGTGTTTAGCGAATTGCAGCCGATTGAGCACTCATCTATGCTAAGCAACTCATTATTTCGCCGTATTTTTGAATTTCGTTTTCATTCATTAAGTGTAGGTTTGTTATTTTAGTGCGTTTCATGCGTTTAACCGGATTTTTAGTATTCTTATTAAGTCTTTTCTGTACTTATAGTTCGTTTGCCCAACCCAAAAGCGAACTGACACAGTCACGCATTCTCATATTGCTGGATGAGTCATCAAGTATGTTGCAAAAATGGCCG
Source organism: Chitinophagaceae bacterium (assembly GCA_947476485.1). Classification (GTDB taxonomy): domain Bacteria; phylum Bacteroidota; class Bacteroidia; order Chitinophagales; family Chitinophagaceae; genus Nemorincola. Next base: position 6,657 of record CANJQU010000156.1, read on the forward strand.
AGTGGCAAGGAGAAGTTCAAAGCAGCCGATGAGGTTATCCTTCGGATCATGGATAGCGTTTATGCGGTCAACAGCCAGGTTGAGTTCTCGCTCCGCGTTTTCGGGCACCAGTATACCGTAGACCAGAAGAATTGTTACGATACCCGGAACGAGGTTCCTTTTAGCAAGGACAACCGGACACAAATGTCCCTGCGCCTCGAAGATATACGACCGCTTGGGGTCACCCCAATTGCCTATGCGCTCACGCAGGCTGCAAAATTTGATCTTGTGGACGAAGTGCATAACGCCTATAGCATCATCCTCATAACGGATGGTGGCGAGAGTTGTGGTGGCGATATCTGCGAGGTGATGAAGAAGCTCATGAAGTACAAGGTCTACTTCAAGCCATACATTATCAGCCTTGAAGACGATCCGGCATTAAAGACTACTTATTCCTGCATGGGTGAATATCTGCAGGTCACCAAAGACGCCGATATACCCAAGGCCGTAAACACCATTGTTACTGCTTTCCGCCCGTTACTCAGGATCTCAAAAACTGACTACAAAGAAATACAGACCATTGCCGCAAATACCCCAAGTGTTTTAAAAGTAAATATTCCCGAAATTAAGGTTACAGAATCTGATATACAAAAGCCGGTAAAAAAAGCAGACACGGTGGTAAAACCAATGGCGATCGTTCCTAAGGACACCGTTGCAAAGCCGGAGACTAAAATAAAAGTTGATGTGCAGCCTGCTAAGTTGCCTGTCAATAACATTGCCCGTCTTAAAATGACAGGTTATGGTAATGTATACACAGCCATCCCGTCGCCGAAAGCCATCAAGGCAGCGTCGTTACCTTCTGTAGAGATTGTTGTGCCGCCAGCCATTGAGCGCATAGCCCCAATGGAACTGGCCAGCGGCAAAACACTCGCAATTACTGAGCCGGTACTGAAAAAAGTAAAGTCAGTTGAAAAAATGCCGGTAGTGAATATTGTTGTGCCAACTGAACAGGAACACATAAGCGGTATGGCGCTCGCAAAACCCCGGCAGTTTAATACGGCCCCACCCGCCCCGAAAAATGTTGACCAAGTCCGTACAATGCCTGTTGTCGACATAAAATTTCCGGCAACATTG
>CANJQU010000157.1 GCA_947476485.1 Chitinophagaceae bacterium
AAAAATTTCGACAAATTATCCACCTCAATTCCGGGATATAGCTGTTGTTGTCGGTCCCCCTTGATTTTATCACTATTTTTAGGAGAAAATGGCGCTTTCAATATGAGGCTACTTCTGTTCTTATGGTTGCTCTTACTAATCCCGGCCGGTTGCCCCGCTCAGCCAAACGTGTTGTACGGTGAACGTCGTCTCGACAGAAGCACAAGCGCAGTCTTTTTCGACAAGGACGGCAACATCTATCCCGACTATTTTATCCCCGACTCATCGTTATCACATTCCGACGCTTCGCTCAAAACATGGTATAAAGCACATCCTGCTGATTTCGCAACTATTTGCAACTCGTATCATTGCGGCTTTGACAAATACACAGTCATTAACCTGTTGGTATTAAATGACTCCATTACCGCTTCAGTAAAGCGTTCCATTGAAGCAAAGCGAACAAAGGCGGCTTCTGTTACCTTCCTGGTTCACGGGTATAGAAAATCCTTTAAAGCCCTAAACGGCGACTCACCAGCTCCGCAGGATTACGGCACGCTTGAAAACGCTATTAACAACTTCAGCAATAGCCCGTTGCTGTTTGTTGAGGTATATTGGGACGGTATGTATGATTGTTGTTTCTCCAAAAATACACGGCGCAATAAAGAGCTGTTTAAACTGTTTGAAACAGCGCGTGAAAATGCAGGGAAAGTCGGCATCGGACTGAGAAAACTGATAACAGGATTGTCGTTTGATACGATAAATATTGTAACACATAGCCTGGGCGCAGAAGTAGCCTGCAGCGCGCTTTTCGATACAAGTAAAGACCGCTCTGCAACACCGGCAAATAAAACACTCAATTTATGTCTCATCGCCCCTGCCATATCGGGTGTGGAGCGGTTCCAGGCCTACTATGCACGGAACGCTGCTATCGATTATAGAACAAAAGACAACTACCGGTTGTGTATCATCTACAATTCAAACGACTTTGTGCTCAAAAAGAAGATCGGCATATTTGGTCCCGGCCCCTACAAATACGGAAATACCTGTCTTGGCTGTAATTACGACAATGCCGCCGCTGATCTGCAGTTGTACTTTGGTAGCAGCTACCCCCACTCCACCGTTCAGTTAATAGACTTGTCTGCCACAGTAGGGTGTCATCATGTGATTTGTTATAGTGCGGGAGATAACCTTAAAGGGATGGTGGAGTTTATGCGGAGGTGAAAAAGCAGAACTCATAGATAAACAATTACTTTTATAGCAGCACCTGTGCATTTCCATTTTGAGCGATCTAATCTATTGTATGGATGAACTATTAGCATACCAGACATTTTCATTAAAAAGTGAGGCCACCGAAGTAGCTGAGAAGCTGCGAAAGGCTGGCATTGTAACTGAAATCGCAGAGAAAGCCACCGGGCTGGGCGGGGTTTTCGTTGGGAGTAATTATGAGGATGGCTACATTCTGCGCATCGCAGCTACAGATTTCCCAACAGCCAACGCGCTACTCTATGCCCATACTGAAATAGATGTTGCCAACATAGACCCGGATCATCCACTCAATGCAATGAGCATTGATGAACTGAAGGACATTGTCGCTAAGCCGGACGAATGGGGGGCGGACAATTTCAATACTGCCATGGCATTGCTGAAAGGCAGAAATATCACAATTTCGGGGCGCACAATAGCAAAAATGCAGGAGAAGCGGATTGCTGTACTTTCTGAAAAGAAGCGATTGAATCCGTGGATAATATTCATCGGATATTCCACTGCGCTCAGTCCGGTTATTGCCAACATTTACGGGCGGCATGATTACCATGCACTCAGTGACATTCAGGGAATCAGCGGGCTATCTGATATTCCTGCAAGCTATTTTGTATGGTATTTTCCTGGTATTGCAGGCCTGTTTCTCGGGCTTTTTATCTTAGCTGCTAAAACAACACTGCCGGATGGCAGGAGAATTATGACCTATGACAATGCCACAATAAAACAAGGCATCATCATCACTATCCTGAATATACTATCGTGGCTGGTAAATATCTTTATAGTGCTTTATAAGATGTTTTAGCTCCTCTTCTCCTGGCACAGCTCTATCAGCACCCCATTTGTCGTTTTTGGATGAAGAAAGCAAACAAGTTTATTATCAGCGCCGTTTTTAGGGGTTTCGTTCAAAAGTTCGAAGCCGAGGGCTTGTAAACGCTTCATTTCGGCTTCAATATTTTCAACCTCAAACGCTATGTGGTGGATGCCCTCCCCTTTTTTTGCAATGAACTTGGAGATCGGGCTGGTTTCGCTGGTAGCTTCCAGCAGCTCTATCTTTGAGTCTCCTGTCTGGAAAAAGGCCGTGCTTACACCTTCTGTGGCTACTTCCTCGGTTTTGTAGCACGGAGTATTGAGTAATTGTTCAAATAAAGGGATCGATGTTGCCAGTTCTTTTACTGCTATGCCCAGATGTTCAATTTTTAACATTTGTCTTATAGTTTTTGATAATAGGGTTATATATTAAACCCACTGAGGATTCGCCCCAAAATAGCACTTTTGACGTAACTTTGTAAGCTAATCTGTTTTGAAAGAATAAAGTTATGAAATTAGAATTGCCAATATACCTTGACAACAACGCCACGACCCCGATGGACCCGCGTGTGCTGGAAGCGATGCTGCCGTATTTTACTGAGAAATTTGGCAATGCCGCCAGCCGTAACCACTCTTTTGGTTGGGTAGCAGAAGAAGCCGTAGACTACGCTCGTGAGCAGGTTGCTAAACTGATCAATGCAGACCCCAAAGAGATCATATTTACTTCAGGAGCTACAGAGGCCGATAACCTTGCCATTAAGGGAGTGTACGAAATGTACGCTTCAAAAGGCAACCATATCATCACCTGTACCACTGAGCATAAAGCAGTGCTGGATACCTGCAAGCACATAGAAAAATCCGGTGGCGAAGTTACCTACCTCAATGTGAAGGAAGATGGCCTGATAGATCTTGCGGAGCTGGAAAAAGCGATCACCGAAAAGACCATCCTTATATCCATCATGTATGGCAATAACGAGACTGGTGTGATACAGCCTATCCGTGAGATCAGCGCGATAGCTAAGAAGAATGGCATACTCTTCTTTACAGATGCAACACAGGCGGTGGGTAAAATACCGGTGGATGTACTGGCCGATGGTATTGACCTTATGGCCTTCAGCGGGCATAAAATGTACGGACCTAAGGGCGTTGGTGCGTTATACGTTCGTCGTAAAAATCCACGTGTGAAGGTGACTTCGCAGATGGACGGCGGCGGCCATGAGCGCGGCATGCGCAGCGGTACGCTGAACGTGCCTGCTATCGTTGGTTTTGGCAAGGCGTGTGAACTCTGCATGAACGAAATGGAAAGCGAAGCAAAGCGCCTCAGCATTATGCGCGACAGGCTCGAAAGCTCGCTCATGGAACTGGAAGAAACCTATGTAAACGGCACTCCCGAGCACCGCCTCCCACATACAGCTAACATCTCCTTCAAGTATGTAGAAGGTGAAGGCCTGATGATGGGCTTCAACAAGAACATAGCGCTGTCGAGCGGTTCGGCATGCACATCGGCATCGCTGGAGCCTTCTTATGTACTGAAGGCGCTGGGCCTGGGCGATGATCTCGCACATAGCTCACTTCGTTTCGGGCTGGGACGTTTCACAACAGATGAACAGATAGACTTTACCATAAAAGCAATAAAAGACACCGTGATCAAGCTGCGCGAAATGAGCCCCCTTTGGGAGATGTTCAAAGAGGGTGTAGACATTAACGCGATTGAGTGGGCGCATCACTAATCAATTTGAAAATTCGGGGATTTGAAAATTTGAAAATGTTCAGATTTTGGATGCCGGAATTTCAAAAATAAAAGAGTTAAGAGGGATCAGATTTTGAGTGCATTTTCAAATTCCCTAATTTTCAAATTTTCAAATTAATACCATGGCATATTCAGAAAAAGTTATTGACCATTATACTAATCCTAAGAACGTAGGAACACTTGATAAGGCAAAGACCAACGTAGGTACTGGCCTGGTGGGTGCGCCGGAGTGCGGCGACGTTATGCGCCTGCAGATAGAGGTGGACGAGCAGAGCGGCCTGATCAGCGACGCTAAGTTCAAGACCTTCGGTTGCGGCTCGGCTATTGCTTCTTCATCCCTCGCTACCGAGTGGCTGAAAGGGAAAACAGTAGACCAGGCGCTGGCCATAGACAATATGGACATCGTGGAAGAACTTAATCTTCCTCCTGTAAAAATACATTGCTCTGTGCTTGCTGAAGACGCTATAAAGGCGGCTATCAACGATTACCGTGTGAAGAATGGCCTGCCAGAACTGGTGGCTGAGAAGAAGGCACATTAAGTAATTTAGTAGTTAGTACATAGTACCTAGTCGTTGGTCGTTTTGTCACCGGAAATTTCGCGCGATTTTATTCGCGACTAACTACTAGGTACTAAATACTATCTACTTGCAAGAAAAATAAAAGACAATGATTTACGTAAGTGATAAAGCGAAGGAAAAAGTCATGAAGCTCAGGCAGGATTCCGGCCTCACTGATGACTATTTTCTTCGTGTGAGTGTAGTGGGTGGCGGCTGCTCCGGCTTGTCTTATAAGCTGGACTTTGACAATGAACCCCAGCCCCGCGACCAGGTGTTTGAAGACCAGGGCGTAAAACTGGTTACCGACCTTAAGAGTTTCCTTTACCTCTGCGATACGACCCTCGATTTCTCCGACGGGCTCAATGGCAAGGGCTTTCATTTCAGCAACCCCAATGCCAGCCGCAGTTGCGGTTGTGGCGAAAGTTTCGCTGTATAAAGCACCCCCGGCCCTACCCCCTGTCCCCCTGAAGGGGGAACCAAGCATTTAGCTGTGTTGCTGTTCTCAGCCAACGGGTGCTATTAAGCACATTTGTTTTTCCGATTTTATAACTGCTTATACTGCACTCTTCTCTGTAGTACGTTTAGCGTAGCCGTTGCGTTGCTCCTGGGCCTCTTTTGCGGCCTTTACAAAGGCTACGAACAGTGGGTGCGGATTCTCAACTGTACTCTTATACTCGGGGTGAAACTGAACGCCTATATAGAACGGATGATCTTTTAACTCCACGATCTCTACGAGGTCTGTCTTGAGGTTCTTACCTACCGGTGTCATACCTGCGGCCTCAAAAGCTGCGAGGTATTCGTTGTTGAACTCATAGCGGTGACGGTGACGCTCTGTGATGCTGGTGCTGCCGTAGATCGCTGCTGTAGCTGAAGTGCTTTGCAGCTCACAGGCATAGCTGCCCAGGCGCATAGTGCCACCCATCTGGGTTATGGCTTTCTGCTCTTCCATCATGCAGATAACGCCCTGGTCTGTGTCCGGGTCCATCTCTGTGGAGTGGGCCTTAGGCATGTTCAGCACATTGCGGGCAAACTCCACGCAGGCCATCTGCATACCCAGGCATATACCGAAGAACGGGATATTGTTGACACGTGCAAAGCGAATCGCATCTATCTTGCCTTCTATACCACGGCTGCCAAAGCCCGGCGCTACAAGTATAGCGTCTACATTGTGCAGCTTTTCCTTGGCATTCTCTTTGGTCAGGTATTCAGAGTGTATGTTGCGTACTTCTACTTTACACTCATTCATAGCGCCGGCATGTATCAGCGCTTCAAGTATGGATTTATAAGCATCCTGCAGCTCTACATACTTGCCTATGAGCCCGATGGTCACTTTGCTCTTAGGGTAACGCAGCTTGTTTAGAAACTCCTTCCACTTGGTCATGTCGGGTTCCTTGCCCATAGGCATTTGCAGCTTCTCCAGGCAGATCACATCCAGTCTCTCGCGCATCATTTCGAGCGGCACACCATAGATGGTGTCGGCATCGAGAGCCTCAATTACTGCGTCCTGCGTTACGTTGCAGAACAGGGCTATCTTTCTTTTAATGTCTTTATACAGCGGTTCTTCCGTACGGCATACCAGCACATCGGGCAGCAGTCCATGCTCACTCATCATCTTCACAGAGTGCTGTGTAGGCTTGGTTTTCAGCTCTTTTGCCGCTTTCAGATAGGGCACCAATGTCAGGTGCACTACCAGGCAATTCTCTGTGCCCATCTCCCATTTCAACTGGCGAACTGCCTCTATGTAGGGCAGTGATTCAATATCGCCCACAGTGCCGCCGAGCTCTGTAATTACAATGTCAAATTTATTGTCTTCGCCCAGCAATAGCATGCGGCGCTTTATCTCGTCGGTGATGTGTGGTATTACCTGAACGGTTTTGCCCAGGTAGGCGCCTTCGCGCTCTTTGTTGATCACATGCTGGTAAATGCGGCCGGTGGTCACATTATTGGCCTGCGATGTGAAGGTATTGAGGTAGCGCTCGTAGTGGCCAAGGTCAAGGTCGGTCTCTGCGCCGTCTTCGGTAACATAGCATTCGCCATGCTCGTAGGGGTTCAGCGTACCCGGGTCTACATTTATATATGGATCAAATTTCTGAATGGTGGTGGTAAACCCACGTGCCTGGAGCAGTTTAGCCAAAGATGCTGCTATAATGCCTTTTCCCAATGAAGATGTAACGCCCCCGGTTACAAAAATGTACTTTGTCATAACGCTCCGTTTTTAAAGACCGGTGCGCAGCCCTTTGTATTCTAAATAAATGAAATGAGGAAACTGTTGCGGTCACACAAAGGTACAAATTTTTGGGTGGAAAACAGAAATGAGAAAACGGTGTTGTGGATAACTTGTCGGACCACTATACCCAACAAGGACTCGCTGTGGATATAAATCCTCTTAGATGTCGGTTTACTAACACCCCAATGCAGAATAATGATGCCTGTTGCTTCTTTGCTGCAATTCGATCAGCAGTGCCTCTTTCACCTTATAAGGATCGCTTTTTTCCAGTTCCATCACAAAGCGTTTATCATCATCACCGCAAAAGTGGTCAATGGCTTGTTCGCAGCCCAGGCGCAGTACCCGGCCGATCAATAATAGTTTATGTGCGATCATTTCCATGTGGCGTATGTGCTCGTCCCTTTCATGTAAAGTTTCCATAGTCTCGTTTTTTTGCTCTTCTATTTGGTGTACAAATAAAGGCGTGCCAAGCTGCTTTGAAAAATGTGGGAATGATCGGGTATTAACATTTTTTTCTGATGGGCAGGTGCCTCGGTTGTCGGCAAATCACTACGCGAGTACCGCTGAAAAGCGAAGACTGCCGAGGACGTAGAACAAGGAAAGCCAGTCCCGAACGACTTACTTTGTAAGCGTATCCACGGCGGCCTGCAGGCTGCCATATTTACCTTCTATCTGCTTCAATTGTGTGGGGTAGACCCTGAGCGTTATGAGTTTTTTTGTTTCGTTGGGATACCGGGATTGCAAAGAAGATTTCTTGCCGGCACCAGCCCGCGAGCCGCCCCTGCCATCTCTTTCTTTGATCAACTCCTGTATCATATTGCCGGCGGGCTGACCTTTAGCCTTTCCTGATTCAATTTTCGCGATTTCCTTTGCACCCTTTTTTAATGAGCTCAAAATCTTATCTTTTTCACTTTTCATCTTTCGTCATTTTTATGGTTATGGAAGAAGTCTTAAAAAGTCCTTTAATTCTTTTATAGTCACTGTTTCCTTGCTTGATTTATCGTAGATGCTTACCAGGTAGACAGTTTTATTTATCACTTTAATATTTGTTATTACTCTTGCACCTCCGGATTTTCCGCTCTTTTTTGATGCAATTGCCAGTCGCACTTTGTAAAATCCGTT
>CANJQU010000158.1 GCA_947476485.1 Chitinophagaceae bacterium
CAAGTCCGTACAATGCCTGTTGTCGACATAAAATTTCCGGCAACATTGTCTTCAGACAACATCACACGCCTCGCTCCGGCTCAGCCACAGGCTTTTACCACCCGTACCCCTGCATTGAAGAACATGACTGCGGTGCAGCCTGGCGTAAAATTGCCACCAGTAGTAATTGATGAGCCACCCGCTCCCAAAAATAAGGCGGAACAAATAGCGCGCCTAACCCTGGCTTCCTACAGGCACATACAGATACTGATCGTTATCGAGGAAAAATCCATAGTGCCGGTGAAAATGCCACCGCTTCCGCCGATGAAAATAGACCTGCCTAAGGTTGCAGCCCCGGTTAAACCAGTGGCAGAAAAAGAAACTCCCGGACCGAAAAAAGCGGAATATACAATAGAGAGGGAAGATGCAAAGGAGACTACGGTAGAAGTATATCTCACGAACGGTAAAGGAAAGTATTTCAACAGTACACCGCAGATGTTGTTGCTGGATCCCGTCACTAACAACATCGTAAAATCGTTTTATCGCACGGTAGATGCCAGCGGTAATCCGGATCCGCAAACTACGCTACCGGTCGGTACTTTTAACATAGCCCTTTCTGCTAAAAAGAGCCTTGAGGTAAAGAACGTAAAAATTGAAGCAGGCAAGAAGAATAAAATAGTTGTTATCGTAAAGCCATGCACGCTGAGTTTTGAATACGCTAAGGCGCCAAACAGGCCGGTAGTAGAGTTCGTAGCCCGGGTGATAGAGCGCAATAAGGTGCAGGGTGGACGTGTGCAGGACCAGAGGTGCAATGAGCGCCTGGAATACGAGCCGGGAAACTACCACATCATGATCAACACTTTCCCGCAGATCGACAGGAATGAGGACATTGATTTTAATGAAGCTGTAATTACAATACCGCAGCCTGGGTTCGCAAAGTTTGTTTATGACGACAGGATAAAGACGACGGACCTATACAAGCAGGAGGGAGACAAGTTTCTGTACTTCCATACGCTGAATCTTAGCGATGTAGCCGTGCAGCCGTTGAGGATACAACCCGGCATGTATGAAGCTCATTTCCGTAAAGCTCCGGCTATACCCGGTGCAAAAGACATAGTGATCACTTTTTTAGTGAAGGCAACCGAAACTGTAATAATAGAACTCAGATAAGCCATGAATGTCTCCGTATCCGTCATGAATATATCTTCTCCCCGGTACCAGGAGGTATGGGAACTGAGGGAAGCAATGCTGCGCAAACCCCTTGGTCTCTCGCTTAAGAACGAGAACCTTGACCGGGATAATACCAATACCTTTTTTATTGCAGAACATGAGGGCAAAATAATAGGTTGTGTGCTCATGGAGCCCAAAGATTCAGATACAGTGCAGTTGCGTGCCATGGCGGTTTATGACGAGTGGAGCAGAAAAGGAGTTGGCCGTCAACTGGTGCAGGCGCTGGAACAAAATGCCTGGCAAAACGGATATAAAAAGATCATACTCCACGCCCGCAAAGTGGTACTTGGTTTCTATAAAAGTATGGACTACCAGCAGATAGGTGATGAATTTGTAGAAGTAGGTATTCCGCATTATCACATGGAGAAAAGTGCACCCAACTCAACCCGCTGACACCCCCAAACCCACTAAAGGCGGCTTAGCTTGTGAATATACTTTTCGCACAGGCAAGAGCATCAGGCTGAAAATATATTCATTAGCACTCCCTTCAGGGGCTTGGGGTAAAGTTTAACGCATACCCATTCATACAGTATCGCAAGCCAGTTGGCTTAGGGCCATCCTCAAAAACATGGCCCAGGTGTCCACCGCAGCGCGCACACACTACTTCATCGCGCTCCATACCTAGTGATTTGTCTGTAGCCTGCAAAACACTCTTGCCGTTGTATGGCTGGTAAAAGCTCGGCCAGCCAGTGCCGCTATCAAACTTGGCATCTGAGCTGAACAGGGCATGGCCACAGGCTGCACAATGATAGATCCCTTTCTTTGGGTTGTGCACATATGGGCCGGTATTGGCAACTTCAGTGCCTTTTTCGCGCATGATGTAATACACTTTTGAACTCAATATTTTTTTCCAGTCGGCATTGCTCACTGCCAGTTTGGTGTTGTCGTTTGGCGTGTAGTACGGGTTTTTGGTTTCATCCTGTTGCTGCGCAGTGCAGGAATAAATGAAAGTAAAAGACAATAGTATAAGCAGCAGGAATGAGGTCTTTTTCATGATCTTTAGTTTGTGAGCTATTATTAACGCAAAGGAAACTCAGGTGGTTTCCTGCAAAATGTTAAAAGCAGGAACTCACATTTAAAAAAACGACAACCAAAATTAATGAAAGAAAATACCTGAATACACTAACACGATATTAAATAATAAAGTATTTTGCAAGTCGATCCGTATGAAAAACAAACTTACCAGTTTAATAGCTCTGTTGGTGGTGCTTATTTTTGCGAGCAGTTGCGGCCGCACGATATATAGTGCCAAGTATGTGAAAAAGAAAAAGTTCATAGGCCACAAAGCGCACAACTATTTCTGGCATCGCCATCACTATCGCCCGAGAGCACACTACGGCGGTTTCTGGTAAACGTTAACCGGCCACCGGCTTTTTACTTGCGGCGAGGGCTTGCTCCCAGCGCCAAGCGGTGTCCATCATTGCATCCAGGTCATGCTTTGTTTCCCAACCTAGAGATTTGCGGGCCTTGTTATTATTGGCGTATACTTCTATTACATCTCCGGGGCGGCGAGGTCCCAGTTTATAGTTTAGCTTTTCGCCCGATACCTTTTCGAATGCCTTTATTAATTCAAGTACGGTCACACCATTGCCGGTGCCAAGATTATAGATCTCGCAGTTCGACTTGTTGCGGTCTTCAATAATATACTGCAGCGCTTTCGTGTGGGCATGCGCTATGTCGCTCACATGTATATAATCGCGAACACAGGAGCCGTCGCGGGTATCATAGTCGGTGCCAAAAACGGTCATCTCTTTACGGGCGCCGATAGCAGTCTTCGTGATTACGGGAACCACGCTTTCAGACAGATCCTGGAACTCACCGATCATAGCCGACGGATGTGCTCCTACCGGATTGAAATAGCGAAGGAGTATGGTATTAAAGTCTTTGTGGAGATTGGTGAAATCGCGGCACATAGCCTCGCCCATCTGCTTGGTGCGTGCATATGGCGATTCGGGCTCTGCAAGCGGAGCGTCTTCTGATACAGGCAACTGGGTAGCATTACCATAAACCGAACAGGACGAGGAGAACACAAAATTATCCACATCAAAGTCTTCGGCGCACTGCAGGATATTGATCAGGGAGTTTAGATTGTTCTTAAAGTACATGAGCGGATGTTCCACAGATTCAGGTACCGATTTGAAAGCGGCAAAATGGATAACACCTACCAGGTCTGGATTTTCTATGAATATAGCTTCGGTATCATCAAGGTCGCAAAGATCTACTTTGTAGTTTTTTATGGGCCGGCCCACTATCTTCTCTATGCCTTGCAGCATTTTCATAGATCCTCTTGAAAGATCATCTACTGAAATAACGTCAAAACCATTCTGGATGAGATCCACAATAGTGTGTCCGCCAATATAACCGCATCCACCGGTAACAAGTATTTTGCTCATAAATCAAAAGTTAAAAAATAAATCCTAAGAGTGTAACAATGAGTGATCAGACAATGTGTGTATTGCAAATATATGGGGTAGACAACTTCAGATAAATTTTTTTTATTCGGATTTTATGGGTATTCTTTTAAGTTAAAAGTCAAAGCTTAAAACCAGGATCAGCACCAGCAAAGAAATCCCGAATTCTGCGTTTTGCCTTTTAACCTTTAACTTTCTATTTCACTTGCTGCATTTCAACAAGGCGCCTGTAAATACCATCTTTTGCAAGCAGGCCGGTATGTGTGCCACGCTCTGCTATTCTTCCTTTTTCCAGCACTATTATTTCATCGGCATGCTGCACGGTAGAAAGGCGATGTGCGATCACAATGCAGGTACGGTTCTTCATCAGGTTGTTTATAGCTTCCTGAACTATGCGCTCACTTTCAGTGTCTAGCGAAGAGGTTGCTTCGTCTAGGATAAGGATCGGAGGGTTTTTTAAGACGGCTCGCGCTATCGTAATACGCTGGCGCTCGCCACCACTAAGCCGGGCACCCCGGTCGCCGGCAACGGTTTGATATCCTTCGCCCTTCTGTTTAATAAAATTATCTGCATTAGCGATGCTGGCGGCCTCCGTTACATGTGCCTGCGTAGCTCCGCCGGTGCCAAGTGTAATGTTGTTGTAAATGGTATCGTTAAACAGTATTGGGTCCTGGCTCACCACACCCATCAGGCGGCGCAGATCGTAGAGCTTGCATTCTTTAATATTGATACCATCGATCAGTATCTCCCCGGTTGCCACATCATGGAACCGTGGTATCAGATCAACCAGCGTTGACTTGCCGGATCCCGACGCGCCGACAAGCGCGATCGTTTTTCCCTTTTCAATCACGAGGTCTATTCCTTCCAGTATCTTTTTGTCACCATAGGAGAAGCCTACATTCCTGAATGTGATGTTCTGTGAAAAAGCAGGAAGTGGTTTCGGGTCGGCAATTTCAGTGATCACGTTGGGCGCCGTAAGTAAATGCTCTATACGATCAAGGGCCGATGTGCCTTTTTGTACATTGTAGAACGCGGATGACAGGTTCTTAAATGGGTTAATGATCTGGCTGAACAGTCCGATATAAGCAACAAAGGTGGCGCCATCAAAGCCATTATTAGCAAATACCATCTTACCGCCTATCCAAAGTATAATGCTCACTACAATGATCCCCATCGTCTCCGACAAAGGAGAAGCAAGCTCACGCCGCGCGGCAATACGGTTACGGGTACGAAACAGCAGGTTGTTCAGCTTCATGAAGCGGAGATGCTGGTGGCTCTCGGCGTTGAAAGCTTTTAGTACCCTCATTCCTACCAGTGTTTCATCAATCACACCCAACATATTTCCAAGCTGCTCCTGCGCTATGTTCGATGACTTGCGCAGCGACTTACTCACACGGCCGATTACCAAACCCGCGATAGGCAACCCAACAAACAAGATCAATGTAAGCTTGTAGCTGATGAATATCATAGTACCGAGGAAAGCGATGATTGTCAGCGGCTCACGGATGAATACTTCCAGCACACTCATTATCGACAGTTCCACCTCATTGATGTCATTGGTCATGCGGGAGATAAGGTCTCCTTTACGTTCCTCAGTAAAGAAGCCGATAGGTAGTGACAGGGTTTTTGTAAAAAGATCATCACGCAGCCTGCGGAGCACAGCATTACGCAGTGGGTTGAGTATATACAGACCGAGGTAAAGGAACAGATTTTTGAGTATAGTAAATACCACTATGACCACACAGATATATAGCAGTGCGGTCTGCTTATCCTGGTGCAGCAGGAACAACTTGAATGAAGTGATATACCCGGTGATACCGCTGCCGGTTGACGACACAGTTGTTGCAGGGCTGATGCCAAACAAAACTTGTAACACAGGAATGAGCATTGTAAATGACAACAAGCCAAATACAATGCTCAACAGGTTAAAGAGAAAATAGAGGCCTATCTTTCCTTTATATTCAATAAGGTAATTTAACAGCCGCGATATTTTTTTCATTAACTATATATACTTGTTACAGATTTACCTATAGGCATCTTTTCTGTTCCCGATCTTCAAAACGTAAACATGTAATTTCCGGTCCTCTATCGTGTATAGTATTCTGATATCACCAATCCGGAACCTGTATTCATTATCGCTATCAGTGAGCTTTATTGCATTATGATTACGGGGATTTTTTGCTATTTTTTCGATAGCTGCGCTTACTTTGAGATAATCGATTTTGGAAAGGCTTTTAAGCTGTTTTTCGGCCTTGCGCTCTAAGACTACTGTGTAGCTCTTTTGAGTTGAGTCCATGTTTTTTATCCAGTTCTGCTTTTAAATCATTCCATTCGACATACACTGCATTTTTCTTAGCAGCTGCTATTTCGAGGCGGTCGAGATAATCTTCAATAAACCGGGCATGATGCTTCATATCAAGAGTTACTTTCCTGATCCTGCCTGACACATCTTTCTCTAGTTTAACCCCTGCCAATTTGCTCATACCCACTATTTTAATAACTCTTTTACAAAGATATAAAACATAAATCAATTGAAGCGTTATAACACAATATGCAAATCCAATTTACTCGATTGTATAGCTCACCGTCCCGTCCTTCTCATCCTTCAGTATAACGCCGGCAGCCACCAGTTTATTTCTGATCTCATCAGAAGTTGCAAAATCTTTCCGCTTCTTCGCATCCTTCCTTATTTCTATTAACACATTGAGTATCCCATCCAGTTTGTTACTTTGCACAACCTGGAGCGGTTGCAGGCCCAGGATGTCCTCGATATATGTTTTGAAAGAATCCTTCAGCATTGCAAATGTAGTGGCAGACAATGCACCGGCAGCTACCTGGCCGCCCTTCATGCCGTTGATCACTGGTGCAAGTTCAAACATATTGGCGATCACCTTTGCCGTATTGAAATCATCGTTCATGAAGTCGGCGAATTCATTGCACCAGTCGGTTACCTGCTTGTCCAGCGCAGCGTCCTTAGCGTCTGCATTGCCTGGATGACTGAACTTCTGCAACACCTCATAAGCTTCCCACAGGCGGCGCAATGCGCGCTCCGAGCCTTGCAGTGCTTCATTACCAAAATCCAGTGTGCTTCGGTAATGCGTTTGCAGTATGTAAAAACGAACCACCATTGGATGGTACGCCTGCTCCAATATAGGATGCTTGCCGCTGAACAGCTCAGACAGCTTGATCACATTATTATAGCTCTTGCCCATCTTCTTGCCGTTGATGGTGATCATATTATTGTGCATCCAGTAGCGCACGGGCGGGTGGCCGTGAGCAATAGTGCTCTGCGCTATCTCGCTCTCGTGGTGCGGGAACAGCAGGTCCATTCCACCTCCGTGTATATCAAAGGTCTCGCCCAGGTACTTGCTGCTCATGGCAGAGCACTCAATATGCCAGCCGGGAAAACCTTCGCCCCATGGGCTTATCCACCGCTGTATATGCTCAGGCGGTGCGCTCTTCCACAGTGCGAAGTCCACTTTATTGCGCTTTTCATCCTGTCCGTCCAGCTCGCGCGTAGTTTCCAGTTGGTCTTCCAATATCCTGCCCGACAGTTTCCCGTAAGGATAGTTTTCGGCATATTTCTTTACATCAAAGTACACCGAACCATTCACCTCATAAGCATATCCTTTGGCAATGATGGTTTCTATCATGCTGATCTGCTCTATGATGTGGCCTGTAGCTGTCGGCTCTATTGCCGGCTCTTCGCAATTGAACAGGCGCATGCCGTGGTGGAAAAGGGAGGTGTACTTATGCACCATTTCCATGGGCTCCAGTTTTTCCAGCTTCGCCTTTTCGCCCACTTTGTCTATCGCTTCGCGGCCTTCTTCCTCAAAATGGCCGGCATCAGTAATGTTACGTACATAACGCACTTTGTAACCCAGGTGTCTCAGGTAGCGCTGCACTACATCAAACGTAATATATGGCCGGGCATGCCCCAGGTGCGACTCACCGGATACAGTGGGTCCGCACACATACAGGCCGGCATAACCGGGCGTTATCGGTTCAAACTTTTCTTTTTGTC